>CP019155.1:0-300000 GCA_002844335.1 Haloarcula taiwanensis
GGGTGTGTCTACGCCGCCGAAAGCCAATTCATTGAGGGATATACCTAAACTAGCTGAATGGTATAAAACGGGCCTACGTTCGCATTGCTATTACATTCATACGTTTGTAACAGCAGCTCCGATTGTGGCGCAGAAACTGTTACAGCAGTACCACTGTAATCAGTCAGCGGCCGTATCCAGCGCTATGGAGTACAGGTGGTCTACACAAGAGGTACAGGCGAATAGAGAGGGGGTCCCCGACAATTCGTCCAATTTCTCTTGTTTTTCCTGGATATTCTACTATTCATATGATGGGAGCAGTCCTATTCGAATCAGTAGAACAGTTCTATTGAGAAAAACAGAGGTTACAGGCATCCAAAGTGAGTGATGCTCCCAGATTCCAGTGCTGTCTCATGATCGAATTACTTGAACAGCACAGCAAGTCAGTTGGTTTCGCAGGGACCCGAGCCCCCCATGCAGCCATAGCTGCTGTACCTTTGCACCCCAAACTCTATATCTTGGGAGTGACCCACAGTGAGACGTAACGCAACGATCGATAATGACAGCCAAATTTACTACGTATGACTGACACAGGAAAGCGCCTTGTCGAAGAACTGGACGAGCAAGGCGTCGAGTACGTCTTCGGATATCCCGGTGGTCGCGCCATCGAGATTCTTGACCACGTCCCGGATGCCGATGTGGAGATGGTCCGGCCACGCGATGAGCGGGAAGCCAGCGTCATGGCCGAGATGCACGGACGACTCACCGGAGACCCCGGGGTCCTCGCGGGACAAGGTCCCTGGATCGGGAGCCTCGGCGCAATCGGCCAGATGGAAGGAAAACTGGCTTCGTCACCGATGGTCGTCATTACCGAGGCCAGCGAGCGGGGCGACTATTCGACGCTCGCGCCGTATCAGCAGGCTCGCGGTGACTACGGTGGGCTGGACCTCCCGTCAGCGCTCGATGCCTACACCAAGGAAAACTGGTTCCCGCGCTCACCGACAGAGACGGTACGAAGCCTCCAGCTCGCGTTCAAACACGCGACTGCCGGCCGGCCCGGGCCAACGGCAATAATCCTCGACGGCGACGCCTTCACCGAGGAAATGCCCGACGACCCGATTCCGCCGGTCTGGGACGGCCACGATCAGGTGCAAAACTGGGACTCGCGACCGGCCCACAAGGACGTCCAGACAGCGATAACAGCCCTGAGCGAAGCTGACCGCCCGGTCATCATTTCCGGCAACGGCGTTCACGCCGCCGACGCCTACGACCAGCTCGAAACTGTCGCAGAGGCGACTGATGCCGTCGTCACTACCTCCTATCTGGGCAAGTCGACGTTCCCCGAAACCCACGACCTGGCTGCGGGCGTTATCGGCTCCTTCGGGCACGAGGGCGCAAATCAGGTCGTCAGCGAGGCAGACGTCCTCCTCGTCGTGGGTTGTCGCATGAACCCGATGGACACGAACTGGCAGTCCCCGGAGTTCATCCGGCCTGACGAGCAAACTATTATTCACGCAGACATCGACACGCGCAACGCTGGCTGGGTCTACCCCGCAGATGTCGCACTCATCGGTGATGCGGCACACAGTCTCGACGACCTGGCGGCGAACCTTCCCGAGAGCGCTGGAAACGACTGGGCGCACGACCGTGCGGCCGCGGCGCAGGAGTCGTTTTACGCCCCCAGATGTGAGTCGGACGCGTCGCCGATCAAGCCACAGCGGGCGGTCAAGGAGATCGAGGCAGTGGTTGATTCGGAGACCATCGTGACCGCGGACTCGGGCAACAACCGATTCTGGTTGCTCAATTATCTTCAGACACCGGACACCGGGACCTACTACGGCAGCGGTGGCGTCGGCGCGATGGGATGGGCAACGCCGGCCGCGGTGTCCGCCGCCATCACAACGGGGAAAGATGTCATCGCCGTCGCGGGAGACGGTGGCTTCACGATGACGATGACCAGCGTGGAGACAGCCGTCGAGAACGGCGTCGCGCCCACGTTCGTCGTCCTCAACGACACCAGCCTGGGCATGGTCCGTCAGATGCAACACGAGGCGGGCGACATCGCTGGTGTCGAGTTCCACGACACTGACTTCGTGAAGGCAGCCGAGGCGTTCGGCGCTGATGCGACGCGGGCAGTAACGCCCGCTGAACTGTCGGCTGCACTCGAAGAAGGAACCAGCGCCGATGTCCCGTTCGTCATCGACGTTCGCATCGACCGCGACGAAGAGATGGTCGAGTCCCTCCAGTCGTCGTTCTACAAGGAAGTCGGCGGGCTGCACGAATGAAGTCCCGAGCATGGTTTAGCAAAGAATATAAATCAACTACGGAACACACATTGATACAACAATGACAGATACAACAGTACTCGTCACCGGCGGAACCGGCTTCCTCGGCTCGTATGTCGTCGAGGACCTCATCGAACACGGTCACGACGTCGTCGCCTACGACCTCTCGACGGACGACCACATCCTCTCGAAGCTGGGTGTCGCCGACGATGTGACCATCCGGCGCGGTGATGTCTCCGAGGCGACGGACGTGATTCGTGCCGTCAAAGAGACGGAGACGACGCATATTGTGCACCTCGCGGCACTGCTGACGAACACGGCACGGGACAACCCGCGGGCTGGCCTCGATGTCAACATCAAGGGGACCAACAACATCTTCGAGGCTGCACGCACCCTCGACGACCAGATCGAGCGCGTCACATGGGCTTCCAGCGCGGCGGTGTACGCGCCGCCACATAATTACGCCGCCGACTACGTCGATGAGAACGAACTCGTCTATCCTGATACGCTCTACGGCGCGACAAAAGAGTACAACGAACATCAGGCCCGTGTCTACCACGAGGATTACGATGTTGACCACGTTGGACTCCGCCCGACTGTGGCGTACGGCCCCTACCGCGAAACCGGAGGCTCGGCGTTCCTCGCAAACATCATCGAGAAGCCGGCACTGGGCGAACCGTTCAGCGTCGAGTACGGTGATCAGGTGATCGACTGGCAACACGCCCGCGATATCGCACAGGCGTTCCGGAAAGCGACGTTCGTCGACGAGGACAATCTCAGCCAGCGCATCTACAACGTCCGCGGCGTCCTCGCGACGATCCGCGAAGCCGCCAACACGGTCCGGGAAATCGTCCCGGATGCCGACCTGTCGGTCTCTGATGAGGGCGAACTCCCCTGGACCCAGAATCTCGATATGACCGCTGCGCAGCAAGACTTCAGCTACGAGGTCGAGTACGGCCTCGAATCCGGGTTCCGGTCGTACATCAACACGCTCCGGGAGGAGAACGGCCTCGAACCGCTCTGAAACGCCAGTCCCGCCGTCGAAGCGTACTGCACCCCGTGGGTTCGCCCGCGTTTCGCTCAGTGCTCCAGAGTGACCCCAGTGTTTGATTAGGGACCTGCCTGTACGCCTACGTGATGTACGAGCGCGACTTCATGGAAGGAACGCGTGGCACCATGGCCGTCGACTGGGAAGAACGGATCGACGTCAAGCGGATGCGACGCGAACGCAAAGAACGAGCTCTCGACCGACTGCGGGATTCCGAACTCGGGTCGATGCTGCTGATCAACGACCCGAACGTCCGGTACGTCACCGGGCTGGCGATGACCGGCGGGAGCGGGGCGGACCACTACACGCTCCTGACCGAAGACGGCGATATCGTCCACTGGGACACTGCGGACCACGCATCGAACCAGCGGTTCAACTGTCCCTGGCTCGACGACATCCGATATGCCTGTCCGGGACTCGGCAACGTTCCTCGGGCGTCGGGCAGCGCTGCCGCGCGCGACTGGCTCAAAGACAAGATGGCCGAGACGGTGTACACCGCCATGGAAGAGTACGGTGTCGACAGGGAGCCGATGGGCATCGACGTGGGCAACGGGGCGCTCATCGAGAAGTTCGAGGACCGTGGCGTCGATGTCGACACCAGCGCGGCGACTGACATTATGCTCGACGCGCGGAAGACCAAAACCCGCGACGAGGTCGAGTGTCTGCGACAGGTCGCTGCCATCTGTGAGGCAGGCTTCCAGAGGATTACTGAGAGTGCAAAACCGGGCAAGCGGGAATCTGAAGTCTGGGGTGATGCAGTCGGCGAACTCTGGCGGCACGGCGCAATGGCCCAGGGTGGCTACGTGACCTCTGGCCCGAACACCTGGCCGAAACATCAGGCGAACACGACCGACCGGGTGATTCGACCGAACGACCTCGTGTACGCTGATTTCTACAACATCGGCTATCTGGGCTACCGCTCCTGTTACTACCGCACGTTCAGCATGGGCGAACCGACGCAGGCACAGAAAGACGCCTACGAGAAGGCCCGTGACGACCTCTATGACGTCCTCGAACGGATCGAGCCGGGGGCCACGACCGACGAGATTTGCAAGGGCTTCCCCGACAGAGACGGCGAGCATATGGACTGGTACGACGCCGACGAGTTCTGGCAGATGACGACCAACCACTGGGCGCATGGGCTGGGGCTACAGCTCTACGAGACGCCGCTCATCTGGCGCGGGCTCTCACCGGACCATCCGATTGAAATCGAGGAGGGCATGACGATGGCTGTCGAGACGATGCAACCCGCGGAACGGCAGGGCGTCCGCGTCGAAGAGATGGTTGTTGTCCGCGAGAACGGCGTTGAGATCCTCAGTGAGTGGCCCGTTTCGGAGATTACTCGAATCGACTACTGACTGGCAGTATCCAGCCGGTCTCACGCACTGTCCGATTGCCAGCGCGTCACTACCATTAAGTCGGTCGCGTCGTAATTGAGAGGTATGCAACTGGGAACAGGCCTGTTTACCTGTCAGCAGCGCCCGGACGACGACCGCGAAACCAGTGACATTTACGACGAAATGCTCGAACTGGGGGCAGTTATCGACACCGCAGGTCTCGATAGCGCCTGGGTCTCAGAGCATCACTTCCTCGACGACGACTATCTGTCGGGCGTCACACCGGCACTCGGGGCGTTAGCTGCAGTCACCGATAATATCGAAATCGGCTCTTGTATCGCACTCGCGCCGCTGTATGACTCAATCCGGCTCGCCGAGGATATCGCAACGGTGGATCAGATCTCCGGTGGCCGAACTACCCTCGGGCTGGCAATCGGGTCAAACGTCTCCGAGTTTGATGCCTTCGGGATTCCCGACGACGAGCGGGCTGACCGGCTGGCCGATACGGTCGATACGCTTCGCGGTGCTTGGTCTGACGGACCGCTCGACTACGAGCCGGAGTTCCACGACATCTCATCGGATGTCACTGTGACACCGAAGCCAGCACACGATGTTCCTCTCATGCTCGGTGGGGCGTCGCGACCTGCCGTCCGGCGGGCCGCCCGGACCGCTGACGCATGGTGTGCCCCGTCGTCGCTGTCAGTCGATGGCGTCCGGAAGCGTGTCGAGGATATCAGGCACGTCCGTGACGACGAGGAAATCGAGGGCGATTTTCAAGTGTATGTCCTCCAGCACGGGTTCGTCGGTGACTCCCGCGAAGACGCATGGGAGCAGATGCGCGACGGCTACCTCTACATCCAGCGCCGGTACGAGGAGATATTCTCGGGCGAGACGGTTCCGGAACTGGACGACGACCGCAAACAGGAACTCAAAGAACAGGCTCTCTTCGGGACACCCGACCAAGTCGCGGCCGAACTGGAAACGTACCGGGAGGCGCTGGGCGATGACATCCACTTCATTTTCCGGACGTACCACCCCGGAACCGGAACGCAGGAAATGGCCGAGTGCATCCGGCGGCTGGGTGAAGAGGTGCGACCGAAGGTCAGCTAGAGACTGCCAGACCGTGTCGGTAGCTGCTGAGACGACAGACACAGTCCGGCGGAGAGGGTTGTGACAGCGCGCGCCAGCAGTTATCTGCGTGTCGCCCGTGGATTTCGGACCCGGTGAACACCAATACTTATTTCCCTAGGTAAAGAACCTAATTGATGAGTATGGACATCGAAGCATTCTTCGAGAACATGCCGTTTGCCGACCTGCTCGATATCGAGATAACCACCGTCGATAACGGGCACGCCGAAGGCCACATCGAGATGCGCGAGGAACTGTCGTGGAACGAGGACCAAATAATGGCCCACGGCGGTGTTACATTCACCCTCGCCGACACTGTTGGTGGGGCCGCTCTCGTGTCCCTCGTCGAACAGCCGGTGCCCACCATCGATATGCGCATCGATTACCTCGAAGCCGGGACAGGGAACCTCCGAGCGGAGGCGGACGTGATTCGGCACGGTGGTGACGTTGGCGTCGTCAGTGTCGAGGTGTACGCCGAAGACGGTGCACAGGTCGCGACTGCACGCGGCGTCTACAAGACAGGCTAAGCTCAGCTGCGGCAAGTGAACAGGCCCATGTCTGAGTGTGGCGGTTTGCAGAGACGTCGAAAGCAAGAGTGCAATCGACCGCGCGGCGCTACTATCTGAGCCGTGGCGGAGGACAGAACGTTGCCGGCGTCTAATTGAAAGTCACACCGACATCGTGCATCCCCTCGTTGTATCGAGCGATGTTGATGAGCAGCGGCGTCAGACTCTCGACTTCCGCGGCGTTCGAAAGCGGGCCAGCAGGGATCGGTCGGACGCCCGCGAGGTCAGCAGTTAGCGTCACGACGCGGTCACTGACCGCCGGATCGTCCGCGACGACCAGCGTATCCACATCGAGCGTGGCCTCTAGATCCGCCAGCCGGTCCGCCGCAAGATTGTGGAATGCGCCCGCCACTGGAACCGATTCAGGGGCCCGCTGTGCGACAAATTCGGTAACGCTTCCCGTCGACGGCGGTCGGTAGTGAAGTCCATCTCCGTCGCCGCTCATCCCGACAGCAGGGCTGATGAGTAGTTGATCCGAAAGCACGTTATCTTCAGTTAGTTCTTCGACTGTATCGCCGACGTGATGTGGCGGAATGGCCAGGATAACCACGTCTGCGCTAGCCGCGGCACTGCTGTTGTCAGTTCCGCTGATTTCAGTCTCAACATCGTGAGCGGACAATCGCTTTTCGTACGCTCTGGCTCGCTCGCTGGCTTTTGCAGCGTCCCGCGAGCCGACGGTAATCGTGTGGTCTGTGTCGGAGGCAAAGCGCATCGCAAGTCCCTCACCGATATCACCAGTACCGCCAAGTATGGCTAACTCCATGCGCCCGCATAACGCCCCTTGAAACAAGAAGCTTTGTCCTGTCACACAAATCGCTGACGACCGTCCCTGATACTGCAGTAACAATCGAAACAATTAATACCGAGCACACTGCAGCCGTGCACTCGGGTGTACATTGACTGTCAATGGCTACTACAGCCGTAAAAACCGGGCACGCCAGCAAGAGAAGTATGACCCAGTCGCAAACCCCGGCAGTTATTCGACCCAGACCGTCTTTTTGTTGACGAACTCTTTGATACCCATCTCCGAGAGTTCACGGCCGTAGCCGGCGTCTTTGATGCCGCCGAACGGGACCCGCGGGTCCGATTTAGTCATCTCGTTGATGTAGACGCAGCCCGCGGAAATATCTCGTGCCAGACGCTGGCCGCGTTCTCGGTCCGAAGTCCAGAGACTTGCACCCAGCCCGAAACGGGTGTCGTTTGCGACCGTAATCGCTTCATCCGCATCGGCAACCTCATACACGGTCGCCACTGGTCCGAACATCTCCTCTGTGTCGGCGGGGCACCCAGACGGGACAGCAGTCAGTACTGTCGGCGGGTAGAACGCTCCGGTCCGGGCAAGCGGCTCGCCCCCGGTCAACAGCGTCGCACCAGCGTCGACGCTTTCCTGTACCTGGTCGTGCAGTTCGGCCATGAGGTCAGGGTCGGCCTGCGGGCCGATATCGGTTTCTTCGGACATCGGATCGCCGACAGTGAGGTCTTCGAAGGCAGCGACGAGCCGATCAACGTATTCGTCATAGACATCTGTGTGAACGATAAATCGCTTGGCGGCGATGCAGGACTGGCCGCCGTTTAGTGTCCGTGCCTGCACTCCAGTCTTGAGGGCCGCATCGAGGTCTGCATCGTCGAGGACGATAAACGGGTCAGACCCGCCGAGTTCCAGCACAGTCTTTTTCAGATGCTTGCCGGCGGTTTCGGCGACGGCACGCCCGGCGGGACCACTTCCGGTCAGCGTCGCCGCGCGGACACGGTCGTCTGCGAGAATGCTGTCGACGTTACTGGATCCAACCAACAGCGTTTGAAAAGCGCCGTCAGGATAACCGGCTTCGGCAAACACTTCTTCGAGCGCGAGCGCACACCCGGGGACGTTTGAGGCGTGTTTGAGGAGGCCCACGTTACCGGCAGTGAGATAGGGCGCGGCAAAGCGAATGACCTGCCAGAACGGATAGTTCCAGGGCATCACTGCTAGCACGGGCCCGAGCGGATCATGGACCGTCTTTACCTCCGTTCCCGGCGGACTGGGGTGGTGTTCATCGGAGAGATACTTGTGTGCGTATTCGGCGTAATGGTCACACGCCCACGCACACTTTTCAACTTCAGCGATGGCCTGCGTGATTGGTTTTCCCATCTCCCGGGTCATCAGTTCAGCGTACCGCTGTTTGTTCTCCCGTAGAACATCGCTGGCGTTTTCAAGCAACTCCTCCCGTTCGCGCAGCGGGACCTCACGCCAGTCCTCGAACGTCGACGTGGCGTGGTCTAGCTTTCGCTCGACTGTGTCGTCATCATCAGGGTCGTACACGTCTAGGCGCTCGCCCGTAGCGGGGTTGACTGCCTCCATATTGGTTCAGTGTTCGGCGTCACGGATACATTAATCTTTACTGACCCAAATTTCCTGACAGGTGACAGCGGTAGTTTTTATACTCATAGGTCAGAAATGTGCTGATGATGTACAAGCATGTAGCCCTGCTAGTCAGACAGGAGGGCATGTCTCACAAGGAGTTCGTCGACTACTGGCAGACCAACCACACGCCAATCGCGAAAGACATCGAAGGCGTGGTTCGCTACCAGCAAGTTCTTCCAACAGAACCAGCACACGCCGAGTTTGACGGCGTAGCGGAACTGTACTTTGAGACGCTCGACGACCTGCACGAGGCGCTGGGCAGTCCTGGGTCCCGAGATTACGACCCAACAAAGGAAATCGCCGCGAAGGCCCGTGAGGACGTGAATAACTTCCTCGCTGTCGAGGAGCGGCCGCGTATTATCGGCGAAGAGATCGTCCAGAAAGACGAGGTCGACGGCGACACCGACGGCCTCTACAAGCACTCGGCGTTTCTCGTCCGGCAGGACGACATGACACACGATGAGTTCGTCGACTACTGGCAGACCAACCATACGCCGATCGCGCGCGAAATAGAGGGCGTCGTCAGGTACAATACGGTCATCCCCACTGACCCCGAGAACGCCGAGTTCGACGGCGTCGCCGAACTCTACTTTGACGACCTCGAGAAGCTATACGACGCGCTCGGCAGCGAAGGGTCGCGGGATTACGCGCCTGACAGAGGGAAAGCGAAAGCGGCCCGCGAGGACGTGGATAACTTCTTGGCTATCGACGAGCGGCCCCGGTTTATCGGCCAGGAACAGCTCGTCAAGGACGAGGGGTAGTATGCCCGACTACGAGGAGCAAGTCACGGAGGCGTTCCCGGAACTCGACTACATCTCGTCGGACAGCCTCCGCAGCAACGTCATCGAGGCGTGGGCACTCGCGCTCGACCGAGGTGGTTGGCGCGACATTACGGATATCCCCTACGCCTGGAACATCCACGAAGTAACCAACGTCAGGCACGTCCGCGGTGTCACCAGAATCGCACGGGAATCCGCTATCGAGCAGCAGGAGTTCCACGGTGCCGACCCCGATATGGACGTCATCGTGGCAGCCACACTACTCCACGACGTCGGAAAGTGCTACGAGTACGTCGACTTCGTCGAGGACGAGAAGCTACTCGACCCGGACCCGAAATACGCAACCGAAGAGGTCCCACACTCCCTGTCGGGCTATGCACTCGCACACGAGGTCGGCTGTCCGCTGGCGGTCCAACGAGCGATTCCGCACTTTATCGGCGAGATCCCGACGCGGACACTGGAAGCCGAACTCGTCAAGAGTGCGAACTCCGCATCCTCGAACGCGATTACGCAGTCAACGATGGGCATCACGCTGCAGGAGTGGGTCGATGAGTATTCCCAGACGTAGCCACTGGCGCGAACGATAGCACTCTGCCACAGCGTCGACCGACGAAACTAGTCCCTACGGGGGCTTTCATTTTTAATTTTCAATGGATTTCTACGTCTCCAACCAGCATTTACGTCTAAGTATACCGAAGATGCCCCATATATCAATAATTTCTTGCCATAAATATCCCTAGAGGAGCCTTATTTCGAAAATCCTCGTCAAAAGATGATTGAAACAATTATCCATGAGGAAGCGCGGAGAAATACCACTCTTTCGAGTGTATATACACATATCGAGAGTATTCTGGGGCTTATGCGCTGAATTCGATGTACGATTTGATGGTATCCGGCGACTTTTCGAATGCGTCTGCAAACCCCGACACCGAGCACTGGGTCGTCATGATAGACGCAAGGAACCAGTCCGGGTATTCCGCGAGTGTGTTACGAGCGCGTTTGTAATGCCGGACGTTGGAGTTCACGCTCCCGAGCAACGCTTTGTTCTGGAGGACCAACTGCCTGTGAAGCGCCCCACCGTTGACAGTAAATTCCCAGTCCTCAGGGATGCCGAGGAGGACGCCGACTCCGTTCGCACCGAGTGCCTCGACCGTCGAAAACGCGTGTTTTGCATGCCCTGTCGCCTCGAACACCAGATCCATCGGCTCGTGGACATCGGGTATCTCGTCGACGGCCGTCTGTTGAGAATTAACGTAGGTAGCCCCCAGTTCCTCGATAATGTCGATGGTCGGGTCCGGCCGTTCACGACGGCCGAGACAGTACGTCCGCTCACACCGGTCTACAAGCATCGCCAATGTGAGCAGTCCTAGCGGTCCGTTTCCGAGGACGAGTCCGGCAGCATTCTGCCACTCGAAGGTCGACCTGGAACGCTGTGCCAGCTCAAGTGCCTTTTCGACATTGCTGATCGGTTCGACCAGAAATCCGACATCCGCAAGCGATTCCGGGACCGGGACGAGAAACGATGCGGGTGTGGTGAAGTACTCGGCCATGTAGCCGTGCGCCCCCGCAATCCCCCGTTCGACATACTCACCTAGTGGAGCCATATCGGGCTCGTTGTTCTCGAAGAACCGACTCGACGTGACAACGATCTACGTTACTCACGACCAGACGGAAGCAATGACGATGGGCGACCGTATCGCTATTCTGGACGATGGCGTGTTACAGCAGGTTGGAACGCCACTGGAGTGTTATCACCGTCCAGCCAATCGGTTTGTCGCCGGGTTCATCGGGTCGCCCTCGATGAACTTCATTCCTGCCGCTGTCGAGGACGGGTCGCTAGTGCACCAGGAGTTTACCTACGAGCTGTCCGCTGAGACCGCCGCCCAGCTCGACGGGTACGAGGAAGTCATCCTCGGTGTCCGGCCTGAAGATATTCAGCTCAGCCCCGCGACTGGCCCGGAGCAGACCGTTACCGCGACCGTCGACGTCGTCGAGCCACTTGGGGACCTGTTTCATGTATACGTGACGATCGACGGGCAGCAGTATACGGTCACCGTCGAGGATGGAGCAAACCTCGGGAATGGCGTCACGGTCGGATTGCGGTTCCCAGAGGAGGTCATCCATCTGTTTGATGCGGACTCCGGCACTGCGATCAAGAACAGTGAAACGGAAATCGACGAAGAGAGTCCGGTTGCAGCCTGATTTTCTCATTCCGCGACGCTCGATAGAACGTGGCTTGAGAATACCCGAGAAGGGTACCAGTGGCAGTGACAGCCGGAAGAATACCAAAGGAGCCACTGGGAGGACCAGCGCGGAACCGACCTATTTTGACGGCTCTGTGAGCAGGGCTTGCTGACGAGATGGTCTGAGACGTGCTTGCTCAGTATTCAATATTTCCGCTCTGCGAGCGGGTGTGGGAGTTAGTTTCGTAATGTGAAATTCATTCACGCAGTCACCAGCGAGGCGCAGTCACTTGCTATATGAACTGTTGTCGTTGTAGAGGGTCAGTACCGCAACGGCACTGTGTTTCGTAATACGACATCCACATGGCCATCAGATAACAGGCGTACAAATATTATCGGAGTAGTCGACTGCTCTACACGTCTCATTAGGCGTCGGGAGCAGGGGAGAGACAGATGCAACCCTGACTGAGATTCAACACATGTGAACAACCCTCACTGTAGGCCGGATGGTTGCACTGCGCTCTGGAGCGCGCACACCTCAGAGATACAGCCATAGGATAACAGGCGTACATCTATTATCTATTTCAGAATCAGCCTGAGAGTTACCGGCCGTAGGTGATAGTGTCGGCGTTGGAGTGCAGACCAGTACCGAGGCGATACGAGAAGTGATTGCGGTGGTGCAAGGAGAGTGCTGAGCACGAACAGGGCGAATCGAAACGGACTGGGAGACCGTGACGGGACTAGTCCCGGTAACGCTGCTATCCTCGCTATGTTCTCATTTGTATTTCGTATGCTGCGGCCGAGTTCAAGCTAATTGAACATCCTGATGTACAGCAAGTGCCACCGTCCGACATCTGCATCGGCCGGCATTAGAGCACCGGGACGACGCCGCCTTACTCCGTTTCTCAGTGGCAATACAGTGGTCAGTAGGTACGTAAACGGACGGACGGAATTTAGGAGAGTCACTGGATTGCCGAGTTTTGGGTAGTATATCATGCTGCAGTCGTCGCGATGCCACTGGGAATACACCTGATAACACAGTCTCCGGACATAGAGTTCAAACTGATTGAATGATTTTATAATCATTTAGCCAAATATACTGGTATGACAGGACAAGACCCGATCGAGTCCGCCGGAAGGGTGCTGGACATTGTTGAAGCACTGAAAACGGAACAGGCACTCGGCGTCACTGAGCTGGCAGAGCGGGTAGAGATGCCCAAGAGCACAGTCCACGTTCATCTCTCGACACTCCAGAGCCGAGGCTACGTCGTCCAGGACCAGAACAAGGCGTATCGGCTGAGCTTGCGGTTTCTGGATATCGGGATGAAAGTCCGCGAGCGACAGGAAATGTACCAGGAGGTCGCCCCGAAACTGAACGAGATAGCCGACGAAACCGACGAGAAAGCGTGGTGGATCGTCGAAGAGAACGGAAAGGCGGTCTTCCTGGCCAAAGCGCTCGGCAGTCGGGCGATTCAGACAAACTCACAGATCGGCCAGTACACCGAACTGTACAGGCTCGCTGGAGGCATGGCAATCCTCTCAGTGTTGCCGAAACACCGGCGGGAGACAATCCTCGAAAGCTACGACTACCCCCTCCCCGACGGTCGGGATCGGCAGGAACTCGAAGCAGAACTCGACGAGATTCAGGACCGCGGCGTCGCCTACGGAATCGACCAGTTCCTCGAAGGCGTAGCCGGCGTCGGTGCCCCGCTGGTAGACAACGCCGGTAACACGTACGGTGCCATCAGTGTCTCAGGACCGGCAAACCGGCTGGACTCGGAACGCATCGAAAACGAACTGACCGACCTTATCCGTGGGATCTCCGGCGAGCTACAGGTGAATCTCTCGTATCAGTAGTTCTATTGACTCGAACACCACTGATCTGGGCAAGACACCTGTGAGACCGTTCGAATCCCTTCGGAACAACGCTATAGCACAATAGAAGCCGATTCAATAGAATAGAACTGACTGTGTGATGTGTTGACACTCTAGTGGTCGTTACCGCTCGGTGCATGGGGCTCGAACTATGGTCGGTAAGCCCCGTCTCGAACGGGGCCCTGCGCTATACGGCTAGTGACCGGGGATCGGGTCGTGCCCGGCGATTGTCGCCATAGTCAGTCAGTGACACCGACGCCGAGGTGTCTGTCGAGTACGTCCTCGTTGTTCTGGATCTCCGCCGCAGTTCCCTCGTGGACGATCTCGCCCTTTTCGAGAATGTACGTGTACTCCGAGACCGCCAATGCGACCGGGATGTTCTGCTCGACGACCAGCACCGTGATACCCTGTTCGTTCAGTTCGAGGATAAGGTCCTCTATCTGCCGGACGACATAGGGTGCGAGCCCTTCCGTCGGTTCGTCAAGCAACAACAGATCCGGGTCGGCAGTCAGAGCGCGGCCGACCGCAAGCATCTGCTGTTCGCCACCGGAAAGGACCGATCCGTCCTTGTGTTCTCGCTCCGCGAGGTTCTCGAACATATCCAGTACGTCGTCGACTGACGGCCCGTCAGGCGACTCGGCACCGATTTCACCCATTCTGATGTTCTCTCGGACGGTCAACTCGGGGAAGATCCGTCGCTCTTCGGGAACGAACCCGATGCCGCTCCGGATCGTCGCCTCGGAGTTGCGTGTCGTGATGTCCTCGCCGTTGAACGTTATTGACCCACCAGTCGGGGTGATGTTACCGACAATCGACCGTAGCGTCGTTGTCTTGCCGACGCCGTTGCGCCCGACCAGCGACACGACGCTTCCGCGTTCGACATCCATCGAGACGCCCTGTAGTACCTCAGTCATCCCGTATCCAGCCCGGACGTCTTCGAGGGAGAGTAGCGGGTCGGTCATTCGCGAACACCACCGAGGTACGCATCGCGGACGTCGTCGTTGTTTGCGATCTCTTCGGGCGTCCCGCTTGCGAGTTCTTCGCCGCGCGTCAGAACAGTAATCCGGTCCGAGACACGCATCACAAGGTCGATATCGTGTTCGATGAGCATCAGCGACCGGTCTGAAAGGACTTCATCGATAAGATTCATTGTGGCCTGTGTTTCCTCGCTACTCATGCCAGCAGTTGGTTCGTCAAGCATGACAAGATCCGGGTCTGTCGCCAGTACGAGACCCAGTTCGAGGCGACGCTGGTCGCCGTACGCCAGAGCCTCAGCGTGCTCGTCAGCCCTGTCTTGGAGCCCGATCTGTTCCAGCACCGTCCCGGTTTGCTCCGTAATCTCGTCGAAGCCGTTCTTGTCACGGAACAGCGCTTCGCTGGGATTGATCTCGTCACTGTGGACGGACTGTGCTGCCAGCCGCACGTTTTCTCGCACGGTGAGGCCGCCGAAAACGTTCGTAATCTGGAACGACCGGCCCAGTCCGCGGCCAACCCGTTCGTGTGGCGCGACGTCAGTGATGTCCTCACCTTTGAACCGCACGACGCCCGCTGACGGCGATAGCGCCCCAGTGATGAGATTAAACGTCGTTGTCTTCCCGGCCCCGTTTGGCCCGATAACGCTCCTGAACTCACCGTCGGCAACCGACAGCGACACGTCGTCAACGGCGGTGAGCTTGCCGAACCGCTTCGTCAGTCCGTCCGTTTCGAGTACAGTCTCAGTCATCGCTTCTCACTTCCGGCTCATCCATGTCGACAGGACCGTCCGCGTTGTTGGCCGTCTCCAGCCGTTGTGCGACGAGAGACGGAATCGATACGATACCGCGTGGGACGAACAGCACGAACAGGATAAACATCGTCCCGATGATAAGCCGCCACTGGTCGGTGTACGACGAGAGGAACTCCTCGGCACCGAAGAAGACACCGGAGCCGATCATGGGACCGTACAGTGTCCCCATTCCGCCAAACAGCGCAATAACGATGACCTCCCCTGAGTGGATCCAGTTGAGTGTCTGGTCCGGTGAGATGATGACAGTTGACGGACTGACGGCGAGGAGCCCGCCGGCCAGTCCAGCCATACCGCCGCTGATGACAAACGCTCGGCGCTTGTATCTGTTGACGTCGTACCCGATGAACTCCGCCCGCTCTTCGCTTTCCCGGATCGACTGCAGAACACTGCCAAACGGTGCGTTCATCATTCGCCGAGCGAACAGGAACGAGAGCACAGCAAGTAGCAGGGCGAGATAGTAGAACACGACCTGCTGTCCGACTTCGTACCCGAGGAGCCCGAACTCAATGTTCGAGAGCGACGCCCCGACACTACCGAGTCCGAGGAAGGCCTCAAAACCGAGCAGACCGTCGCTCCCACCGGTGAAGTCGAACTTGAACACAGCGCTGTAGAGTAACTCCGCAAACGCCAGCGTAATCATCGCGAAATACACGCCGGAAACTCGAATAGAGAGGCTGCCAACGATCCAGGCCAAGAGGGCACAGAGGAGGATCGCCCCGAGTAACACGACAAAAACCGACTGCGAGTAGTGCAACATCACGAGCGCGGCGGTGTAAGCGCCGACGCCGTAGAACATCGTGTGGCCGAGCGGCACCAGTCCAGCATAGCCCATCACGATATCGAGACTCAGTGCGAAGATAGCCCAGATGAGGATCTCGTTGAGGACGACAAGGTAGTACTGATCGCCCATGAGCAGAATCGCCACTGGCGCGACTGCGAGTGCGGCGACGGCGATACCGCCGAGTCGGACCCGAGTACTGTCTGCCAGTACCCCGCCATACCCGCCGACGAGAAGTTCGCCTTCGCTTTTTGACTCTTCACCCCGAGTTCCGAACAGTCCTTGCGGTTTGACGAGCAACACCGCGATCATAAGCAGGTACACGGTCAGCCCTTCGAGATTGGGAACGCTCAGCGTGGTCTCACCGAACGTGGCGAGGACAGTCCCGCTGTAGGCCCGCATCAGTGTCTGGACGACCCCGACGAGCAATCCGCCGAAGACAGCCCCTCTGAAACTACCGAGGCCACCGAGGACGACAACAACGAACGCCGGAATGATGACGCTGTTGCCCATGCCGGTGTTTACGTTCTGGTAGCCGCCAAGGACAATCCCGGCGACGGCAGCGAGCGCCGCACCGACGCCAAAGACCAGCGTGTAGTACTGGTCGATATCAATCCCGACGTTACGAACCATCTCACGGTCCTGTGACCCGGCACGGATAATCATCCCGTACTTTGTCCGGTTCAGCAGATACCACGTCACAACCGCGAGCAACGCCGCAAAGACAATCATGAAATAGTTATACACGGACACCTGAACGCCCAGTATAGACACCGGGCGACTCAGGTACGCCGGGACAGCTAGCTGTCGTTGCTGTGTCCCCCAGATAAGACGGATGCCGTCGTTGATCACGAGCACCAGCCCGAACGTCAGGAGAATGTGATACAGCGGGTCCCGACCGTATAACGGCCGGACAGTCGTTCGCTCGATAGCGGCACCGATGAGACCGACGACGACCGGGGCAACCACTATCGCGACCCAGAATCCAGTCCCCGCTCCGAACGGCGCAATGATGGTCAGCGCGAAATACGCACCGAGTGCGAACAGTTCGCCATGGGAGAAGTTGATCACGTCCATCACGCCGAAAATGACTGACAGTCCGGCGGCTAGCAGGACGTAAACCATCCCAAGGGTGAGGCCATTCAGCAGTTGTTCGATGAAGTCGGCAGCGACCATTGTACTACCTACATCTCACAGCCGAGGTCACTGGCTGGTGGCAGCGTCTCCGACCCTGGGACCTGGTCGAGGAGTTCAACATCCGCTGTGTCACCGTCGCCCTCGGTGAGTTTCGCCATCCACGTCGGGTTCGTGGCCTGATGGTCGCTCTCTCGAAGGGTAATGTCTCCCAGTACTGTCGTGAACGTGCCACCTTCGAGGGCGTCTCGGACATCCGCCGGTTCAGTGCTTCCGGCCTCGGCCATTCCTTTGGCCATCAACCGCAGCGAGTCGTAGCCAACGCGGGCGAAGTTGCCTGGCTCACGGTCGTTCTCGCTGGCGTAGGCCTCAACGAACGCCTGATTGTCACCGGTGTCGAGCGAAGGGTCGTACCGAGCGCCGCCGAATGTGCCGACGCTGTTCGACCCGGTCCCGGCACGGACACTCTGGAACGTCTGGGTCGGACCGACAACAGCGATCTGGTCAGTGAGGCCCTGATCCGCGGCCTGGTTGGTGAAGTTCACCAGATCACCACCGGTCATCCCTAGAACGACCACGTCGGCGTCAGAGTTGCTGATCTGCGTGATGAACGAGCCGTAGTTGCTAGCACCCAGCTCGGACGTTGATGTCCCGACCTCGGTGTAGTCGTCGCTGGCGGCCGCCATGCGCCTGCTGGTACGGTTGTACACCGAGTCGCCGTACGCGTAGTCCGCGTAGTGGAACCAAACGTTGGTCCCCAGATTGTTGACTGAGTACGCCGATATCGCCTCGGCAATCTGTGCGGTGTTCGTTTCGAATCGGAACACCCATTCGTTGCAGGCAGACCCGGTGATCGGGACGGCTGCGCCGCCGGGGAAGTAGATATGCTCCGACTGAGCGGCAAAGTCGTTCAGCCCGAGTGCAACGGAGCTTGATATCGCACCGAACACAAACTCTGCTCCCTCTTCTTGAACGACGCGCTGTGCCTCGGACTGTGCAGCCCCGGCCTCGGTTTCTGTATCGCCCGTCACCAACTCGAACTCGAAGTCGTAATCGTCGTTGTTGTTTATCTCCGTTACAGCGAGTTCAGCCCCAGTGCGCTGGCCCGGTCCGAGAGAGCTGAACGGGCCAGTCATCGGGTTCAGGCTCGCAACGGTCACTGCCGCGTCACCACCTGTTGAGCCACCCTGACAACCGGCGAGGCCAAGCGCGCCGACCGCGCCGGCGGCGGCGAGGAACTGTCTCCGTGACCGGGCGATTCCTACAGTACGGTCTGGTGAAGTACCTTCGCTCGACATAGGTTCATTATCTATTGTTAAGCAAATCGTATTAAAGCCTTGCCCCTGTCAGCGCGTATCGCGCCGTTCAAGCGGGTCAGTAGCTGTGGTGTCCCGGCTCGTGACTCCTGCTTCCCACTGCGGTGGTGACTATCTGGTGGTGTCGGTTTGTCTGTACAGCCACGCCAGCGCCGTCCCGAGTACCGCTGTCGCCCCAGTCAGTGTCGTGAAGCCGGGTCCACTGGCGTCCGTCACAGGAGGCGTCCCCGTTGCTGTGTCCGCGCTCTCCGTCTCATCGGTAGTCGTTGCGCCGCTCGCCGCAGTACCCTCGTCTGTCTCGGTGCCGTCCGGCGTCGGCGTGTTACCGATAGCAGCGCCAGTTGAGTTTGCCGGCAGCGCCAGCGTTCGGGACTCGGTTGTGGCGGACTCAATAGCTGCGTCGGCGAACAACAGCTGTTTGTACTCGAAATTCTCGAACATCGCCAGCTGGTCGGCATAATGCTCGCCAGTGGTGCCGTCTGGTGCGACGTAGCCGTCGTTCCCGGGCGGGAGGATGTTCTCTGCCTCCGGGTCGTCACTGAGCCGGACGACGTGGTTCTCAGTTCCGCGGTTCATCAGCGCCGTGTTCCCCGCGGATGTGGCACCGATAGGCATCCCGAACAGCGCGAGATTGTCGAACTCATGGAGTGCTGCCTCACGACGCCAGGTCTTTGGGGCCCCGTCGTATTGCTCGGCGAGTTCGCCCACGGCCGTCCGGAACGCGCTGACCAGCGCGTCGGTAATATCTCCATCCGCGTACTCTGCCTGCGTCGTCAGTGCTGTCTCCGCCGGGTTGAGGACCCGCATCAGGGTGCCGCGACCGTAGTCGTAGCCGAGGAAGAACGATGCCGGGCCGTAGGCACTCCCGAACGTCTCGCTGAAAACCTCGTCCAGAATGTACGGGAACGTCGCATCCCAGATGGTGTACCCGGGAGAGTGGCGTCCCTCGTTGTCTTCGCCGTCGGCCTGTGCGAAGTGGTCCCACGAGGCCAGTTCGTCGCGTGCTTGCTGTTCGGTGTCGGAGAGGTCTACGTCCGCAAGCGCATCCAGCAAATGGTCTCTATACCGAATCGAACGCAGGTCGGTGAAGGAGATATCGTAGACGACAGTCTTCAGGAAGTCGTAATCAACTGTTCCCTCCTGTGCTAACCGCTGCTCAACTAGATTGATGATCCGTTGCACACGGTGGTCGGTCGACCACGAGTAGCTCAGGTCGCCGTTGTTCCACGCAGGCGCGGGTTTGTTGTTCCACTGTGCCGAGTACCCCGGCTCGGGGTTGATTGCGTAGGGCACGTCACCGTCAGCCGCGCGCAGGTAGTCCGACGCCGTGAGTTCGTACTGTGTTCCATCTGCTGGCAACCGAGTGTCCCAGTCGACCGCTTCGCTGTCCGGGTACCGACCGAGATGGACATACGCGATGTCACCGTCTTTGTCGGCCCACATGAAGTTCAACGCATAGTCACACCGCTGGGCTGATTCCCGGAACTCCTCGGCGTCCGTCGCGAACTGACACTCATAGAAGGCCCGCCAGCAGTTCATATGCCGGCCGGCGTATGACTTCGTCTGTGCCAGTGCTTCCCCGTTGTCAGGGTCCCACTGGGTCACGACACCGTGGCGAGTGAACCGTTCAGTATACGTCACGTCCTCGCCGTCAGCGACGGTGATTGTCTGTTCGGCCGTTTCGACCTCGTACTCCTCGCCCTGAAAGGAGTACGTGTCCGGCCCCGACGAGTTGGTCGTGATCGACTCCGTGAACATCTGGATGCAGTTATCGATTCCGGCAGTCGAGGTCAGTGCCCCGTTGCGGTTGTGTCCGAACATGATGAAGGGATACCCCGCAACAGTGACACCGGCGATGTCGAAGTCCGGGCCGTGCAGGCTCGCCTCGTACATTATCGAGGGCGTGTTGAACCCCATCTGTGGCCCGCCCATCAGTAGCGCATCGCCGCTGGCCGTGATGTCACCCTGGACAGCGAGAGCGTTGCTGCCGTACTTGATCGGGAGGCCAAGCCTGTCGAGTCCGGACGCAATCGTTCGCATCCGCTCCATTTCGCCTTCGTGCATCCCTTCGGGGTCAGCTGGCGGCGTGTACTCCCCACCAGTCACCAGATTGCTCGGCAGCACAGACGAACCGCTTGCCCCACGTGTCACCCTGTCTGTCTCCTGTCCCTCAGTCACGTTGGGTGTTGGCTCCGCACCCACGTCGGTATAGGGAGGAGAGTAGATATCCGATGGCTGGACCGTCGAGGTCGGGCAACCGGGGTCGTCGCCCCATTGCAGGTCCTCGAATAGCTCCATCGCACGCTGTTCGCTACCAGTTTCCTGCGTGAGCGTGTCGAGAACTGTCGCACCGAGTGTTTCGAGCTGGAAGCCGCTGAAATACGCCATACTGGCGACGAACATCCCGGCAGCGTCCGTCGTGGTAAACTCCTCGGGCTCGAACCCGTGCTCCTGAAAGGCCTGATGGAATTGCAGTTCCTCGCTTTCACGGACTTCGGTAATGTATCGGTTGATACCATCTGTAAACGCCTGCAGGACCGCTCGCTGGTCCGCCGTCAACTGTTCAGCGGCCTGCTCGTCCAGTGACGGCTCGCCGGCGGTGTTGCGCCGCGCCTCGATATCGAACTGGACCCAGTCGGTGTCCTCGTCGCCCGCACCGAGGACCGCCGCGACAGTCCCGTGATAGTACCGCCGGTACAGTTCGAGCTGATAAAGCCGGTCTGCCGCCGTTGCGTATCCGAATCCGTAGAACGCCGGTGCGCGGCTGTCGGCGTCGCGGGCGTAAACATGTGGGACGCCATAGTCGTCTCGTCGTATCGTGACCGTGGCATCGTCTTCTTGCGCGTAGGCTAACTCCGTCTCGATGGCACCGATTCCAGCCATGCCGGTAACCGCAGCGCCTGTCTTCAGAAGCGTTCGTCGCGAGAGGTGCTGCCACGAGTGCTGGTGCTGTGCTGGCATCCCGTAGTCGACAGTCCGGATATTTAATAAATATTTGGGGACATTTCTGGGCGTGTCAATGAGATGCCTTTCCAGATGCGGTATCAGGGTCGGTCTGTCCCGGCCAATTCGCCCAGCACCCGCACTGAGTTCAACGGCCGCCCGCACTCACGGCCCAAGCATATAATTGGGAGCCTGCCGCAGTTCTCGCCATGTCTGTGGACCCGCCGATCCGTGTCGACCACATCGGGATCGCTGTCGAGCATATCGCCGACGCTGAGCCGTTCCTGTTCGCACTCGGCTGCCGGAAACTCGTCGAAGAGTCCGTCGAAGGGCGGTTTCGCTGGGCGCAGTACGACTTCAATCAAGACGCGTCGCGGCTCGAACTTATCGCACCCGAGGCACCGGACACGTTCCTCACGTCGTACCTCGACGACTACGGGCCGGGATTGCACCACATCACGCTCGAAGTGGCTGCTGTTGACGCGGTGAAAGCAGTACTGGAGCGCAACGGATACAGTGTCGTCGAATACCATGAATATCAGGACTGGACCGAGGCGTTTGTGCCACCATCGAACCCGACCGGAGCGCTCGTTCAGCTGTTCGAGTATCACGATAGTTACGACGCTGACCGGCCACCTGCCGAGAAGCTCTACGTCGATGGGAGCCGACTCGATGGCTGACATCTGCGACGGTTCGCTCTCGGGAAGCTGAGTCAAGCGGGAACAGCAGGAGCGACGCTATCAGTCGTCTCTTTCGTCGAGCTGGACCGTTTCCTCGACGATAAGCCGTGGGCCTGCGTCCAGATCGATAAACTCGGCCGCGTCAGCCTGAACCGTCTCGGCAAGGTCTGAATCGAACGCAGCGCTGAGTGCGTCCATGTCCTCGAAATACAGCTCCAGCACGCCGTCGTAGGCTGCACGCTCTGGGTCCGTTGGGACAGACGTCACGTAGCGTTGCAGCCCTGGCAGGTCCTTTGCTAACTCCGAGTGGTCCCCTTGCCATCGGTCGGCGAACTCCTCGTGAGTGTACCCATCTCTCCGGACGAGTAAGTCGACAATTTTTGTCATGCGTGCGCCAAGTCGTCAGGGATTGGCTTTTAGCTACCGATCCGATCTGGCTGTATTAGTTCAAGCTACTCGAACACAACACTTGTAAGCCAATTAGACATGTGTGTACGTATGGCAATCCCACCCGCTGTCAACAGGCCGGTCGGAACAATCGAGCGAGCAATCGAGATTATGGAGTATCTCAAGAGACACGACACGGCCACGGTGTCGGAGATGACAGAGCACCTCGGCTGTGCGAAGAGTACGACGCACAGATACATGAAGACACTCGCGGCCAATAGCCTCCTCGTCGAGGACGACAACGAGTATCAGCTCGGCATCCGCTTTCTGGACTACGGCGAAGTGGCACGGAACAAGTACCGTCTCTACGACGAGGCAAAGCCGAGAGTCGACGAACTCGCGGAGGAGACCGAGGAGAAAATCTGGTGTGCAGTCGAAGAGCACGGCCGCAGCGTCCACATCTACGGCGCTCAGGGCAAACACTCGGTACAGACGTACGCCCGGGTTGGCCATCGGAACTATCTCCACCAGCACGCTGCGGGGAAAGCCATACTGGCACACCTTCCGGATAGCCAGATCACAGAGACCATCGACAGGCATGGGTTGCCCGGCCGGACGCCACAGACCATCACCGACCGGGACGAACTCTGGGCGGAAATCGAGACCATCCGTGACCGCGGATACGCGTTCAACTTTCAGGAATCGGTGGAGGGACTGCACGCGGTCGGGGCCCCGATTACGGATGAAAACGACATTGCCATCGGAGCAATCAGTGTTTCCGGCCCGGCAAGCCGGCTTGAGGGGGCCATTCTCCGGGACGAACTGCCGACGCTGCTACTGGGCGTCGTCAACGAGATCGGGATCAATATGGCCCATCCGTGAGGTCAGCAGCAGGGTTCGAACGGAGCAACGGGAGGGGTTGGCATTGTGTGTCGCTGGGTATGGCTGTGACTGTGCGGGCGTCCCCGTTCCCGGGACAGCGCGGGCTCACTCGCTGGCCCACTCCGGCTCTCTGTCTTCGAGGAACGCGTCGATCCCCTCGTCCTTGTCGCCAGTTGCGAACAGCTGTGCGAACAGTTCGGCTTCGTACTCGATGCCGGCTTCGAGATCCATTCGGGAACTGGCACGGACGGCTTTCTTCGCCAGTTCGAGCGCCGCGGGGCTTTTCTCTGCAATCGACGCCGCTATCTCGTAGACCCGCTCATCGAAGACGTCGTCGTCGTGGACCTCGTCGACGAGGCCGATGTCGGCGGCCTCTGTTGCGTCGATGAGGTCGCCGGTAAGGATAAGCCGCATAGCGTGGCCTTCGCCAACCAGACGCGGCAGTCGCTGTGTCCCGCCGCCGCCGGGCATGATGCCGAGGTTGATTTCCGGCTGGCCGAACTTCGCGTCCGTATGCGCAATCCGGATATCAGCAGCCTGAATCAGCTCACAGCCGCCGCCGAGCGCGTGCCCGTTGATGCGGGCGATGACCGGCATCGGGCATTCGTCGACGTATTCGTAGACCCGGGGTCGCTTGCTCGCCTCCCGTTGCTCTAGCATATCCCGCTCGCGGAGTTCCGTCACGTCCGCACCCGCAACGAATGCGCCGGTGTCTGCCGCGCCAGTCAACACGACAGCACGGACATCGCTGTCCGGGATTGCGTCGAAGACCTGTTTGAACTCCGACCGCAACTGGGTATTGAGCGCGTTTCGAGCCTCCGGCCGGTGTAACTCGACGGTGGCGACATTCTCGACGCGGTCACCGACGCTCACCGAAACCGTTTCACAGTCCGCCGCGGCGTCAGCGAGGTCCGTCATGCGTCCCCCCAGTCGCCGCTGGTACCGACGACGTCACCGTCCTCCCAGACGTAGAACCCCTCGCCGGATTTCTTGCCGAGTTTTCCGGCCCGGACCTTCCGTTTCAGGATCTGTGGCGGGCGGAACCGTTCGCCGAGTTCCGCACGCAGGTATTCGAGGATGTCGAGTCGGACGTCGAGACCGACGACATCGCCGAGTTCGATCGGTCCCATCGGGTGATTGTAGCCGAGTTCCATCGCGGTGTCGATGTCCCGCGGTGTTGCAACGCCCTCCTGCACCATCCGCATCGCTTCGACGCCCAGAGAGACACCAAGCCGAGAGGAGGCAAAGCCCGGTGCGTCAGCCACCTCCACCGGTGTCTTGTCGATCCCGTTCACGAACTCCCGGGCACGCGAAACGGTCTCGGCGCTCGTCTGTTCCGCGACGACGATCTCGACGAGTGCCATGATATGTACAGGATTGAAGAAGTGGAGGCCGATAGCTCGTTCCGGATAGTCGAGGACACTCGCTATCTCAGTCAGTGACAGCGAGGAGGTGTTTGACGCGATAAGCGTCGCCGGGTCGACGTGGGATTCGACCTCGGTGAGCGTCTCGTGTTTGATATCCATGTCTTCGGGGACTGCTTCCACGACGAGGTCTGCGCCGGTCACAGCCTCCTCGAGCGATGTTGTCCCCGTGAGACGGTCCAGTGCTGCTTCGGCCGTCGGCTCTGACACTTTCTCCCGGGCGATACCCTCTTCGAGATTCGACTCGATGGCGGCCAGGCCGTCATCAACGATATCTGCCTCGATATCGCGGAGAAAGACGTCGTGACTAGCCATTGCCGACACTTGAGCGATACCGTGGCCCATGGTACCGGCGCCTAGAATAGCTACGTGCATCATTTCTCAGCACAGTAGCGAGGGGTAAAAACGTTGCCTGCGTCCCGCCGCAGTGTGGCCTGCATTTAATACAGCGGCCACGGTAAGAGTCGGTGAGGATGACTGGTTCCGACTCGCAAGCCGTCGTTGTCGATGCTGTACGAACGCCACAGGTGCCGAAGGATGGCGCGCTGGCCGGGACACACCCCGAAGACCTCGTCACCACCGTGCTTGCTGCACTCGTCGACCGGACCGGTGTTCCGGCTGTCGAGTGGGACGACTTCCGACTCGGGTGTGCAAATCAGGAGGGAGAGCAGGGACGAAACCTCGCCCGGCAGTCGATACTCGCCGGCGGGTTTCCGGAAACAGTGCCCGGAGCGACAACGACCCGCCTGTGTGGCTCGTCACTGACAACGCTCGTCGACGCCGCTCGTGCCATCGAGGCGGGCGACGGTGCGGTGTATCCAGTCGCCGGCGTGGAACACATGAGCACCGTCCCCTTCTCTGACTGGCTGCATCCCGCTATCGAGCGGCGGTACGACCCCGACAGGCTGCCGATGGGACAGACGGCCGAAACCATCGCACGAAACCACGATATCAGCCGAAAATCTCAGGACGAGTTTGCGCTGCGGTCACACGAGCGGGCGATCGCTGCGATGAACGGCGGCCGATTCGATGCAGAGACCGTGCCCGTCCACACCGACGAGACAGCGATAGAGGCCGACAAGACACCACGGGCAGACACGTCAGTCGAGCAGTTGAGCGAACTCCCGACTGTGTTTCGCGACGACGAGGCGGCGACGGTTACGCCGGGGAACGCGTCACCGCTGACCGACGGGGCCGCTGGGATGCTCGTCACCTCGGCAGCGTACGCAGACCAGCACGATCTCGATGTCCTCGCCCGGGTCGAGACGCGGGCCGTCGCCGGTGTCGACCCGCTAGTCATGGGACGGGGGCCGATTCCGGCGACCCATGCTGCACTGGACGACGCCGACCTGACAATCGACGATATCGACCTTGTGGAACTCAACGAGGCGTTTGCAGCCCAGAGCCTCCACTGCAAACGCGAACTGGGGATTCCGACCGAACGGCTCAACGTCAACGGCGGGGCTATCGCGTTAGGGCATCCGCTTGGCTGTTCGGGGGCACGAATCACGACGACGTTACTGCATGAGATGCAACGGCAAGACGCGACGCACGGACTGGCGACGATGTGTGTCGGGTTTGGTCAGGGTGTCGCGGTTGTGTTCGAGCGTCCCTGATACTGGCGGCTATCGGCGCTGACTGGCGACCTGTGCCTTGAAGCCGTATCTGATGACGCCTTCCTGGGTGTAGATGCGCCGCGTCGTCAGCACGACAGGGGTGCCGATTGTGACTTCCGCCCCCGCCTGAAGCACCTGTGCAGGGACACTCACGGTCTGTGCACCCGACGGGCTGTCGAGCGCGACGATAGCGCTATCGAACTGGCCGCTCTTGGACTGCTGAGCGACGAACTCCGGCGGGGCACCGCCCTGTTCGATGGTCGTTACTGCCTCGACTGTCCCTGTTCCGGGCAGTTCGACAGCCTCGAAATCACCGGTGCGCTCGTGACAGTCCGTACAGGCCCCGGTCGGCGGGAAGTTCAACGCACCACACGCAGAACACCGGCCGGCGACGAGTCGGTGGCGTTGTGGGATCGTCCGTTGCCAGGACGGGACGCTAACGTAGGCTCCGCCGCCCTTTGGTTCGTCGCGTGTAATCTCGCCGCGCCGCCGGAGGTACTCGGCGTAGGACAGGGAGGCAGTCCCATCCAGTGCAGTTTCGACCGGAACGGGACCAGCAACGGCGAACAGCGTCGCGCTCGCGCCGCTTCCGTACGCGGCAATCAGCACGCGCTCGGCGTCGTCCGCAAATGCTGTTGCGGCCCCGAGAAACGCACTTGCCGCGCCGGTGTCCCCGAGCGTACTGACTGTGTCCGCGGCGGCGATTGTCTCTGCGTCAACCCCGAGCGCACCAGTCGCCCGATAGGGGAGTTTGCCGTCCGGAGACTGGACCGCTGCTGCATCAACTGTCTCCATCGACACGTCCAGTCTCTCTGCCGCACTGGAAAGCGTGGTCGTGAACGCGTCGCGGTCGTACTGCGTAACGCCCAGACCGGTCGTCCGGTCGTCGCCGCCCGTTCTGAAGCGCGTTCCGGGATAAGCCGCCGTATGTGACGCTCGCTCAATGACGCTTCCGGGACCGTCCTCGTCAACAACGAGCGCAACACTGCCGGCACCGGCGGCGTGTTCGACCTCGCTGTCAGGGTCGCCCTGCGGACAGTCGCTGATGATGACGAGGCCGATACCGTCCCCGAACGGCCCGCCGTCCATGGTTGCGTCCAGCGCCTGCGCACCGGCGTGCGTGGAGCCGGTCATGGTCTGCGTCTTTGCGCTGTCTGGGACGGTGAGAATACTGCAGAGTCGCGCCGCGAGGTCCTCTTCCGCCATCGGCGGTGTCGTTGTCGCGAAGGCCAAGTGCGCGACGTCCGTGCCGGACGCGTCGGCGGCAGTGAGCGCACGGCGGGCTGCTTCGACACCCATCGTGACCGCATCCTCGTCGGCGTCGGGAACCGCCTTCTCGTCGATCCCCGCTGCATCGAATCGGCCCCAGGCGGCTTCGAACTCCGCGGCGTCGATCCGTAGCCGAGGTGCGTACGCGCCGATGGCCGCGAGCCCTGAGACAGTCATCGTGCAGCCTCCCGTTCGAGGATATGGACAACTGCGCTGCCCCCGCTTCCACCCACGTTATGAGTCAGCCCGTACTTCGGGGCAGCTAGCTGCCGGTCTGCGGCGCTGCCGGTGAGCTGTTTGAACGCCTCGACGACCTGTCCGGCACCGGTTGCGCCGATAGGGTGGCCCTTCGATTTCAGACCGCCGGAGAGATTGACCGGTATCGCTCCGTCAGCGTCGGTCGTTCCCGCGTCGAGCAACTGCGGTGCCTCGCCACGGTCACAGAACCCGAGGTCCTCGTATGCAAGCAGTTCTGCGATTGTAAAGCAGTCGTGGACCTCCGCGAAATCGAGGTCCGCAGGGCTGACTCCGGCACGGTTGTATGCTGTGTCCGCGGCCTTCTTCGACGCGGAAATGCCGGTGTAGCTGTCTCGCTGGAAGAGACCGACCCGGTCGCTGGCCGCCCCGACTCCAGCGACCCGGACCGGCTTGTCAGTGTACTGCTCGACGACATCCTCACTGGCGACGAGCGCGACCGCTGCGCCGTCAGAGGTCGGACAGCAGTGATAGAGGTTCAGCGGGTCTGCAACAACCGGGGCGTCGACGGCGTCTTCGAGGGAACACTCGAAGCCAAGGTGGGCCTTCGGGTTCTTCGCGCCGTTCCGGTGATTCTTGACTGCCACCATTGAAAGGTGTTCCTCGCTGGCCCCGTACTCTCGTAGATACGCGCTTGCCATCTGTGCGTAGACGCCGGAGAACGTCGTCCCGGTCAGCCGTTCCCACTCTGTTTCGCCGGAAACGCCGAGCCAGTACTTCGTCACGTCGCTACTCATATCCGTCATGACTTCGACGCCGCCAGCCAGCGCCACGTCGGCCATCCCACTTTTGACCGCCTGAATTGCCTGTCGGACGGCATAGCCCGACGCGGCACAGGCGTTTTCAACGCGTACGCTGGGGACGCCGTGCAGCCCAGCGTGTTCGGTTGCTGCCGGGCCAGAGAGACCGAGTTGTCGACCGCCCACGCCGAGTGAGCCGACGACCGCTTCGTCTATTGCATCCGTGTCGATACCGTGGTCGACACTGTCGATGGCTTCGCTGACTGCGTGGTCGAACAGTGATCTGTAGCTCTCTTCGGGCATCGAGCCAAACGGCGTTTGCCCTGCGCCGATGAGATACGCGTCCCGCATACATGGAACTCTGAGGGTACTGAAAAATAGCTTTGCATCACTCGTCGAGAGTCACACACCACGCACGCTATTGGCAGCGGAGTGACCAATCCCAAACCATTTTATCACTCTTACCCCATTCTGTCACTGAAGATGGTGTACAAGCCACTGGAGGCGTCTGGCCGTACAGAGCTGCGTGCGTTGCAAACTGACCGATTGAAAGAGACTGTCACACACGCCTATGAAAACGTCCCGTTTTACCGGGAAAAGCTCGATGAGGCGGGCGTCTCGCCCGAAGACATCCAGAGTATCGACGACATCACGAAGTTGCCGATGACGACGAAAGAGGATTTCCGCGACGAGTACCCCGACGGGCTCTTCGCCGTAGACGACGCGGACGTTGCACGTATCCACGCGTCGTCCGGGACGACCGGCAAACCCAAAATCGTCTCGTACACGGACGACGACCTCGACACCTGGAGCGAAGTCGTCGCACGGTCGTTGGCTGCGAGCGGGACCGAAGCAGGGGACACCGTCCAGAACGCCTACGGCTACGGATTGTTCACCGGCGGACTGGGGCTCCACTACGGAACTGAGGAACTGGGGGCCTCGGTTATTCCGATCGGGAGCGGCCAGACACAGCGACAGGTCGAGTTGATGACCGACTTGGAGAGCGATGTGTTCGCCTGCACCCCGTCGTATGCCCTCTATCTCGCCGAGACGGCCGAAGAGATGGGTCACGACCCCAGAGAGCTACCGATCTCGACGATTATCTTCGGAGCGGAACCGTGTACAGACCCGATGCGGGAGGAAATCGAGGCGCGGCTGGGTGTCGATGGCATCGATATTTATGGACTGTCCGAGATCATCGGTCCCGGCGTCTCGTGTGAATGCCACGAAGCGCAGGACGGGCTTCACATCTGGGAGGACCATTTCTACCCGGAGGTCATCGACCCACACACGAAAGAGCCGGTCGAGGAAGGCGAAGAGGGGGAACTCGTTCTCACAACGCTCACCAAGGAGGCGTTGCCGGTCTTCCGGTACCGGACCGGTGACCTCACGACGCTGAACTACGACGAGTGTGCGTGCGGCCGGACGATGGTACGGATGGACAACGTCACTGGCCGGACCGATGACCTCCTCATCATCCGTGGCGTCAACCTCTACCCTAGCGAAATCGAACACGCAGTACTAGATATCGACGGCGTCGCCCCGCACTACCGAATCGACCTCTACGAGGAGGACAACCTCGACGTGCTTGAACTCACCATCGAACGGACTGCGGAGCAGGGGCCGGGCGACAAAGCGCTGGAAGATGAAATCATCGAACGTCTGGAAAACGTGCTCGCGTTCACCCCGGACGAACTCGAACTTGTCGCGCCCGGTAGCATCGAACGAACGCAGGTCGGGAAGGTGAAACGCGTTTACGACCACCGTGACTGACTGTCAGGGCCGGTAGACTCGGCCGCGAAACGTCGCGATACGCTCGCCATCCTGTGCGGTCACCGTCACCTCGTACTCCGCGGTGCTGTCCGCAAGATGTGTCTCTTCAGCGACCGCAGACAGCGTCTCACCGGTGTCGATGGCGTCTAAATACGAGATGTTCGTCTCCAGGGCAACCGCAACCTCGCCGTGAGAGTTCGACGCCGCAGCGAACGCTGCATCGGCGAGTGAGTAAATCGCCCCGCCGTGGGGTGTCCCATGAAAGTTCAGCAAGTCCTCGGTAATCGTCAACTCAGTCCGGGCGAACCCTGAATCGAGTTCGACCAGGTCGATGCCAAGGGTTTCACAGTACGCGTCCGATTCGATACGCTCTCTGACTTCGTCAGCGACGCCGGACATACAGCCTGTGGTTCCATCAGGAATAACAAATATATACCGGTCACTGCTGGTGCTGTCAGCGGAGCGTAAAAATATAAATGGCTGCTATCAGATGACAAACTATGGCGTACAGCTACGAGCCACACCACTTCGAGGACTTCGAAGAGGGGCAGGAGTTTATCAGTGTCGGCCGGACGGTTACCGAGTCCGATTTCGTCATGCACTCTGCCCTGTCAGGAGACTGGACTGAACTGCATACGAACAAGGAATACGCGGAACAACAGGAGTTCGGTGAGCGGATCGCACACGGTCCGATGACGTTCGTGCAGGCGACTGGCTTCGTCTACCGGACGGGCATCGTCGAACGGACCGCGTTCGCGTTTCTCGGAATGAACTACATGGACCTCCCGAACCCGGTCCATATCGGCGATACACTCCAACTGGAGATTGTCGTTGACAACACCAAGGAGGTCGGGCGCGACGACGCCGGGTTAGTCGTTCTCGACACCGAAATGGAAAATCAGGACGGGACCGTCGTCTTCGAGGGCGATATGAAGTTCCTGATAAAGAAACGCGAGTAAATCCACTGACGCGTCCGAAAGCTGCAGCTGTAGCGGATAGCACCGCAATGTTGCGGCTTGAAAGTCGCAGACCGCGCTCTCGTCAGCCAGACATTAATAATCAATAATAACAACTAAGACGCCGCGCACTCCCACTCTTATTGCAATGGAGTACACCGGTCCGACAGACCTGTATATCGGTGGCGAATGGCGAGAAGCGACCAACGGCGACAAGATTGAGACGGAGGACCCAGCAACTGAACAGACCTACGCATCGGTACAGCAGGCCGAGGCGGCCGATATCGACGATGCAGTACAGGCGGCACGGGCAGCCGTCGCAGACGGTTCCGAGTGGGCGACGATGGACCCGGGAACGCGTCGGGAGAAGCTCCATGCGATGGCCGACGCCATCGAGGCGATGAAAGACGAACTGTCGATGGTTGAATCCCACGACAACGGGAAAACCCCCTTCGAAGCCGGGCTGGAAATCGACATGGTCGTCGATACGTTCCGCCATTACGCTGGGTGGACGGACAAGATACGCGGCGACGAGATTCCCGTCGAGAACGGCCGGCTCAACTACACTACCCGTGAACCAGTCGGCGTGACGGCACACATCGCGCCGTGGAACTATCCCTTCCAGCTCGCCGGCCGCGGACTAGCACCGGCGCTGGCGGCGGGAAACAGCGTTATCCTCAAGCCATCTGCTATGACGCCGCTTTCGGCGCTGTACTATGCGAAAGCCGCCGAAAAAGCGGGCCTGCCTGACGGCGTCGTCAACGTCGTTCCAGGGAAGGGGTCAGAGGCCGGCGACGCCCTCACCGGGCACGAGGGCGTCGATCACGTTACATTCACCGGGAGTACTGGCGTCGGAAAGACGGTCCAGCGTACTGCTGCGGATGCGGTCGCCGATGTGACGCTCGAACTCGGCGGAAAGGGTCCGGCAGTCGTGTTCCCCGACGCTGACCTCGATACCGCCGCCCGCGGCATCCAGTACGGAATCTTCATGAACGCCGGACAGATGTGCTGGGCGAACTCACGTATTGTCGTCCACGAAGACGTCTACGACGAGATGGTCTCCCGGATGGCTGAGATCGCCGAAAACATCCCGCTCGGCGGCGGTATCGACGACGATGGACAGATGGGACCAGTCGTCAGCGCGGGCCAGCAACAGGAGATCCTCGACTATATCGAGACCGGGAAAGAAGAGGGGGCGACTGTCGCGGCCGGCGGTGGCGTCCCTGCTGACAGAGACACCGGTCACTTCGTCGAGCCGACAGTCTTTGCCGACGTGGACAACGAGATGACGATTGCACGGGAGGAAATCTTCGGTCCCGTGCTTACCGCAATCGAAGTGAGCGACGAGGAAGAAGCGATTGCGGTCGCAAACGACTCACCGTTTGGCCTCACCGCCTGTGTCTGGACGAACGACCTGACTCGCGCTCACACCGTCACAGACAGACTAGACTACGGGATGGTGATGGTCAACGAGACGCCCAACACGTGGCCACAGACGCCCTTCGGCGGCACGAAACAGAGTGGCCACGGCCGCGCACAGGGCGAGCAGGCCATCGAGGCCTACACCGAGGTGAAAAACGTCCACATCAACCTCGGCTGAGGGTCAAGTCGGCGGCAGACTCCAGCCACCGTCATCATTGGCACCACCGTTCTGTTTCGCAGTATCAAACTACGAAGGTAATACTCGCAAGTAATAGCGGCTTACTCGAACTTCTTGAACTGCTGGAGGCACTCGTTACAGTAATGAATCGACTGACAGCGAGACGGTCCGCGTGGATGTTTTCGCTCAGTGTCAGTTGAGCTGCAGTACGGGCACTCAGCGCCCGTCTGTTCGCCGCTGGTCGTGACGCTGGGGTCGGGCTCGCTCATCCGTCGAAACTCATTCCGAAGTCCCGAAGCGCTTCTTTGCCCTGTTCGGTGACCAAGTCAATCGACCAGTCCGGGGCCCAGACCAGTCGGACCGACGCGGTCTCGATTCCGTCGACACTCTCGGCGGCTTCTTCGACCTCATCAAGGATGATCTCGCGTGCCGGACAGCCGCTGTATGTGAGTGTCATGTCGACCGTGACAGCACCATCGGACACGTCAAGCCCATATATGAGGCCCAGATCGACGATGCTGACCGGCATCTCCGGGTCCTCGACCTGATACAGGGCCGCCCACACGTCGCGTTCGATGCCGTCGGCGTCCTCGCCTGTGGCCGGCACGTCGTCCGCTGCGTGGTCTTTGGTCTCGTAGTCGGTGTACGAACACGCGGTGGCGTCAGCGTCCGCGCGTGGCCGGTCGTAGTCGCTACTCATCGTCGGCCGCCATTATCAGCGTCGCTTTGTCGCGTCCCAGATTCCGGTAGCTGGACGTCATCTGTTCGTGCAGGTCGTGCCAGTGGTCAGTGTGTTCGTTGTCCCGGCCCGTCGGCGTTGCGGGGTCGGCATCGGTCGGCACGTCGAACCCGAGTTCGGTCAGGAACGGTTCGACGCGGGTCTCCCACTCGGTGCGCATCTCGTCGAGAGTCATCGTTCGGATGCCCAGCCGTTCGATGTCGGCTTCCACGTCACCGACGGGTTCGAACAGCGTGAGGGCGTACGGATAGAGGTCATCGATAGCCGCCTGAACGCGTTCGCTGGCTTCCTCGTCCAGTGCCATCCGGTTCAGCCAGCTTTCGGCGTGTTCGAGATGATAGCCTTCCTCGCCCTGAATGCGGCTCGTTCGGTTCCGGATTGTCTCGTACGATGAGTCCTCAAGCGCAGAGAGGCGGATATCCTCGGCCGCATCGTAGAGGTACGCTCTGACGATGGCGCCGGCCCAGTCGCCTTCCGCAAACGGCAGCTCGACGAGCGTACTGTGCTGGAAGTCGCTGGGGTCGCTCTCGTAAATGAGCGATTCCTCGGAGTAGCCGAGTTGCTGCACTGCATCATACCACAGTCGTGCGTGACCCAGTTCGTCCTGCGCGTTGTTCGAAATCGAGAGGTCCGATTCCAGTGTCGGCGCACGCACCTGCCAGAACGTGTAGCGTTCGGCCTGAATCAGCTCGTCGTCAGCAAGCCGGAGTAGCTGTGCCTCGACTGCACGCTGTTCGTCCTCGGACAGGTCAGCTGGACCGCCGAGGTCGGATTCCGTTGTTGCCATTAGATCTCACCTCGCTGTTTCTCCGCTTCTATCTGCTCAGTCTCGGAGGCTTCGACCTCCTCAGCGGCCGGATCGACGTTGTACGTCTGTGCGAACCGGTAGGACTTGTTGGTCGTCCCGCCGAAGCTCACGTCGTCCTCGGTGACTTCGCCGATGTACTGGTGCTGGACGACCCAGAGACTGTTCGGGTCGTCGTCAGTGAACGCCGCAATCGCCGCCTGTTCTGCGTCGGCGGCGCTGGCAGCTTCGACATCACCACAGTGCGTGTGATACCCACCAGGCTTGTCCTGCCGGAAGACGGCCCACGGTTTCTCGGCGCTGTCCTCGGTCTCGCCATGGCTCTCCGCCCCAGAGTCGACCTGCGTGATTTTCTCCTGCGGGGCAACCCAGAGCGCGTGGGTTGGTTTCCGGCGTCCGTGCTGGATGACGGCGAACTGCTTTGCCATCTCTCGGTCGGGTGCGTGGACATCTCGGCAGTGAACGAACGCCGCGTCCGGACTCTGTTGTCGGAATACTTCCCAGATCATTGTTCTCAGTCAGCCGCCTGTGACTGCGGGCCGCTGTTCGTCGTCGTCTGGTCGTCCATCATGTCACGGACCCACTGAACCGCTTCCTGAGCCTGTCGGCGACCCGTGATCTGCTCGATACTGCCGTCGTAATCGTTCTGTGAGACAGTGAAGAACTCGTCCCAGTCGAGGTCGTCCTCGACGACCTCGTATGTCCCGTCACCGTTATCCCGGATGCGTGGCTCATCGGGCATCTCCAGCCCGTATTTCTTGGCTTTCGGGATGTACGTATTGAGGAACGCGTTTCGAAGTTCGTCGTTCGTACACGTCTTCAGCCCGACTTCCGCGGCGAAGTCGTGATGGGTGCTCTGGTCGTCGGTCGGGCCGAAGAACTGCAAGATTCGCGGCCACCACTCTTCGAAGGCTTCCTGCACCATGCGCTGTTCCTTCCGGGAGCCGTTCATCAGTTCGCGGAGGATCGACTCGCCGTGTTTGACGTGCATCCCCTCCTCGAAGCAGATCTTGTCCATCGCGTGGGCGTACGGTTCCCAACTGGACTTTTTCAGGGTCGCTTGGCGGCGCATCGCGGCCCCGTCGACGAAGAATGCGATCATCGGCGTCTCGACGTAGCTCTCCATCGGATAATGGAAGCAGTTCAGGAACTTCCCGTCCCCGTTCGCCAGGTCTGCAAGCATCTCGTCGCGGGTCTTGACACCGAGTGACTCCGCCGCTCGGTAGAGCATCTGGCCGTGGCCGATTTCGTCCTGCACCTTCGCGCTGAAGGCCATCTTTCGCTCAATACTCGGTGCTTTTCTGATGAAGGGCCGTTCGAGGTACGCCCCCATAATCTCGCTGTTTGCGTGGAACTCGAGCATCCGCGTGGCTGCCTTCCGATACTCTTCGGGAAGGTCGTCTTTCGGGCTGAATTCTCGGGGTCCAGCGCGGTCTTTGACTTCGTCAACGTTCATATCTATCCCAAAAATCGTGAGGAATATTCTTACTAATTTGCCCCTATATAGACGGGTTTTATATGTAATTCCGCACATGTATGAGGTGATGATAGAGGAGTGTCTCATGGTCGAGTTTCGCATTGAGGGCGACGACTGCCCGCTGGCAGATGCAAGCAGTGCCACGGGGACATCCATTGAAGCGGCCCCGCCGCTCCTCCGGGATGACCGTAACGTATTGCTGCGGTTCAGTGCGCAGGCGAGTGACAAGCTTATCGACTATCTCGATGAGGACGACCGGATCCGCTATCTCTACCAGTCAGTTACCGATGGTCGGTATAATTACCGATGTCTATCGCTCCAGCAATGTGTTGTACATAAACTCATCAGTGCGGGCTTCATGGTTGAATCGCTGACGTATCGGAACGGCAACGCGATTTTAACTGGCGCTGTGGTGGGCCACGAGATTCTCCAAACCGTCATGGAGACGGCCGGTGAAACTGTCGGCGTGAAACTACAGCGGGTGTACGCACTGCGTGCAACAGAGGACGCGTCTATCGCACAGCAGTGGGACCTGACCCCGGCACAGACTGAGAGTCTCCGGTACGCAGTTGAGATGGGGTATTTTCTCGTCCCACGACAGACGACAGCTAGTGAAGTCGCTGCCGAACTCGGTATCAGCAAGTCCGCGTTCCTCGAACGACTCCACCGCGCACAGCACTCGTTGTTCACGCAGCTGTTCGGTGACACCGACGGCGGCCATCCGGGCGACGACGGACAGTAAAGTGCCCGGGCACCTGAATACGACCATGCGCGTTGAAGACGGTGCTGTTCGACGAATCGTATTCGACCGTCCCGGTGTCAAAAACGCGATGACCGGGGCGGTCGCGACTGAGCTCGCTGATGCGCTCGCTGATCTCGACCCGGCGACGCACGACGCCGTTCTCCTCACCGGTGACGGTGATTCGTTCAGTGCCGGCGGGGATATTGAGGCGATGAGCGAGCGTGAGGAATCGGCAACGGAAGCCTACGAACGAGTCCGGAAAACGCTGGGTCGGGTGGCCAGCAATATCCTCGAAGCGCCGGTGCCTGTCGTCGCAAAGGTCAACGGGGACGCGGTCGGTGCCGGACTGTCGCTCGTGGCCGTCGCCGATTTCGCCTACGCCGCCACGTCCGCGCGGTTCGGTGCGTCGTTCATCAGCGTCGGCCTCGTCCCAGACATGGGCGCAACCGCCATACTACCTCGGCTTATCGGGCTCAGGAAAACTAAAGAACTCGCGTTCACCGGGAAACTAATCGACGCCGAAAGCGCCGCCGACATGGATCTGATCAACGAGGCTGTCGAACCAGCCAAGCTTGATGCGCGGACGGCCGACCTGCTCGAAACACTTCAGGCACAGCCGACAGCGAACCTCGGGCTGGCGAAGGAGGCGATCCACGATAATCTCGGCCAGTCTCTGCGAACCGGGCTGCGTCGGGAAGCACGCATCCAGTCGCTGGCGTACGATACGCCGGCACACTCACGCGGAGTCGAGGCGTTTCTGGACGGGCGGACCCCGGATTTCGACTAGCGGTCGAAAAATTCCCGGGCGTTTTCGAACAGAATCTTCCGCTGGACATCCGTGTCAAAGTCCGTGTCACGGGCGAACGATTCGAGCCACGTTTCGGGGTCGATCATCGGATAATCAGTGCCGAACATCACCTTGTCTTTGAGCACTGTCCCGGCGTAATGGAGCACCTGCTCGTCGATGTACTTCGGCACCCAGCCGGAGAGATCCATGTACACGTTGCCTTTTTGCTGGCATATCGCCAGTTGCTCTTTCTCCCACGGGAAGGCGGGGTGAGCGATGAGGATGTCGAGATCCGGATGTGCAGCAGCCACGTCGTCGATAAGCATCGGGTTACCGTACTTGATTTTCAGGCCGCGACCGCCGGCGCTACAGGCCCCCAGTGTCGAGTTCCCGCCGTGGAAGACAACGGGGACCCCGAGGTCTTCGATGGTACTCCACAGGTGGTCGTGGCGTTCGTCCGAGGGGTCAAAGCCCTGTGCGATCTGCTGGAACTTGAACCCCGAGAGGTCCAGATCCTCGACGCACCGGATCGCCTCCTGTACGCAGTCATCTTTCAGTGGATCGACGCTTCCGAACCCAACGAAGAAGTCGGGGTACTCGTCCCGGACTTCGGCGACATAGTCGTTGGGGACGGGTGGGTTTCCGGTGTTCGTCTCCGCGTCCCAGCCAAGCAGGACAGCGCCACCGACACCCGCCTCGTGGTACTCCGCGAGCATTTCGTCGTAGTCCCACGTCTCCAGATCAGTGCCAAAGCGGTCGGCGGCGTCTTGCATCATTTCGCCGCCGGCGTCGTGGAGGAACTCACTGGTCGGTTGGTGGGCGTGCGTGTCGAACAGTTGCCTGTCGTCGACACCAGGGAGGTCGGTTGTCACAGAGAGAGATTTTACCCAGTGTCATAAAAATCCATGCTGTTTCTGCTGTCCAGCGGCCACGCTGAAGTGTCACGGCAGTCGTGCCACCGGTAGCTAATTCGAGCGGCGGTGGTCATACCTGCGGCAGGCGACGAGTCCACAGCGCACGGTCACCCCGTGCATAGCCGGGTGTCTATCCCCTACCATCTTACTGCTGGGAGGTGAAGGGGCGGCCATGGTTCGTCGCAGTGTCCTGTTTGCACCGGGTGACAACACAGAGTTGATGCGAAAGGCGGCCGGTGGCGACGCTGACGTGGTCGTTTTCGACCTCGAAGATGCGGTTGCACCGGCTGACAAAGAACAGGCCCGTGAATCTGTTCAATCGGTCCTATCAACTGTCAGTTCAGATAGCCACATCTGCGTTCGCATCAATCCCGTGGGAGTCAGCGCTACAGCCGACCTTGCGGCAATACTGACGGATACCAGTCCCGACAGTGTGATGCTCCCGAAGGCCAGTTCTGCCGACGACATATCGGTCCTGGAACGGCTCCTCGGGGAGCACAGTGTGGACCTCCCAGTGCTTTCGCTGGTCGAATCGGCCGCTGGCGTCCTCAACGCGGCGGAGATCGCAGCCGCCGACCCAACAGATGCCCTCCTGTTCGGAGCCGAAGACCTCGCGGCCGACATCGGTGCGAGTCGGACCAGCGACGGACGAGAGGTGCTCTATGCACGCCAGCGAGTCGTCGTTGCGGCCAGCGCCGCTGGAATCGATGCGATAGATACGATATACCCCGACTACGGCGATCTAGATGGCCTCCGCGAAGCGACGGAGTTCGCGGCCCAGCTCGGATACGATGGGAAGATGGCGATCCATCCGGATCAGGTCGCGGTCATCAACGACGCGTTCTCCCCCGATGACGAGGAAATAGCATGGGCTGAACGCGTTGTTGCAGCCGACGACGAGACAGATGCCGGGGTTTTCGAGGTCGACGGAGAGATGATTGACGCACCGCTTATCGCGCAAGCAGAGCGCGTCCTCGAACGCGCTCGCGAGGCCGGGCAGCGGTAACCAACGGCAACACCTATCCGAGACCTTACTGTGCTGTCGTGTATGAAAAACGTCGTCCGGCGAAATTTCGATGCCAGCGTCGACGCCTACACGACCTACGAGCGGCGGACCAATCGTTTCACGTCGCTCGCTCGGCTGCTCGCCGCCGAGATGAGCACTCGTCCTGACGGGCGACTCGGGACAGTGCTCGATGCGGGCGCTGGAACAGGCGTAAGCACGCGCGTGTTCGCCGAGACGGCAGCGGATACTATTGCGCTCGATATCAGTCGCGAGATGCTACGCGAAATCGACTCCGCTGCCCGGTTGCAGGCCGATTTCGACCACCTTCCGCTCAGTGACCAGTCGGTCGACGGCGTGGCTTTTACCGCCTCACTCTTTCTGGTCCCTGACCCAGCGACTGCAGTACGGGAAGCCGCCAGAGTCCTCCGCCCGGACGGCGTGGTTGGCGCTGTCGCACCGCTGGGGTGGTTCTGTCCCGACGGCACGGACGTGTTCGAACAGTTCGAGCGCGAGTCACGCTCCCCGTCCGACACATCAACCCTCCAAGACGCCCTGGCGAGTGACTTCTCGACGACGACAGGCACATGGCGGTTTTCGACGACTGCCGAAAACATCCGGCTGTTCCACGCGATTCCCGCGATGGCCGCACGGCTCTATCCGAAACTCGACACAGAACAGCGGGTACGACAGGCCCACGAACTCCTCGGCGCTCTGGACGGGACGTTCGAGCAACGATGGCGGTGGGTCATCGGCGTGCCCGAATAGGTGACTTGAATCTGCGGTTCGTCAGTCGGGCAGTCACAGCGTCACTCGGCGTGGTCCCGCTTCAGCGACAGCACGGTGCGGTCGAACTCACAGACGAGGACATCGTCCGAATCTGTGAGTTTGAACACCTCGACGTGCATCGTGACGACGCCGCGGTCACCGTCGCTGGTCTCGCGTTTGTCGGTCACAGTCGATTGCACGCGGATCGTGTCGCCGTGAAACACGGGGTTCGGATGCTCGACGCTGTCGTAGGACAGGTTCGCGACGATGGTGCCGTCAGTCGTCTCTGGAATGGTCAGTCCGACCGCTAGGCTCATCGTGTAGAGGCCGTTGACCAGTCGCTCGCCGAACTCCGTCTCGGCCGCGAACTCGGCGTCGAGATGGAGCGGCTGCTGGTTCATCGTCATATCGCAGAACTGCTGATTGTCGCGCTCGCTGACGGTACGGCGCTTCTCGTGTTCGATGGTCTCGCCGACCTCGAACTCTTCGTAGTAGCGTCCTGTCATAGCTCAGAGGATGGTCCCGTGTTTCTTGTCCGGGAGGTCTTTCTCGACGGTCTCGTAGAACGCAAACCGGTTCGTCAGTTCCGTTCTGAGATCGCTGGGTGGGACGATGTCGTCGACGACAACTTCGCTAGCCATTCGATGAATGTCGATATCCTCGCGGTAGGCCTCGCGGAGTTCCTGCTCCTTTTGCTGTCGTTCGTCCTCGTCCTCGATCTCGGAGAGCTTCCGGGCGTAGACGGCATTGATAGCCGCTTCCGGCCCCATAATCGCGATTTCGCCGCTTGGAAGGCCGATTGTCGACTCGGGGTCGTACGCGGGGCCGGACATCGCGTAGATGCCCGCACCGTATGCTTTCCGCACCACGACGGACTGCTTGGGCACTGTCGCCGAAGACGTGGCGTAGATCATCTTCTTGCCCTGTTCGAGGATGCCCTCCTTCTCGACGCCTGACCCAGCCATGAACCCCGGCGTATCACAGAGGTACAATAGCGGAATATTGTAAGCGTCGCAGGTCCAGATGAACTGGGCGGCTTTCTCCGCTGCGTCCGGGAAGATGGCTCCCGCACGCTGGGCTGGCTGATTGGCGATGACTCCGACTGGCCGACCATCGATCCGAGCAAACGACGTGATAATCTCTTTCCCGTACTCGGGCCGGAGTTCGAGGGGCGACCCGGCGTCGACGACCCGCTCGATCACGTCGAACATATCGTAGCCTTTGTTGGGCTTGTCCGGGACGACGGCGTCGATACCCTCTGGCGAGCGCTTCGGGGCCGTCCCACTGGTCTGTGGTGGGTCTTCGTCGGCGTTGTCTGGCAGATAACCGATGAGTTGCGCGACGAGTTCGCGGGCGTGTTCCTCGTCGTCGGCGATGAGATCTGCGCTTCCGGAGTGCTGTGCGTGTACGTCGGGGCCGCCGAGGTCTTCGAGGCTGATTTCCTCGCCAGTGACCATTTCGACCATCCGGGGGCTGGCAATGGCCATTGCGCTCATGTCCCGAACCATGACGGTGAAGTCTGCGAAGACTGGCGTGTAGGCCGCACCGGCGATACAGGGACCGTACAGCACACAGATCTGGGGGACCCGCCCCGAGAGCATCGAGTGGTTGTAGTAGAACTTCCCGATTCCCTCGCGGTTGGCGAAAAAGCCCGTCTGCTGGTCTATACGGCCGCCCGAGGAGTCCATCAGATACAGCACCGGTCGCCCGGTTTTCAGTGCCCGTTGTTGCATCCGGAGGAACTTCTCGACACCTTTTGCGGCCATGCTTCCACGTTTGACCGTGTAATCGTTGGCCATGAAATGCAGGTCACGGCCCTCGAACTCCGCGGCCCCCGTGATGAGTCCGTCAGCCGGGAGCTGGTCGTCGGCGTCAAACTCCGCAAACGTCCCGTCCTCGAAGAGGAAATCGTCGCCGAACCACAGGTCGATACGGTCACGAACGAACAGCTTGCCCTCCTCAGGCAACTGCTCCTTGTACTTTTCCGGCCCGCCTTCGTGGATCTCTTCGATCTCCTTGCGCAGATTCTCCTCGCGTTCGGTCGGCCCGAGGTCGTCGTCGACCTGTTCCGCGGCTTCGTCCCCCCGAGTGCCGTCGTACGTGGCACTGGCGGCCGTTTCGCCGCTGTCAATGACGAGTGTAATGTCGTCCTCGAAGTGTGTCGCCAACGCCTCTGCAATGGCCTGTGCTTCCGATTCGGTCGCGTCGTCTGAAATTCTGACTTGCATACTTACTCCTCCAGTACAACCAGGGTGTCACCCATGTCCACGGAATCGCCCTCCGTGATCGGGACGGACGCGACAGTTCCGCCCGTGGATGCCACCACGTCGTTTTCCATTTTCATCGCCTCGAGTACGCAGACGACATCGCCCGCTGCGATATCGTCACCGGGCGCGACTTCGGTCGAGAGGATAGTGCCCTGCATCTCGGCCGTAATCGCACCCGACGTGGTCACGTCCACCGTGCCGCCACCGGATGAATTGCCGCCCGAAGCGCCAGTGTCGGAGCCGGCACTGGCGTTGCCATCACGGGCTACGCGGGGCAGTCCGTCCGTAACAACGACATCGAAGCGCTTCCCATCGACTTCGACAGCGATTTCATCCGTCGACGCCGACTGGGCGTCGCCACCGACCTCGTCTGTCCCCCACCGCGCGACGGCCGCGTCAAGGGCATCGTCGGCGAGTTCCTGGTCGAGGTATTTCGTCGTGTGCGTCCCGGCACGGAACGTGTCGTCGTCCAGCATCAATCGATGGAACGGGATAGTCGTGTGGACCCCCTCAACGGTGAAATGGTCGAGGGCACGCCTCGACCGGTCCAGACAGTGGTCCCGGTCCTCACCAGCGACGATGAGCTTTGCAATCATCGAGTCGTAATCGCCCCCGATATCGTCGCCCTGCGAGACCGCGTGGTCGAGCCGCACACCGATACTGCTTGGCGGCGCGTACGTCGTCAGCGGCCCCGGCGTCGGAGCGAAGTCCTCGGCCGGGTTCTCCGCGTTGATTCGGTACTCAACGGCGTGGCCGTCTATCGACACGTCCTCCTGTGTAAAGTCCAGTTGCTCGCCCGCAGCGACCCGGAGCTGCCAGCGAACGATGTCGATACCAGTCACCGCTTCGGTGACGGTGTGTTCGACCTGAATGCGGGTGTTCACCTCCATGAAGTAGAACTCCCCGTCCTCGACGAGGAACTCCACCGTGCCGGCGTTCGTGTACCCGGCTTCGCTGACACCGCGTCTGGCAGCCGCACCGATCTCCGTACGGAGTTCGGCATCGAGAGCCGGACTCGGTGCTTCCTCGATGACCTTCTGGTGGCGGCGTTGCAGCGAGCAGTCGCGCTCGCCCAGATGGCGGACGTTGCCGTGTTCGTCCGCAAGCACCTGCACCTCGACGTGTTTTGGGGCTTCGAGGTACTTTTCGACGTACACCGAGTCATTGCCGAAGTAGGCTTCGCCCTCGCGCTGTGCGCTTTTGAGCGCCTCCGCAACCTCGGCCTCGCTCCGGACGATTTTCATGCCGCGACCGCCGCCACCGCCTTCAGCCTTGATCGCGATGGGGTAGCCGTACTCTGCGCCCAGCGCCCGTACTTCGTCTGGGTCGTCGACCAGATCCGTCGTGCCGGGAACGACTGGGACGCCAGCCTCCTGCATCACTGTTCGGGCTTTCGTCTTTTCGCCCAGTGTCTCCATCGCGTCACTTGGCGGGCCGACCCACGTGAGACCGTCGGTAGCCTCGACGCGGCTAGCGAACTCGGCGTTTTCCGCGAGGAAACCGTAGCCGGGATGGATTGCATCGGCTCCAGCCCGCTCAGCGACATCGAGTATCGCTGTCTGGTCGAGATACGACTCGCTTGCAGGTGCCGGGCCGACGTTGTATGCGTCGTCAGCGTACTCGACGTGGCCGGCGTTGCGGTCGGCGTCGCTGTAGACGGCGACCGTCTCGATACCCAGCTCTTCACACGCAGCCATCACACGAACCGCGATTTCGCCGCGGTTTGCGACAAGGACTTTCTCGAACATTAGTAGGATCGTGGGAAGCCGAGGTGTTGCCCGATGTGGTTGTACGCCATCTGCTGAGAGACCGGGGCCAGCCGCGTCAGGTTGATTTCGCGCCACCACCGCTCGATGTCGTACTCCTTCGCGTAGCCCCAGCCGCCGAACGCCTGCATCGATTGTTTGACCGCTTCGATGCCAGCACTGACAGCTGTCGCCTTCGCAACGTTTGTCTCGTACCCACACTCCTCGCCCTGGTCGTACAACCAGGACGCCTTCTCACGCATGAGCGCGGCCGTTTCCATGCGGGCATACGCCTTGGTGATGGGGAACGAGACCGCCTGATGGGTCCCGATAGGCGCATCGAACACCTCCCGGTCGCTCGCGTACTCAATAGCAGTGTCGGCGGCTAGCTTGCCGATGCCGGTCCCGGCGGCCGCGAAGCCGATTCGTTCCGGGTTCAGCATATCGACGAGAGTCCACCAGCCGTCGTCTTCCTCGCCCAGCAAGTTCTCCTCGGGGACCCGAACATCCTCGATGAAGACCTCACAGGACTTCGAGTAGTTGATACCGTGTTTGGGGATCGGCGACACGTCGATGCCGGGGTCGTCCATATCGACGATGAAGAGGCTTATGCCGTCAGTCCCGCGGTCGACCTCGTCACGCGGAGTCGTTCGCGTGACGAGAATCATATTGTCGGCCCGGTCCGCGAAGGTAATCCACGCCTTGTTCCCGTTCAGCACGTACTCGTCGCCGTCTTTCTCGGCGCGGGTCGCGACGTTCAGCGTGTTCGTTCCGGCTTCGGGCTCTGTAATCCCGATAGAGAAGTTTCGCTTCCCGTTGGCGATGTCGGGTAGATAGGTCTGTTTCTGCGCTTCTGTCCCGTTCTCACTGATACCGACAGCGGCCATGCCGGCGGTAAGTACGAGATACCACGTACCCGCCATGCCACAGCCTTCGGCACAGAGCGTCTCCATGACCAGTCCCATCTCCTGTATCCCCATCCCGGCCCCTTCGTACTCCTGTGGGACCAGTAGGCCGTGGAAGCCGGCCGCAGCCAGTTCGTCCCAGAATTCCTGTCCGAACTCGCCTGTCTCCTCTTTCTCGCGCCAGTACTCCGGTCCGTACTCGGCCGCTACGTCCGCCGCAGTCGACCGAATCATCGAACGCTCCTCTGTAGATTCGAAATTCATTGGTAGTCGTGTCTGTGTTGGCACTCGTACTGCTTGATACCCTATGTCAGGATTCGACTTCGGCTTCTGCTTCAGCGTCGTCGTGAAGTTCGGTTCGGCGAATCTTTCCGGTCACGGTCTTGGGCAGTTCCTCGCGAAACTCGATTTCGCGCGGGTATTCGTGTGCTGAGAGCTCTTCTTTCACGTAGCTCTGAATGTCTTCTTTGAGGGGGTCGGACGGCTCAGCGTCCTCGCTTGGCACGACGTAGGCCTTGACGATGTTCCCCCGCGCTTCGTGTGGTTTGGGGACGACAGCCGCCTCAGCGACCGCTTCGTGTTCGCCCAGCGAACTTTCGACTTCGAATGGCCCGATCCGGTAACCGGAGGAAAGGATCACGTCGTCTGCACGCCCCTCGAACCAGAAGTAGCCGTCCTCGTCTTTGTGCGCCAGATCGCCCGAGAGATACCACGTCCCGTCTGGACCGTCGATGAACGCCCGCTGGGTCTTCTCGGGCTTGTTCCAGAACTCGGCGAAGAAACACGGGTAATCGCCCCGCTGTGCTATCTCACCCGTCTCGCCGGGGGCCAGAACTTCACCGCTCTGCGGGTCGACGATATCGGCTTCGATTCCGGGGAGTGGTTTTCCCATCGACCCGGGCCGGAGTTCCATCGTCGGGTAGTTGTTGATAATCATGTTCCCGGTCTCGGTCTGGCCGTACGTATCCAGGATCGTGACGCCGAGTTCGTCTTCCCCCCACTCGACGACGCCGGCACTGAGTGGTTCGCCGATAGAGAGCGCGTGACGTAAATCGAGGTCGGCGTCAGCGAGGGCTTCCTCGTTCTCCCGGAGCATTCGGTACGCCGTCGGGACCGAGAACAGAACGCTGATCGGATATTCGTCGAGTAGGTCTGCCCACTCGTCGGTGTCGAACTCGCCCTCGTACGTGAACAGCGACGCACCCCAGAACCAGGCACCGAGCGTGTTGATCGCGCCCGTTAGCCAGCCGAGGTCGCCGGTCGACCAGTACAGGTCACCGTCCTGGAGGTCTACGGCGTACTTCTGTGTCGCCGCGACACCGGCGATCCAGCGCTGTTTGTGGAGGACACCCTTGGCCAGCCCGGTCGTCCCTGAGGTGTAGTACAGCAGTGCGTCGTCCTCCCCGCTGGTCTCTGCGACCTCGTAGGCCGTACTCGCGCCGTCCAGCGCAGTATTGAAAACCACGTCATCAGCAGGTGCCCCACTCCCGCGGTCAACGGTAATGACGTGTTCGACTGCGGGCGCATCGTCCAGTGCGTCTTCAACCGTGTCCCGGTTGTCAGTCGTGGTGACGACGACCGTCGCGTCACAGTCGTCCAGACGGTACGAGATACCCTCGGGACCGAACCGCTCGTTGACGCTTCCCCAGACAGCGCCGTGTTTGAGCGTGCCGACCAGCGCCACGTAGTGCTCCGGGATCCGGGGCATGTACGAGAAGACCCGGTCACCCTGCGCAACCCCGAGGTCGTCGAGGACGTTGGCAAACTGGCTTGAGCGGTCAGCAAGCTCCCAGAACGTCATTGTCGACAGCTCTCCGTCGGTCCCGACCTGATAGAGTGCGACCTGGCCTCGGTCTGTCGCGTGTCGGTCAGCGACTTCGTGCCCGATGTTCAAGCTATCCGGTGCGTCCCAGTCCGCTTCTGCGTAGATATCGTCCCACGTGAACTCTTGCCGTGCTGTGTCGTAGTCGGGGAGGTTGTGGCTGGTCGCCATACACCGCTCGGGATACCGGTATCTGGTATAACTGTACCGGTTAGTTTTTACAGATAATATATTGAATATATTTTACTTTCACTCCCACAAAGGAAGTATACGCTTGCTGTATTGCGTAAACAGAACTGATTACTACATATTTAAATGTATACACACTCGGGAAACACGTTCAGTGGGACGATTCGTTTTCAGTCCTCACTCCGGAAGCGATATCTGAGTCGTCCCACAGGACACGAGCCATGTCGCGGACGCTGCTTGGGAACGAGTTCTCGAACGTGACTCGCGGCGCGATGTACGTTTCTTTCCAGCGTGGGTCCCACGCCGCATTCACGTACAGACGCGAACCGGTTTCGTTGTTCTGTCGATAGTGCGGCCGTGTCGCCGCCGGCGCATCCGACTCGCTGAACGTCCAGTCGCGAGCCGGATGAGATTTCAGCCAGACATCGGCCAGAACGCGGCCGAAGTCCTGTGGCGGAACGTCTTCGTCGACGATAACCACCGTGTCGAAAAGCGACGAGAACGAAAAGAGGATGTTCGCGAGTTGCCACTCGAACCCGCCGTACAGTATGTCACTGGCCACGAAGCAGATGCCGAGTTCGGCCTCTGCCGGTAACATAACCCATTCCACTGGCGAGATACCCCAGTAGTTGTTGACCCGGTGATAGAGCGTTGCGGCGGTCACAAGCCCTGTGAGCTGGCTATCATCCGCGAGCGGGCAACCGACCGGAGAGATAGGAATGACAGGGTTTTCAGTAGCGCGGACGCTCTCGACCGCCAACGAGAGCGGCCCGCTCGCAACGACGTACTCCCAGCCTTCTCGACGGTCAGAGCGGAAGTCAGGCTGGCGGTCCGCAACCGTCGTCTCGATGACGACCTCCGTCGCACTCGGGACGAGTCCGCCGTTGGTCGGGACGAGCGGGACAGTTCCGGTTACCCCACAGGACTGGATTGGCGTGGCAGTTTGCTCGGTGACAGCAAGCAGGTATGCCGTCGTGATCGCCGCTGGCGGCACGCCAAGCGCTATCGTCATCGTCGCCCCGTCAGCAACAAGCGACGACAGCGCGTCCGGAACGCGCACTCTGAGCGTATCCCCACTCACAACCGAGCCGTGGACCGGTGCCCAGTGTGTGCCGTCAGCGGTCGAGATCGATGCGACACCGAGCGTCACTGTTGGCCACGTCTCAGTTTCTCCCTGCGGGAATTGCAGGTCCTGTCCGTCGATATCTGTCCCCGAGGCCGCCTGACCTGTGTATGTCGGCTCCGGATTTTCCCCGGCCGGGCCGAGATCGCCGATAGTCTCTAGCAGGTCAACGAGCGGGGCCTCCGGGTCAAGTCCGAGGCCGAGCGACAGCCGCGACCACGGCCGCGCCTCGCGGTGCTGTGTCTGGTCCGGACCGCTGAACACACCGCTAACCAAGTCGATACCCGTAGACCGCTGGAACCGAAGCGCCGGCCCACTCGCTCGGAGCGCCTCCGCCGCAAGCGCGTCAACCGGGATTTCGAATGGGCCGTCGAGTCGGACGAGGTCGTCGTCGCCAGCCAGTCCACGAACGTACTGTGTGAACGGTATCACTGTGATTGCTCCTCCCGTTCATCAAGTCGGTCGAACCGCGCAGCGTCCAGTCCCGCTTCGACCAGCCGTACCTGGGCTCGCTTACGAGTTTCTGTGGTCGCCGTCGTGTCCGTCGCGTCACCGTCAGTCGTCGCGTCGATGTAGGCTTTGGCCGTCTTCGCCTTCGAAGTCCCCACATCCGCACTGCCCTTCTCGTCGGGCGTCTGGTAGATGTTGAGCGGGACTTTCGGCATCCGCTCGACGCCGAACTGGTGGAAGTCGGCATCGGGGTCTGCCTCAAGTGCGATAGCTGTCAAGACTGCCCGTGGGTCAAGTGGGTCGACAGCAGCGTCGACAAAGACGAAAAAGTCGATGTGAAGCATCCCCCACGTCGTGAAAATAAAGTTCGCCAGTTCGTGGAGATACCCCGGATACGGTCGGTCCGTCGCGATGACCCAGACGGTGCGGGACGTGAATCGCCACGGGACCGCCATCGAAACATCGAATCCGGCGGCTCGGAGCCCGACAGTCGCGTCGGGTCCGGCTGCGACGAGTCGCAGCGTGCTGGTCGAGTTCTGCCCGTATCCGACGCCGCTCCCCTCGACGCAAAACGGGATGTGCGGTTCGTCCCGGTGGGTGATTGCATCGACCTCGAACACCGGCATAGAGCGACGCGGACCGTTCATGTAGCCGAAATAGTCTCCGAACGGGCCCTCGTCGAGTCGGTCGTCGGGTCGAACGTGCCCTTCGAGAACTAGCTCGGCCGTCGCCGGGACGTACAGGTCATTGGTTTCGCACTGGACGAGGTCGACAGGCGCGTCTTTCAGGCCGCCCGCGAAGGCCGCTTCACTCCGTCCAGTCGGGATCCACATATCTGCAGTACTCTCGACGGTGGGTTCCGAACCGATGACGACCGCGACTGGCATCGGTTCGCCACGCGGCTCGTAGTCGTAGTAGTAGCGGTTAGGAACCTGTTCACCGGCCAGTAACAGCAGACTGGCCCGGGAGCTGTCGTGGATCATCATGCGATGGCTCGACCAAGTCCCCCACTCCGTGTCGGGGTCCGGTGCGACGATGGTGTGGTGATTCGAGTACCGTCCCCCGTCACCCTCGTGGATGTACGGCCACGGGAACGACAGGAGGTCAACCTCGTTCCCTGTCCGCACTGTTTCTTTACAAGGGGCTTGGTGATTTGCGACAGTTCGAGGCGCTTTCGGCGCGTTGAGGCGCTCAATCACTCGGTCGTAGTACGTACGGCCCGAAAGACCGTCTGGGTGCCCCAGCGCTTGTGCGAAGTGATTCCAGGGGCGAGTCTGCGGGCCGCGGTACGGGTCCCCAACCAGTTTCGACTCCGTCTCAATCCCTGTGACGGACTCGAAAACAGGAATCGGTCCGTCACGGATATTGGCAAGCATCGTGGCTGCACTCGCTTCAAGGTCCCACGACACTGGCTGGTCGAACGGACAGAGCCAGCCGGTCGTGTCGAGCAAATCGAGGTACTCACGGAGGGAATTGACCGCCATCTATCACTCCTGTTCTTCGAGGACCCGCCTGAGTGGGTCGTCATCAAATTCGCGACGGACTTCCGCGTAAGCGTCAAGGAGTGCCGGTCGTTCCGTGGCGAGGTGGTCGAACGCGATTTCCCGAAGCGCATCGGACGTTGACTCGTACTCGCCGGTCTCGACGAGATACTGCAAGAGTACTTTCAGGTCGTCAGAGCGAGTATTGAGGATATTCGACGCCGTCTCCTGTTCAGCCGCCAGATGAGCGACTAGCTCGTGATCAATACCGGTCTCGTCAGTCTCGTCGAGCAATTCGACGTATCTGGTCTCACTGACACTCTCGTGTGGTCCGGCGACGATTGTTAGAGGGTCCGGGTCAGTGAGTTCAGCAGGGTCCCTGGCAATCCGAACGCGCGCTTCGAAAATGCGTTTCGTCTGGGCATCCGTAATCTGCAGTGTGGTTTCGGTCTGTTCTTCCTCTGGAAGATGGTCCGCTGACGTGATGTAGTGGCTCGACATTACCTGCCCTCAGTTGGATTGTTGATGTTCTTAGCAACCTCTTGTCCCAGTGGCAAATATCTACCGTCGTGGAGCCATTGTTGTCCCGGTTCACATGCCCCGGTCACGATCTGAGTAAAGTGAGATAGTAAAGCGTGGTCCCAACATCTGCAGGTGGAATTGCTCCACACCCCCACCCCACTGGTTCCGCTGTTAGCCACCCCACCGGTTCCGCTGTTAGACAGAGAACTATCAGAGTCATCGTCGATTACATGATGGCTAGCGTAGAAGACCCGACAGACCGAGAGTGAACACAGTCCGTCGGAAACAAGCGCACAGAGATGCTGCTCCTAGTATCGCTGTCTCGGGAAGCGGCTCGGGTCCCGACACAGGACGAGCACTCGTCACAGATCTGATCGTTGATAACATCCGCAACGCGCTGGTAATTGAACAGGCGCTCCGCTTCGGATACGGGATCTCCGAGACCATTCCACGCACCGAACTGGCCGGGGTACAGTTGCTTTGCGGCGGCCTCCGTCTGAAAGAGGTTGATGACCGGGCCTTGGTACTCGGTGCCGCCGCGGTAGAGCCGGTTCGCGTCGACAGCGGTTAGCTGGCTCCCGACAGGGTCGTCTCGTATATGCTCAACGCTGGACTCGAAGTCCTCGGCGCTTGCGTGTGAGAATCGGTAAAGGAATACGAGGCCGTCTGGGTCAGACGACAGGAGTGTGCGTAGTGGAAGTTGGTCTGTGCGTGCCCGAACTGTCCGGCGAACATAAATATCGCCAAGCTACCTCGCGGTATGCAGGTCGGAATAGAAGCGGCACCGGCGTATCACTCACGCCGTCACATCGTCGAGATGTACGCTTCGACGAGTGCCGCCTCGGCCTGACGCAGCCTGTACGAGACCGTCGAGCGCGGCCAATCGAGTTCCGCCGCGATATCGTCGAGGGTCGTCTCGCGTGGCGTCTCGTAGTAGCCCTTCTCGGCAGCCAGTTCGAGCACCCGGCTCTGTTCCGGCCGAACAGAAACTGAGTCAAACAGGGTAAGCAACGGGCCGGCCGCGTCGCCTACGTGGTCGAAGTGAAAAGAGAGTCCGTCCTGAAGGACGCCCCTCAGTGTATCGTACAGCATCCCGACTTTCTTATCGTCCTCCATGAGGATGCGCCAGCGCTCGGTGTTCTCCTGCCGGGTTATCTCGAAGAGGAGTGCGCCGTTGATATACCGGTTCGTGATCGTTGGCACCGAGTCGCAGTGGACGAGATCCTCGAAGTAGCTGTAGACGAGACTGCGCTGGGAGCCGTTTTCGAGCACGTCACTGTAGTGGCGGCCGCCGCAGGGGCGGTCACTGATACTCAGTTGATTGTACGCCGACCCCGTCAACAGCGCCGTCGCGTCTTCCACGACAGAAGTGGGGCCCGTTATTCGGTCCAGCCGCCAGAGTTGCGCGTTCCCCATCGAACAGAGGAACGTCGTCGAACGGGCTTCCGGTGTCTCGATGAACAGATCCATTAGCTCGTCGACGCCGTCGTTGTACCGGATCTCGAAGACAAACTCCCGCATCTGTTCTGTTTTGCGTGTGGACAGTACAGTCAATTTCGGTTCTGGTTGTTCGTTTTTTGAGCGGCAACCAGATCGCGTCTCTGCTGACAGCATCCCCTCGCGCGCTTGTCGCAGGACAAGACAAGATACAGGCGTTCAGGGACACAACACAGCTATATGAGCAACACTGCCGCTGATGACTCCCTTCCGTGGTTCGTCAAAGTTGTTATTGCGATAGCGCTGTTGATAATCCTCTTTATAATCGGTATCGATCTGCTAACGTTCGCCGCAGCTTGGTAGCGGTATCTGTCGGTTCCGGTCTGAAACCGTCTCGCCGGCCACTGGAATTTTCGCACAGTTGTCAGTCGGCGAACGTAGAACTATGTATTTATTTTAAGTATCAGCAGACACGACAGCACTACGACCGACCGAACTGGACAATGAGTGCCCACCGGAATCAGCCACAGCGGATCAAGAACGCGCTGGTCACGCCAGAATGGCTTGAGCATCGGCTCGAGACTGTCGCGTCTGATTCGCCGGACCTGCGACTCGTCGAAGTCGACCTTAACACCGATTTCTATGCTGAAGCGCACATCCCCGGTGCGGTTTCGATCGACTGGCGACGACACCTCCAGCACGAAACGCGACGCGATATCCCATCGAAAGCGGCGCTCGCAGACCTCCTTGGCACACGTGGCATCACGGACCAATCGACGCTTGTTCTCTACGGAGACAGCTCGAACTGGTTTGCGGCGCACCTGTACTGGATGCTCACCTACTACGGCCACGAAGACATCTATCTCCTCGATGGGGGCCGGAGACACTGGCTTGAGTCGGGGCGACCGACGAGCGAGAGCGTCCCGTCGTACACGCCACGGTCGTATCGGCCGGGTGGCCCGTACGAGCATGTGAGAGCGTATCGACACGACGTGCACCGAGCACTGTCCAAGCCGACCGCGCTTGTCGATGTCCGGCTTCCCGAAGAGTACGACGGGACTATCCTCGCACCGCCGGGGATGACGGAATCCGCGCAGCGAGGCGGGCATATTCCCGGCGCAGTGAACATCGTCTGGTCCGAGAATCTCCGCTCTGACGGTCGATTCAAATCTCTCGAAGCACTCCGTCGGCTCTACTGCGAGTATGATATCGACAGCGACCGCGACATAATTGTCTACTGCCGGATCGGCGAACGATCGTCGTTAACGTGGTTTGTGCTGTCTGAACTTCTTGGTTATTCCTCGGTCAGAAACTACGACGGGGCGTGGACTGAGTGGGGGAACCTCGTTGCTGTTCCCGTGACAACTGACCGGACGTAGCGAGAGTGCGCTTTACCCCCTGTTGCTACCCGGAGTTGTCACAGGCCAAACGGAAGACTAACTCACGGAAGGTGGGACTGCCTGGTATGCTTTCGATACCTGTCTCGCGGTTGCCCCTCATCGGACTGTTCGCAATTCCGTTCGTAGTCGCGTTCGTAGTCGCACTCGAACCAGTTGCGTTCCTGGCAGTCATCAATACGGCCCTCATCGTCGTCGCCGTTCGGGTCATGTTCGGCGCGGATGATATCACCACTATCAAGCGTGCGGTGAGCCGACGGCGATGATGACCGGTGGCCACGGCACAGGGGTGGTGAGCGGCGATATCGGCCTCGTAGTCTTCGCCTTGATTGGGCTCCTCGGCGGTGCACACTGCCTGGGAATGTGTGGACCGCTCGTTACCCTGTACGCCGACCGGTTAGGCGACGACGGCCCGGTCGCCTGGGCAGAGATCCGCCAGCACCTCCTGTTCAACTTCGGACGAACGGTGAGCTACGCGCTTCTCGGCGCGCTCATGGGGCTGCTCGGAACCATCGTCTATGACACGGCAGCCGTCGTTGCGCTGGCAGATAGCTTTCGGGCAGTCGCCGGAATCGCTGTTGGGGGATTCATCATGGTGACCGGGGGGCTGTACCTCCGGACAGGGACGGCGACGAGCGCTATTGCTGGGGTCGGGTCTGGGTCACTGCTGTGGCGTTTTAGCACGCGATTACACAAGCACGTCGACCAGTGGGTCGGCGGTCCGCGTATCATCGCGCTAGGTGCGGTGCACGGTATTCTCCCGTGCCCGCTCCTTTATCCGGCGTTTCTGTACGCATTCGCTATCGGGTCACCGGCCTATGGCGCGCTTGCACTGTCCGTGCTTGGACTCGGAACCGTCCCTGCAGTGTTCGGGTACGGTGTCGCGTTCAACTCGGTTTCACCGCGGTTTCAGTCCCGACTGCATCGCGCGCTCGGAGTAGTGTTCCTCGTTCTGGGGTATCTTCCGCTGTCGCATGGACTGATGATTTTCGGTCTGACGGTTCCACATCCATCGGTTCCCATCTACCAGCCACTGGGCTAACCCGCCGAAGGAGTTGATCGCCGCGATCAGTGCACTAGCACCGTCGTTCCGACGATAGCCCAGCGTCGAGGGGAGCCGTCAGGTGTTGCGGACTTGTCCTGCGACAAGGGAGGTTACAATTCCATCGGGTCGCAGAAGACGAAACAGTATGGGTACTACAGAGGACCGATCAGGCACCGTGAGGCCGCAAGCCGGCCGCGACCGACTGCATAGCTGTCGACGCATCCGTAGAGTGGTCTTCCGAGCGGCGTCGTCAGTGGCTGCACTCGTGTCCGTCGGCGCTGCAAGTGCACAGGAAGCAGGCGCTGGCACCGCGAGCGGGGGTAGCGGGTCCGGGCTCGTCGTCACGGTAGTGGCACTGGGGCTTACTGGACTCAGTATCGGTGCGGTATATCTACTGAGTTGGCGAGATAGACCGGAGCCGTCGTTTTCTCCCGCGACGACCACCACTGAACGAGTCGCCACTCCACACAGTGGACAGATGTTCGAGTCCGAAGTCCCACAACGCGAGACGGAGTCGGTCGACCACGACGCGTTCGACCCGGTCGGGACCGGACTACTGCTCGTGCTGTACTTCGTGGTCATCTCGCTGATGTGGCTGTTCATGTACTTCGTCGAATTTCTCGGGAACGGGCCGTCGGTGGTGGGATAAAATGCACGTCCACAGATTCGAACGGCTGTGGCTGGTGGCCGCGCTCGCGATGATTGTCCTGTTCATTGGCACTGTGACATACGGCGCTGTCGGCGCTGGCTACGGGATGGTCGATGACACTGGCGGCCAGGTCGACCCCACAGATGCGACGGCCAGCGAGAACTTCCGAGAGCCAGGTGTGTACAACGGCAGTGAACCGGGCCACTACGACGTGTATATCGAAGCGAAGCAGTTCCTGTTCGTCCCCGGGACAAGCGAGCCAGTCCGTGTCCCGGCTAACAGCACCGTCACGTTCCACGTGACAAGCACGGACGTGATCCACGGCTTCGAGGTCGTCGGCACGAACATCAACACGATGGCCGTCCCTGGACAGGTAGCGACGGTCACTGTCGAATTCGATGAACCGGACGAGTACGGACTCGTCTGCAACGAGTACTGCGGGAGCGGCCATCACACGATGGAAGGCTCGTTGCACGTCGTTCCGGCCGCGCAGTTTACTCAGACCGAGGTGAACTGAGATGGCACACCCACACAAGTCAGAACAGCCACAAGCCTACGAAAGCGACACGGCACAACTGTCGGACCGCCTCGCCTTTGTCGACAAGTTCCCCAGCGCTGCGCGCATCACTCGTCTCTCGATGGGGGTTTCGTTTACCGCACTGACAATCGGTGCGCTCCTAGGTATCGTCCAGGCCCTCCACCGAACAAATGTCTTCCGGGGCGTGATCAGTTCTGCCGATTACTACTCCGTGTTGACAGGCCACGGCGTCTTGCTCGCGCTGTTTTTCACCATCTTCTTCCTGACAGGCATCTTCACGTGGGGCACGAGCCGAAGCCTCGGCAGGGAGCTCCCCTCGCCGCGGTTTTCTCTGGCGTGGTTCCTGCTCATGTTCTCCGGTGCGGTGATGACAGCAACAGCCATCTTCGGCGGGCTGGTCGGCCAAATCCCGTTTTCTGCGGACGTATTGTACACGTTCTACGCGCCGCTGCAAGCCCATCCGCTGTTTTATGCTGGGTTGGCAGCCTGGCTTGTCGGGACGTGGCTTGCCGGGGCCGACTGGATACGTACCTACTACCACTGGCGGCAAGACAACCCCGGTGAGCGTATTCCACTCCAGATGTTCATGATCGTGACGACGATGCTAATGTGGTACATTGCCACGCTCGGCGTCGCCGTCGAAGTGTTGTTCTTCCTCCTCCCGCTCTCACTTGGCCTCATTGAGAGCGTGGACCCGCTGTTGACCCGGACGCTGTTCTGGTTTTTCGGCCACCCTGTCGTCTACTTCTGGCTGATGCCGGCGTACTTCGCGTGGTACACCGTCCTCCCGAAGCTCTCCGGCGGACGGCTGTTCAGTGACCCGCTCGCACGCGTTGTGTTCATCCTCTTTCTTATCCTCTCGACGCCGGTCGGCTTCCACCACCAGTATGCTGACCCCGGCGTGCCGGAAGGATTCAAATTTATCGCCATGACCAACACGATGTTCCTGTTGCTGCCGAGCTTCCTCACCGCGTTCACCGTCGTCGCGAGCATGGAGTACGGCGCTCGCCAGCGTGGCGGGACCGGCTATCTGGGCTGGCTGAGGGCGCTTCCGTGGGGGAAGCCGGCCTTTGCCGGCTGTGCGCTCGCAGGCATGATGTTCGCCGCCGGCGGCTTTTCCGGCATTATCAACGCCGGAATGAACATCAACTCCCTCATCCACAACACACTGTGGGTTCCCGGCCACTTCCACCTCACCGTCGGGACGGCCAGCGCCCTGACGATGATGGCGATAAGCTACTGGCTCTACCCGCAGATTACCGGGAAACGGCTCCAGTTCTACGGCATCGCGCAGGTCCAGCCCTACATCTGGTTCATCGGGATGGGGCTGATGTCGAACGCGATGCACCGCGCGGGACTCGCCGGTGTCCCCCGGCGGACCGCAGAACCCCAGTACCAGCAGTTCGACTTTGCGCCGGTACTGGGGTCAATGGCGGAGATGCGTCTCCAGATTGCTATTGGCGGGACGCTACTGACGCTCGGGGCGCTCATGTTCGTCCTCGTGATGGTCGGGACCTGGCTGGCTGAGCGGGGTCGCGGTCGGTTGCGCGTCGACAGCCACCTCCCCGAACCTATCTCCGGGCCGTCCGACAGTCCGCGGGTCCTCGACAACGTCAAGCTCTGGTTCGTCATCGCTGTCGTGCTCGTTGTCATCGCTTACGGATTCCCTATCTACTCGATGGTGGCTGACGGCGCGCTGAATCCCGCGGCACCGCCGTTCCCGGTCTGAACACGGGTCAAGTTACAGACTGCTTCGTCTCGTTGTGGACTGAGCGACAGAGGGAACCGGGAAATGAGGGCCACCGCGATCTGAGCAGTGCGGTCTTGATGACGCTGGCACGACGCTCGGGGCCATGGGCGGCGTGAGATTCAGGGCAGCGCCCAGAGACATGACTCCTCAGCAAGACGCTGTCCTGATAAGCAAGTGTGTCGTGACCGGCTTGGAGGGGGCGGGCCGCCCGCCACAGGAGATAGTATTGTATGAAAACTGCAAAACAAATAAACGCACCGAGCACATACTGGACGGTGATGGCCGACGAGCTAGCAGAAATTCGACAGAAGAAGCTCGAAGAACTCCGAAACGGAGAGCGAGGGACCGCCGCTGAGAACCGGAACAACGAGTCGCCGGCCGACCCCGTCCACGTCCACGGCGCGGGAGAACTACAGGACACCATCGGTGATGGGGTCGTCCTCGTAGACTTCTACGCTGACTGGTGTGGACCGTGCAAGCAACTCGAACCCGTCGTCGGACGCATCGCCGCTGACACTGTCGCGACCGTGGCGAAAGTCGATATCGACGCAAACCAGCAGTTAGCAGCAAAATACGGCGTCCGTAGCGTGCCAACGCTGTTGCTGTTCACCGATGGGGAGCCGGTCGAGCGCATGGTGGGAATGCAACAGGAGCCACGGCTCCGCTCGCTGATCGAGAGCTACGCCTGATTCTTCGGCCGTGTTATCCGCGTTCGATATCGCAGTGGAACCACATCGCGTGGGCTGATAGGTCCACGCCGCAATCGCCAGCAAGAGACCGAAATCGGTTCGGCGGTGAGACAGTATGGCTGGTGAACGCTGGTACCCGTGAGTTCGGGGGCCGCTATTGTTTATATTGCACAATCGAAACGCTATTATCCTCGGAGGATCTAGTGTGTAGCATGGAGCGCAACGTCGGTTCGACAGACAAGACTGCCAGAATTCTCATCGGTGCCCTCGCAGGGTTGCTATCGCTCGGTATCCTCGCCACCGCCGTTCCGCTGCCGGCGATACTCGCGCCTGTGCTCGGGTTTGCCTCGGTGTTGCTGCTCGCCACTGGGGTCACCGGCTTTTGCGGGCTGTACGGACTCTTGGGTATCGACACCTGTTCTGTCGACACACGGTGAACAGTCTGGACCTACCGGTTTCACAGTAACCGACAACTGATTCTTCAGAAGGTAGATGGGAGCCGGTTTCCGCTTGTTCGCGCGCGTGACGACAAAAAATCCGCTTTCACTGGTTTTGCGCGGCGCGTCCGAGAGACCGAACGACCGCGAGCAAGTATCGGACGCCGGTGAGAAACTCGCCGCTTCGAATCCCATCCCAGACGTCGTGCAGGTCAACTGGTCCGCTGGAGTTCGCGTCGCCGAGTGCGCCGAGGACGGTCTGTAGCGCGCCCCGTGTGTCGTCGCTGGCGGCCGTATCCGCAAGTTCACCAAGCGAGGCCCCGGTCCCGGCGAGGGATGTGATCATCTCGTCGTCCATCGCAGCAGTCCCGAGTTCGGCTACTTCGACCATTTCGTTGACAGTATCCAGGTTGCGGACGAACGTGGCGAACGCCTCAGGGTTCTCTTCGATGGCGGTGGTCAGTTCCTCGGTCAAGTCGTCGGCTGATGGTTGTTGTTCACTCATAAGTGGTCACCTCAGAGCAGCCCCCGCGCTGTGAGCCAGTACGACTCGTTGTAGGCAAGCTTCGACCAGTGCATGGCCCGGGTCGGCTCACTCGGTTCCGGCGGGCGTTCGTAGTCGAACTCGACGAACGTGGCGTCGTCCATCCCGGTCTCGATGAAGCAGATGGTCTTACCGCCGTAGACCGCCGTCGCTGGCTGGCCTCGAAGATCGCTTGCAAGCCGTTGAGCGACGACATTAGCCTGATAGTGCGCCGCGCTCCCGGCCTTTGGGACCCCGGTCTGGGCGGCATCGCCGATTGCGTACACGTCGTCGAAGCCGGTCGCCTCGAGCGTGTGCTTGTCGACATCCACCCACCCTCCCTCGCCGAGCCCAGCCGACTCAACGAAATCGCTACCGGTGTGTGGCGGGATAGCGACGAGGAGGTCATAGTCCAGCTCTGTCCCTTCCATCGACGTGATCGTCTGTGCCTCGGGATCGACCGCCTCGGCGTTGAACATCGTCTCGATGCCGATGTCGCGCTCCCGGAGGCGTGGGTCGGCCCATTCCGCGATGTGTTCGTTCCCGTGGACCCGCATGATGGGGTAGGTGTACGTGATATTGAACGCCTCTCGACGGCCGCGTTCTCGGAGCCAGTCGTCGACCATGAACGTGAACTCAAGCGGCGCGGCCGGACACATATGTGGCGTCCCGACAACGCTCAGGACGATGTGGCCGCCGTCCATTTCCAAGAGTTCGTCACGGAGAGCTTGCGCACCCTCCTCCCCGTAGAAGTGGTGCCCGGCTTCAGCGAGGCCCGGAACCCGCTCCGGTTCGAGCTGTGCCCCCGTCGCGACGACGAGTTTGTCGTACGGCGCGGGGTCGATGGCGTCAACAAGTTCGAGTTCTTTTCGCTCGTAGTCCACATCGACGACGTAGTCCTGCCGGATGGTAACGCGGTCGTCGACGACCTCTCGAAGAGGCCGCCGGCCGTCCGCGGGTTCGCGCTGTCCGAACGCGACGTAGAGCCACACCGGTTTGTAGACGTGGTCTTCACTGTCGTTGAACAGCGTGATTTCGACCTCGCCGGCGGCTAGCTCTGCGTCGAGTTTCTCCGCGAGGGTGTTCGCCAGTACGGTACCACCGGTGCCGCCGCCGACGATTGCGATGTGTTCGGTCATAGTTTCTTCACGTGAATCCTGTAGTGGTCGCCTTCATCGGCAATGTCGAGGACTTCGTTGCCGGACTCGTCGGCCCACTCCTGAACCTCTGTCGGCGACTTCTCGGCGTCGCTCAACAGGGCGATAACGGTGTCGGTGTCAACGGCCCGAATCTCCGAGATGAGGTCCATCAGCGGACCCGGACAGGTCGCGCCCCGAGCGTCGACGGTCGTGTCAGCCTCAGTTTGCTTGGTGGTCATACCTTCTCGTCTGTACGTAGGCAAGCTATGCTTTTAATAATGTATGGTGATTCCAAGACTATGGGAAAGCACCGCTTGACCATGCACAAATACGCCCGGGCGAGCACACACCAGTTTATGAAAAGTTCGGGACGAAAGCATCAACCTTCGGAGCGGGGAGGATGTCAGTCGCGGTACTGAGTGAAGACGAGGACCAGCAGCGCCACGAGCAGTACCACCTGAACGGCCTTATCAACGTAGCCGACGAGCGTGTAGTTGCCTGCTTTTATCACCAGCCACAGCGGTATCTGGACGGCTGTGTACGGTATCGCCGCGATGACAAGCGTGCGCCTGCGGATACCGCGGACGTACAGCATCGCGCCGCCGAGAAAGCCCAGGCCGGCGAGCACAAGCGGCGGTGCGCCCTCCACGATGCCAGGGTAGATGTGCGTTATCGCAGTAATAACTACGAGAACGACGACTGCTCGTTCGAGTGCAGCCAGCGAGGCGACTCGTCCACCGGCCGACTGCGACCGTGTGTCTGTCATGTCAGAACCGACACGCGAAACCAGCATATACCTGTGGTTGGCACACGACAACGGACCATCCCAGCACTGGACAGGCGGACGATGCTCCGTTACTGGGAAGCGGGTCCGCCGCTGCTCTTGAGCTGTAGCGGCGGCGTGATCAGGCCCGGCCGGGACAGCAGACAACTAGATTCCCGGTGAGTACCGGACCGTAACGGGTCTAAACGGCCAGCAGTACCGGCCCACCGTCGCAGGGCCTAAGTGCATTCGGAGTATTGTAACAAATACACATGGCTGGTGTCGCGATTATCGGTGGCGGACCGAGCGGATTGAGCGCAGCCATCTAAACGGCACGGGCCGACCGGCGGACACTCGTCTTCGACAGTGGTGGTGGGACGACCCGGGACGTCGATACGATGGAGAACGTCTACGGCTTTCCCGACGGCGTGACCGGTCCGGAACTGGTCGAACTCGGGCGCGAGCACGCGACGAAGTTCGGCGCGGAGATCGTCGAGGAGGAAGTCGTCCACGTCGGGCGTGCCGGCGACAGCTACCGCGTCGAAACCACCGTCGATGCGTACGAGGTGGAGGGCGTGATACTGGCAACCGGCGCCGACTATGAACGACCCGCTATCGCTGACGTGGAAGCGTACGAAGGGAATGGCGTCTCCTACTGTGTCGAGTGTGACGCGTTTTTCTACCAGAATAGCCCTGTCGCCGTGGTCGGCACTGGGAACTACGCTGCAAAGGAGGCGCTGATGTTGCTGGACTACACCGACGATGTCCGGTTGCTGACTAACGGCTCTCCGTTTGAGGCCAACTCCGAACTGCAAGCCCGGATCGAGGAGGCCGATATCTCGGTCCGCACTGACCGACTCGACAGGCTGGTCGGTACCGATGGACTGGAAGCTATCCGCACCGGGGCAGGCGAGCGAATCGCCGTCGATGGCCTGCTCGTCGCGCTGGGCACTGCTGGTGGCACCGACATCGCGGAGACGCTCGGTATCACGGTCGAGGGTGGGGAGATCAAGACCGAACCCGACCAGTCGACGGCAGCCGACCGAGTATACGCGGCCAGCGACGTGACCGGTGGTCAGCAACAAATTTCCACGTCAGTCGGAGAGGGCGCTCGGGCAGCGATGGACCTGCTTGAGGATTTTCGTGGGGCCGATTACGTCGACTACAAGAAGATCGGCGACGCGACGGCACTGACGGCGGAATTCTGACGTACCGAGTCAGTCGAACCGACCCGACCGCCGCTGGTGGGTGGCGACCAGTCCGAGGAAGTTCTCGAACACCGTCCTCGCCTCCTGAGCGGCCGCGACCGACTCATCGGTAATCGTTGACGTAACTGCCGCTCGCCGGTCGTCGGTGAGGTCCTTGTTGCCGATGACCCACTCGGCTGTCTCGCGGTCGTACTCGGGGTGGAACTGGACGCCGTAGCGCGTGCCGAGTCGAAACGCCTGTATGCCGTACTCGTTTCGTGCCAGTTCCACCGCGCCCGCAGGCAGTTCGGCGACCCGGTCGGAGTGTGTCTGGAACGCGGTGAACGACGACGACATGTCTGCAAACAACGGGTCCTCGCCTCGACGATTGACTGTTCGGTAACCGAGTTCGTGTTCGCCCATGTCGACCACGCGCCCGCCGAGAGACTGAGCGAGGAACTGGTGGCCCCAGCAGATCCCCAGAGCCGGGACGTCCGCGCGGTGTACAGCCCGGACCCACGACGTGAGGTCGTGAATCCAGCCGCGGTCGTCGTACACCGATGTCTGTGACCCGCTGATGACTACGCCGTCGTACCGCCAGTCGCCGCCCGCGGGCACCGGTGGGAGATGACCATCGCTGATTTTGTACACCGCCGTGTCGGCGTTGAGCGACCGGGTCAGGTTTCGTTCTGCGGGTGTCTCACCGACTGATGCATCAACGATTGCGAGTGTCTGGTTCATTAGTAGGGTCCGTCAGAAGCCGCTCAGTGGCTTTCGTCGCTCAGACGAGCAGTTGGATGTCGGACTCGGCCATGTGCTGGAGCGCGGTGGCCGCGCCGACGCCGACAGTGACGTCATCGTGGAAGTCGTCCTCGTCGTAGTCCATCAGCTCGATAGTCATCTGACACGCCTGCAGTTCGACGCCCTGGTCCAGCGACAGCTCGATGAGTTCGTCGATCGTCGCCGTCCCGTTGTCGTCGATGCGCTTTTCCATCATCCGCGTCGCCATGCGGTCCATGCCAGGCAACGCCGCGAGCGCGTTCGGCATCGGCATGTTCGGGTTACCGACAGCCGACAGCTGGAGGTCCCCGGATTTCTCCTCGTGGAGGATATCCAGTCCCCAGAACGTGTGGAACACGACGACGTCCCAGCCGAACGCGGCCGCGGTGCTGGCAAGGATAAGGGGCGGATACGCCATATCGAAGGTCCCCTGCGTCGCGATGATGGTCATCTTCTTTTGCTCGTCGTCGGCTTCCAGGTCGGCGACGGTCTCTTCGAGTTCTTCGATGCGAGCCTGTAGCTCCGCCTCGGTCATCGAATCGTCGTCACCCGCCGATGGTGTGTCCGTGCTCATTTTAGGCCGTCTTCTCGACGTAGTGTTTGTACACGTCGCCCTCGTCGACCTGTTCGAGCAGCGCCACGCCGTTCGTTCCGTCGGCCCATCCTTTGATGTCACTCATACTGCCGCTGTCGGTCGCGATGACCTCCAGTACTGAGCCCTCTGCAAGGTCGTCTATCGCCTGTTTCGTCTTGACGACCGGCATTGGGCACGATGCACCTTTCACGTCGAGCGTCTCCGCGATATCGAATGCTTCACTCATTGTTGGAAGGACTCCATCTACTGTATTGGAGCTACTGCACAATATCAGTTCGACAGTTAAAGTGTTTTCGATTATTGCACAATTCTGGCACGACAAGTATTAGCCGAACGATGCGAAAAACCAATCTGTGCGGCCCCAGACCATTATTTTCTATACATCTCCGAGTTATTGCTCTATTAGTATTGTGTAAATTGGGGATTTCTATACAAACCCTTTTATGCCTCAACCCTGTAGCAATGAGTGTACTACATGAACGCTGAAGACTTCCCGACGCCGGACGCAGACGTCGAATCGGTCACGCCTGAGACGCTGAAATCGCGCATCGACGACGGAGAGTCGGTCACAATCCTCGACGCGCGTATGTCTGGGGACTACGAGGAGTGGCACATCGACGGAGAAAACGTCGAATCCATCAACGTTCCGTACTTCCACTTCCTGGAAGACGAGCTGGATGCGGACATCATCGCGGACGTTCCGGATGACCGCGAGGTCACGGTTCTCTGTGCGAAAGGCGGGGCCAGCGAGTACGTCGCTGGCACGCTTGCGGAACGCGGCTACGACGTGCACCACCTCGAAGACGGAATGAACGGCTGGGCGCGCATCTACGAGACCGTCGAAGTCACCGACTACGACGGGGCTGGCACACTGTTGCAGTACCAGCGCCCGTCCTCTGGCTGTCTCGGGTATCTGGTCTACGACGGCGGCGAAGCCGCCGTCATCGACCCGCTGCGGGCCTTTGCCGACCGATACTTCGACGATGCTGACGAGCTGGGCGTCGACCTGAAGTATGCGCTCGACACGCACATCCACGCAGACCACATTTCGGGGGTCCGGGAACTCGATGCGGCGGGTGTTGAAGGCGTCATCCCCGCAGCTGCTGTGGACCGCGGGGTCACCTACGCCGACGACCTGACGACTTCCGAGGACGGCGACACCTTCGAGGTCGGCAACGTCACCATCGAGACTGTCGCGACGCCCGGCCACACGACCGGGATGACTTCGTATCTCATCGACGAGAGCCTGCTCGCCACCGGTGACGGGCTCTTCATCGAGAGTGTCGCCCGGCCGGACCTCGAAGAGGGCGACGAGGGTGCGCCCGACGCGGCCCGAATGCTCTATGAGTCACTGCAGGAGCGCGTGCTGACACTGCCTGATGATACGCTCATCGGTGGCGCGCACTTCAGCGACGCGGCCGAGCCGGCCTCCGACGGCTCCTACACCGCACCCATCGGCCAGCTCGTCGAAGAGATGGACGCACTCAGTATGGACGAGGACGACTTCGTCGAGACGATTCTGGCCGACATGCCACCGCGACCGGCGAACTACGAGGACATCATCGCAACAAACCTCGGGCAGAACACCGTCGACGACGAGGAGGCGTTCACGCTAGAACTCGGACCGAACAACTGCGCGGCGAGCCAGGAATCGCTCGCGGGTGACTAACCGTCGATGGTAGCTGATCCTGTCCCGCTGCAACTGGCCGCCGAGCTGTTCCCCAACGGTATCAGCCGGTACGCCATCGGCGGCCTCTTCGTTGGTCTCGGCGCGGCGGTTATTTACGTGGGCACCGGCATCAGCGCCGGCGCAAGCACGTTCCTCGAATCGACGCTGTCGTACGTCTCCAGTCAGTCGCGCTTCCAGCAGTACGTCGCCTCTCGGGACTGGCGACTCGTGTTCACGCTCGGCATCATCCTCGGCGCGGCCGTGTACGCGGTCGTCTATCAGGGCGGCGCGTGGACGACAGATGTCGCCTGGTGGCGGCTGTTGCTTGGTGGGCTCTTCGTCGGTGTCGGAACCCGCGTCGGGAAAGGCTGCACTTCGGGCCACGGCGTCTGTGGCGTGGGGTCGGCCTCGAAAACGTCACTGGCGGGCGTCCTCGCCTTCCTGCTGGTCGCGATACTGACTGCACAGGTGGTCGCCGCGCTGGGGGTGACGCCGTAATGGCGACATCGACGGACCGACACCCGTTGTTCATCCCGCTCGTGCTGGTCGGCGGGCTCATCTTCGGCTTCGGCCTCGGCTACAGCCACATGGCCCGCCCCGAGGTTGTGCTGAACTTCCTCCAGTTCGAGGACTTCGGTCTGTTGTTCGTGATGTTCGGTGGCGCGGCCGTGACGGGAATCGTGTTCTTCGTCATGCCGCGCGTGCTGGACCGGGCACCGCTGACCGGCGACCCGTTCGAACGGCGGCTGAAGTCTTTCGACCGGAACGTGCTTATCGGTGGCGCAATATTCGGCGTCGGCTGGGGGCTCTCCGGAATCTGTCCGGGTGCCGCATACGCCAGCCTCGGCATCGGCAACGTGACCATCCTGTGGGCGCTCGCGGGGATGTTTATCGGTGCGTACCTGCAGGGCTGGTGGCGAAGCCGGGCGACCGATGGCGTCGACCCGTCACCCACGGGAGCGGACTGACTTTCACCTACGGGTTTTAGAATGGAACTCCAGCTTCTCGCGCTCTTCTTGATTGCCGGTCTCGCGAGCCTGTTCATGTCGTGGGTCATCGGAGCCGGCTCCAGCGGCGCAACACCCTTCGCGCCCGCTGTCGGTGCCAACGCCATCTCGACGATGCGGGCGGCGTTTGTCGTCGGCATCTTCGGGCTCGCGGGTGCGGTGACACAAGGGGCGAACGTCTCTGAAGCGGTCGGACGCGGCCTCGTCGGCGGCGTCACCCTCCCCGCTACGGGGGTCATCGTTGCGCTGCTGGCCGGCGCTGGGCTGATGGCCGTCGGCATCTACACCGGCTACCCCATTGCAACGGCGTTTACTGTGACCGGCGCAATCATCGGTGTCGGGATGGCTCTCGGTGGCACCCCTGTCTGGGGGAAGTACCAGCAAATCGGTGCCGTCTGGGTCCTGACACCGGTTGTCGGCGGCGGGTTCGCCTACGCCATCGCGAGTGTGCTGCCGCGGCCTGATGTCCCGGAGTCGGCCACGATTCCAACGCTCGCGGCGCTGGTCGGCGTCGTACTGGCCAACGTCGAGTTCGCGTTTCTCGGGCCCGACGGCGGTCCCGGCTCGCTGACGAGCCTCGGCCCGCGACTGCTCGACATCGACGGCGTCGTGGCAACAGTCGCCCTCTCCGGCACTGTTGCCGCCGTGGTGTGGGCCGCGGTGTACCGAGACATCCGCCACGACGAGGCGGGCGGACTCAGACGCGTCCTGCTGGCGCTCGGGTCACTGGTCGCCTTTTCAGCCGGGGGGAGTCAGGTCGGTCTGGCGGTCGGTCCGTTGCTCCCACTGCTGGACGATGTCGGTGTACTCTCGCCAGCGGCCGTCCTGCTGGGGGGCGGCCTCGGAATTCTGGTCGGATCGTGGACCGGTGCACCACGGATGATAAAATCGCTCGCACAGGACTATTCTTCGCTGGGCCCACGGCGCTCTATCGCCGCGCTCATCCCCTCGTTCCTCATCGCGCAACTCGCCGTCTTCCTCGGTGTGCCGGTGTCGTTCAACGAGATTATCGTCAGTGCGATCATCGGAAGCGGTGCCGCAGTCGGCGGCAGCGAGGCGGTTGACCCACGGAAGATTCTGGTCACCGTGGGTGCGTGGGCCGGGTCGTTCACGCTTGCGCTGGCCGTCGGCTTCGGGTCTATGACCGCAATGAATGCGTTTTGAACGCCGGTTTCAGGCGGTTCGCGGGGGCGGGACGAGGTAGACGTTTCCGTTCGCCCGCGCGACAATATCTTCGGAGACGCTACCGAGCAAGAGCCGACGCATCCGGCTCCGGCCACGAGAGCCGACGAGCGTCGTCGTTGGCGTCACGGACGCTTCGACATCGAGAATCGCCTCGGCGGGGTCGCCACGGCGGATCTCGACGGTCGTTTCGATGTCCCACTGCGCCAGTGTGTCCGCGAGTGAGTCAAGACGCTCGGACGGCTCTTCTTCGGTTGGCGGATCTTTCGGTGATTCGACGTGGACGAGCGTCGCTTCCTGCGTCGCGTGACGGAGATACTGAAACGCGTCAAAGGCACGCGCCGCGTTCTCGGAGAAGTCAGTTGCATAGAGCACCCGCTGGAACAGGTGCTCCCTGAGTACGTCCGGCTCGTCGGTACTGCGTTCGATGCGGTTGACCAGCAGCGGCACCACCGTGGTTCGCGCGAGGTTCCGGGCCGTGGAGCCGATGACGCGGTTGTCCAGTGGACTCTGCCCTCTGGACCCGATTATTGTCATGTCGGCTTTCTCTGCCTCTGCGATACCATTGATACGGCGATGGGGTGTCCCACGCACGACGTGGGTCTCGGTCTCGAACCCAGCGTCTTCCATCACGTTCTGGTACCGCGTGAGTCCTTGCTCGCGCCGCTTGCTGAAGTTCATCCCCGGCATCCCTGCGTGGACGTTCGATGGGATGACGGTGACAAGGTGGATCGTATCGACACCGATGCGTCCGAGGCACTCGAGACACGTCTCGTTCTGTATCGCCGCTTCACTCGCCGCCGAGAGGTCTGTCGCATAGATGGCTCTCATACTTGACGATACGCGACCGGTTGCTAATATTGTTTTGATTGCACAATACATCTGAGTGCGTGTTGGGAATCAGGGCTGCAGTCTCACCTGACATCCGGTCGGTTTCGGGAACTACGCCGCACTGGTCTGCACTTCGAGCAACGCAACGGAGGAGCGCGCTCAACTTTATTACGGGCAAAATATAGGCTTTTGAAGCGGGGCCGGACGTGGTCAATATCCACATAACGTATACAGATATCCCCGTGGGATAGCGGTGTGATACTTGTCAATAATATTGTCCGCCAGTCCCAAAACCGTTATCAGTACCCTTCGTCTAGGATAGGTCGAGTAGAAAAGTATGATATATGCACGACAGCACAACTTCGGAGGCGAACTTCCATGGTAGACCTCGCGGCCTTCACATCGATGGGCGCAGGCGGCATCGACGCGGCGATGCTCATCGGCGCGGTACTCCTGGAGGCGGCCATCCTCTACGTCGGGTACGGAGCAGTGGAAGAGGTATTCGGACAGCGTGTCGTCGAGCGGTTGCGAGGGGAGTGACCGATGGAGATACTTGGACTCAGCCTGGCGATGGTGGTGTTGTTTGTCGGGTTCGGCCTGCTCATCGGCGTTCTCTTTGGCTTCTTCGGGATGGGTGGATCGTTCCTTGTCACCCCGGCGCTCCTAGTGATGGGGTATCCCACCCGAGTCGCCGTCGGAAGTGGGCTCGCGTTTGTGTTCGGTACATCGGTCATTGCCACACTGAAGCACAGAGACATGGGACAGGTCGATTACAAACTGGGAGTGCTGATGATCGCCGGGACGACTGCCGGCATCGAAGCCGGGAAAGAGATTGTCCTCCATCTGGAGGCGCTCGGGCTGGCTGGCAGTATCATCAGCGTCACGTACGTCGTCCTCCTGGGCGGTATCGGCGCGTTCGTCACCTACGAGGCACTTCGAGGTGGCGATAGCGGCGAGGGGATTGACCACGATGCCGCGGCGGGCGACATCGACGCCGACGACATCCCGGAGATAGCTAAAACGATTCAATCGTACCGCATCCCGCCGATGATATCGCTCCGTGGCGGCGTCAGCGTCTCCCTCTGGATGATACTTGGTGTCGCGTTCGTCACCGGCTTGCTTTCGGGCTTCCTCGGTGTCGGCGGCGGATTCATCCGTATGCCCGCGCTGTTCTATCTCATCGGAGTTCCCGTCCCCATCGCTGTCGGGACTGACCTCTTCGAGATTGTCTTCTCCGGCGGACTCGGGAGCTTCCTGTACGCGCTGGACGGCGGTGTCGACCTCGGTATCGTGCTCCCACTGCTGGCGGGAAGCGCCTTTGGGGCCCGCGTAGGGTCCGCTGCGACGAGCATCGTCGACGAGGATGAGATCAAGGTGTACTTCGGGCTCATGTTGCTCGGTGGGGCTCTCGCCGTCGCAGTCCGTGAAATCGGCAACGTCTACAGTATCGACGCCCTGAATACGGTCAGTCTGGCGCTCATCCTTGGTTCCGCACTGCTGGTCAGCGGTGCTGTCGTCTACAGCAGCATCACTGCGCTCCGGGAAGAGAGTCAGTCGTCATCGACCGTGTGAACATATTATCGACAGCCCGTTAATCGGTACAGTGCTGTTCGAGGCAAACATCAACAAAGTAATAATTCCGGATATAGCCACCAGCTAATCCATTCCTCGAAGACTGGATTGCTGACATACTTTATCGGCGCTGAACCGTTATGGAAAACAGACCGATCTACCGCCTGTTTCTCCACTCTTCGAGAGTGGCGATGTGATCATCGCTCGCTTCGAACGATGCTACGTCCACAGAATGGTGGTCTGTCATCGTTTGCATATCGGATTTAGTACACCCAGCGATACGATAACTGTCCCGCGCTGGGAATAGAACAAGATTTTTTCGAGAGAAGAGACCGAAGCCTGTTCGTGATGTAGTCGTCTGGAGGGCGGGTTTATTTGGACAGCCTGTGTACTACTTCCCGTATGCCAGAAGAAGTGCTGTTCAAATCGGAACGTGACCAGAGTCGAGAAGAGATTGCATCGTACCTCCGGACAGTCGCGGACAATCTCGACAGCGGGGCTGATATCACTCTGAAAGCAGGCTCTGAGACCGTAACACTGTCTCCCCCTGCTCGACCGACCTTCGAAGTCAAAGCTGAACGTGAAGGGCCGGCAGGTAACATGACCGAGCTGAGTGTCGAGTTCGAACTCGAGTGGGACGAGAGCGATGCTGAGGACGGCGGCGGAAGTAGTCAGTTGGAAATCGAGTAACATCCCGCACACACCGAAATACTGTCAAGTATGTTCAAGCTGCTGGTCACATTCAGCCTACCTATCGCTCACATCTTGCAGTCTCGATACGACAGAGAGTAGTGAGTAAACGATGCAGTTGATATGGGTGACGGATTCACCGTCCTCGCGGACACCTGCACCAATCAACGTCACGAGTCGCGTGACGCCGTGGTCGTTCATCGCGGAAAGTATACCTCATCGGGAAGGCCCACACACTGGCGGTTCTTAGCGCGTTCGCGTTCGCCGAGGAGCCGCTCCGGTTTAGCGATCTTGAGACCAACCTCGATGTCGCGCCGAACACGCTCTCGACGCGGCTGAAAGAGTTGAACGAAGCAGGGTTACTCGACCGTGAAGCCTACAACGAAGTTCCGCCCCGCGTGGAGTACACACCGACTGAAAAGGCGGAATCGCTGTTTCCCGTGTTTGCGCACCTCCACCACTGGGCAATCGAGTACGAACTCTAAGGCCGATTCCTGAAGCAATACTCGAAGTCTACGATTACCGAGAGTCGAGGAGAAAGCCCCGTGCTTTAGCGCGGGGAGGATGTCGGTCTGTCTCCAACGCGAAAGGTGTGTCATCGACAGGGGGGAACCGTTTCGTCGCTTTGTTGGCGATCCAGACCAGCACGAACTGCTCTCGGCTTTGGTAGTCGTCTCAACACAGCCGCTCCCGTTGAGAGCGCTCACTATTCGTGGTTCCACATCCTGTTGGGAGTCCGCGGCTCCGAACCTCCGTCAGTTTGTTTTTTCAGAGGCTGCATCCCAACTCGGTGTCGTATGGTGGTTTCTCAGCTACTGAAGATAGGCGCTCTCCGTTTCACGGCCGTCAAATTGCAGTTCAAGGGGATGAAATCCTCGTCTGATTTTAATTATCCCCGTCAACTATCCGACGGTACCGTGTCCGCGATTCCAACCTGGATCGATGAACGGATTGACCGGAACCTCGACAACACACTCACACAGGAACACGTCGTCGAGACGATGCTTGCGTCCGATCGACCGTTCTTTTCGATCCGTCAGCTGCATGCGCGCATCAAGCCTGAGGTTAGTCGGGCCACGGTTCGGAACCGGCTTCAGGAACTACAGGAGATCGACGTTGTCGCAACTGAGACGTATCCTGACTCGATCAGCCTGTACTACATCAACCATCCAGAGTCGGACTGGCCGGTATCGCCCGAGGGCAAACATGCGCTGAACGCAAACACCCCGCTGGATCGGCTCTCCACTCGCGGATTCCTTACCTTCTCGGACACGGCCGGAATCCGCACACTTGTGCTCGCTGGGTTCCAGTTGAGCCTTGTCATGTTCGCACTCGGTGGCGTCCTCACGGTCGCTGGGACTGACGTGCGCGGGACCCAAAGTGACATCGTTCTCTGGGGCACCGCGTTTGATCTAGTATTCGTGAGCATACTGTTGCTCGTCACCGAACGGACTGTTCGGTGGGTTCGTGACAGATACGGCCCACTGAACGTCCTGCCGTCGACCTAAGCAAAGTGAATCAGAGATCAGTACCACAGTTCAAAGCCTGCCACGCAACCCATGTCCTCCACACCACCCACGCCCGGACCCAAACTGCTCGATGACCGCTCACTCAGTGGAATCCTCATCCATTTCTTCGCGATTCCAACCGGTGTCGTCGGAGCTGGACTCCTGTACCTCCTCGCCACTGACGAATTCACAAAGCGAAACGCCCGTAATGCACTTGACTGGCACCTCACCGTGTTGCTGATAACAGCCATCACGCTCGGCTCTTTCCTCACTTATGCCGAACTTACTGGACAGGGCATCACCGATGTTTCTGTTCTTCCGTCGTCCGTGTCGACGATTGCCGGTATCGCTATCTCCGGACTTTTTGCCCTTTGGTTCGGTGTCACGGTTTGGACATTCGCCGTCGGACTCATTGCGATGGTAAAAGCCATCTTCGGGACAGCATGGCGGTATCCGTTTTCGTTAGCTCTCGTTGAGCAGCTCGAATCACGTATCGATCTCCCCGGAGGATGGCCGCTTGTTATATTCGGGTATGTCGTCCTGTCACCACTCGTCATCTGGGCCGTTTTCTTTGCTTCAACAACTGATCTCGTGTCGATTCTTTCTGCTTTCGGACTTGTCGGACTGATACTGGTTTTGACCCCGCTAACAGGGGTCGCAATGTATCTTCATAGCCGGGGAGATTGGCTCCGAGAGACCACTCAGCAGCCATACCTTCTCGCACACGTCGGCATTCCTATCCTTGTCGCTGCTATCGGCTATGCAGTTTCACTGGAGTTCACACAGTCCATATACCCGCAAGGCGATGCGATGTATGTCTTCCTTGCTGCATTCTGGATGTCCGCAATCGTCTACTTGCTTCGATGGTGGACGAGACCGTCAAAATAGAAACACAATTATCTCAGCCGCACTGACACCCCTTCTGGATGTCTTCAGCGGCCCTCCAGCCACCTGCTGACCGGCAGTGGCTCACACTGACTCTTGTTCTTGTCTCGAATTCACTTCCGGTAGCAGGAGTCGTGGTTCTGGGATGGCGTGCAGCCGAAATACTGGTCCTCTACTGGATCGAGGTCGTCGTAATGGTGGCTGCCTACAGCGTGGCAGCACTGTTCGCGAAACAGCCAGTCGTCCTAAAAGACCGCGAATTCTATATCGTTGGCTACGGGAGACGCGAGGAGATCAACGAGGACAACTGGAGCGGCGAGCCCGAACCGATGGACAGGCTCAAAAGCGTGTTTCCGGATGCAGTCGAGTCGCGCCTCCCCCCGATGTATCGGCGGAACTTCCCTGTTGTCGGACGGTCGCTGGCCGTCGTGCTGTTTCTCGCCATACTGTGGGGCTATCTAACTAACACCCTGTCGAATCCGGTGACTGCCCTTCGGTCACCGACTGTCATACTCGGATCACTGCTAGTCTGTACGTCGCAACTCGCTGAACTCCGACGGGAGTATTTCGTACCGAGGACGTACGAAGACTGGTCGGCATATATGACAGTTGAGGCGGCACAGCGGGTCGTTGCCTTTTATATTATGCTGGCGATTGTCGTGGTTCCTGTGACTATTATCGGCCTGTTGGTGCTCGGACTCATACTCGATCTGGTTTTCGGTGGGCTCGTTATTCCTGACGCTGCGGGTGGTGCGTCCGGACTCGATCTATCGGTTTTCGCTCCTGTGGTCGTTTTCTCAGCGGGGAAAGCCGTGGTCGACTGGTCACGGCGGGCCGTCGGCATCCGAACCGATGCGGACGGGCTTGCAGGCTGGTTCACACCGGAGAACCCGCACCTCCGTGAGTGGGAGCAAGAGCGTCGATGAATTCACAACCTCCCATGAAATTGCTCACCCTGTCTTTCCGTGGAGGCGATCACTCGGACACTCACGCATGACGTGAGCGGTATTTGGGACAAGTACACCGCCGGTAGACGGCCATTTGACCTTCTCAGTCCTCCGGGTGCGTTGCAAGGTCAACCAGTGACCGCGGCGGTTACTGCTCATCGCCGAATCGGCACCGGTGGTGTCGATGCCGTGCGCTCGCTCAGGGTTAACCGGGATGGTGGTAGTCATAGAGGGGGCGTGGTTCGGGAATGCCCTGGATGATATGGTTCCCGGTGTCGGTGTCTCGGTTGGACACGACATCGTGTTGGACAGCATCGCACTCTCCCGCGCTTCGAGCGCAGCCGTGAAATCACCACTGCAAGACAACACAGAGTCCCATTGTATTCACCTGTATACCGTTCTGCGAGCACTGGACTACTCCCAGTAGACATCAATCGGTTCACCAGCGAGTCGTGCGCGGACGAACAGGTACGTGTAATGGACGGGGACGTAGCCGAGACAGAGTAACCAGCCCTGTGGGTTTGAGACTAACGCCCATGTGCGTTCAATGCCTCTCACACCGTCCGCTGAGAGCGCTTGCAGGCCGGTAACCGACTCAAGAGCCGGTCCGATGACCATCACAAATATGTACATGTAGAGAATGGCCACGACAAGAATTTCGAGCGATTGGTCAGCACTCATCGTTCGTCAAGTGGCAGACTGTAGCTGTAGGCGACACATAAAGTCACGCTGTGGATAGCTGGCATATCTATTGGCTGCGCCGACGGAGACGCCCCTGTAATCGTCACGTTTTCGCCACACGCTGCACCGATTAGCCACCCTATTTCTCGGACGATACTCACACCTTCTCCCTGAGCAACTGAATTCACCGCAGTCAATTCGCATCCTCGCTGGGTTTTTTCAATCGCTGCTATGAGGAAATAACTCGCTCTACAGCGGCTACAACGAGTTGTATAGGTCTTCGATCGAGCGTCGGAAGTAGTCCCGACAGGTGTCCGGAGCTAGATCAGCTGACTCTGTTGAAACCCCTGCTCACTGGGAGTCTGCAGTGGCTGTGCTGAATACAGGGCACGAGTCGGGCACAGTCAGTGATACTGACGTATTTGTCCACCGATGGAAATGACCGCTTCACCGTGTCACAGGCCTGTTTATATGATTTTCAGAAGTATCGGTATCATGGCATTCCTTGAACACACCACCCTCGGCGTTCACGTCCTCTTTGGCTTCGTCGCACTCACGGCCGGTGCTGGCGCGCTCCTCACGAAAAAAGGTGCTCCTGGCAGCGACGGCTCGGCCGCACGTACGTGTACGCGATGGCAGTCGTCTCGGTCACGGTACTCGGACTGCTCGTGGTCGGCCAAACGATGCTCCGGGTGTTCCTTGGCTTCGTCGCCGTGTTCAGCTTCTACGTCGCGTTCTCCGGCTATCGTGTCCTCTCCCGGAAACGAACTATCGACACCCATAGCATCGTCGACTGGGTGGCCACCGGACTCTTCGGTGTGTCTGGCGTCGCCTTGCCGCCATGGGTACGTGGTTCCTCAGCGACGGGAACCAGTTCGGAATCATCATGCTCGTCTTCTGTGGTATCGCGCTCACCGCGACTGTGAGCGATATCCGCCAGTTTCGCGCCACTGACCTCGAACCCCGCACGTGGTTTTTCGAGCACATCCAGCGCATGGGTGGAGCGTATATCGCGACTATCACCGCGTTCATTTCGACAAATGTGAGAGACGTCTCGGTTGGTCTCCTGCCGGTAATATGGTTGACTCTCGTCGCCGTCGGTACCACTGCCGTCTGGTACGTCTCCCGGCAGTACAGGGCCAAGTTCGACCGTGGCACCGACCATCAGCCAGCGGTGGTACAGGAATGAAGTGAAACCCCGCTTATCAGCACTATTTACGACGTGAATCGTGGGATTATGATCTCGAATTATCGCCGGGAGAATTGAGTAAGCTCATCTTTAACACCCATCCGAACAAAATGACAAATTGAATGAGCCCTGCATCTACATCGAACAGGTCCCCCGAATCTTCCGATCCTGTGTCGGGCTATCGCGACACGCTCAGGTCGGCCTATCACGATTATATCGGCGAACCGGCGAAAGAGCGAGACATCTATGTCGGGTTTGGCCTCTTCTTCGCTGGGGTCACGCTTGCCGTTGTCGGATTCTGCCTCTTTTTGTACAGTAACGTGCTTGAATCCGGGAGTACACTTTACTGGCAGATCCGAGAGGTCGCACTCGTCGTCGGGTTCATCGGGCTTCCCTCCGTGCTATTGAGCGTCGTCGTGCTCCTCCCGGTGGGTTTCAAGACCCGGTTTGTTAGTGCCGCTGGCGCGGTCTTCTGTCTCGCTGCAACTGTAATTCTGGTTGATGTCTTCCCGTACGGATGGACAACCAGTGAGGGTATCAATGGGAGCGTCTGGACGATTAGCGTCTACGCTACTGGCCTAGTTACGCTTGCAGCTTCGACAGGAGCGGCACTGGTCGCGCATTATCTTGAGCAGGCGACAGCCCCAAGCGAATCGACCGAATCGCTTGAGTCAGCCGAGAGTGAATCAGAGTCGGTCAGCAAAGCCGATGTCGACAACGACATACAGCAGGCTCTGGAGGGGGCGGAGCTATCGTGGGGTGGCGTCGAACAACAGCCAAAGACGAAGCGGCTGAATCTGGATATGCCGGACACAGACTCGGACCTCGACCGGACGGCCATCGAGAACTCCGAGGCGACCACGACACGGGCCGACAGCAACGACGTTGACGACGCAGTAGACGGACTCAGGCAACTGCAGGGAGGCCAATCAAAGACGGACCGAGGTACTGGAACCGAAGAGCAGGTCAACGCGCTTACCGAGTTCCGGAATGAACAGAGTGAAGGCGATGATGTGGAAACTGGTGTCGAGGAGCAGAAGGGACTTATGAGACGTCTTCGGTCATTATTATTCGATTAATCCGTCTGACTGAGCCACATGACATCTACGGCGTCAGTCTGGGAGCGTAGGTTTTACCGTGTTAGTAGACTCCTACGCACCGTCGCTGTAGTGTTGGTACGTAAGTTGTAATTGGTTCTATATTATAGGCTAGTTTTTTCAACTTGGTGGGAGGAATACAACTGTATGCCCCAAGGTCTCGATGTTGGTACGATGAACCTCCTGTCTGCACGTCAAGACGGTAACGAGACAGTGTTCGTGCAGCAGCGGAACTCCTTTGTTGAAATTGACTACAGCGACATGGCCGAACAAATGCTGTCGCGAAGTGACGTTCTCCACATCCGCAAAGATGATCGGGTCTATATCGTTGGTGATGACGCCCTGAATTTCGCGAACATCTTCAGTGAGGAGACACGGCGACCGATGCAGGCTGGGATTCTCTCAAGCGACGAGCAATCAGCCATTCCGATGATTAAGCTCATTACTGAACAGGTAGTCGGACAACCGGAGTATCCGAACGAGCGGCTGTTTTTCTCGGTTCCTGCGGACCCTATCGACGCCGATGTCTCGACGCTGTATCATCAAAAGACCATTGAGTCATTGCTTACTGATATGGGATACAGCCCGGAGCCGATCAATGAGGGGATGGCTGTTATCTACTCCGAGCTAGCAAATCGTGAGTTCACCGGCCTCGGTATCAGCTTCGGCGCAGGGATGACCAACGTCTGTCTGTCGTACTATGCAGTCCCCGTCATGAAGTTCTCTATCGCACGCGGTGGTGACTGGATTGACGAGCAAGCTGCACAGGCGACTGGCACGCCCGTCGATAAGGTTACCTCGGTAAAAGAGGAAGACTTCGCGCTAAACTTCGAGACGGATGTCGGTGGGATTGAGGGTGCGCTGAGCATTTATTACGATAATCTCCTCGACTACGTCATCGAGAACATCATCAGTGAGGTTGATGAAGAGGATGTCGAGGAGGGACTGGATGTCCCGGTTGTCGTAACTGGCGGGACATCGAGTCCTGACGGCTTTGAAGAGCTGTTCGCCGAACGGATCAACGACTCTGAGATTCCGTTCTCGATTAGCGATGTCCGTCAGGCTGAGAACCCACTGTATAGCGTTGCACAGGGAGCGCTCGTCGCAGCGCGGTCGGAAGAAGAGCGGGAAGGGCAAGCCGAGCAAGCCGAGCAGGCCGAAGAGCCGGACACCACCGCCGAGTAGCGGGTATTCACCGATCGCACTACTGCTCGCCTGCGTCAGTTGGGACCTGCTCCCCGCTCCAGGCGATACACCCGACAGTGGGCGTTACTCAGTTTCCTCCCCGTTTTCGACGGCATCAGTGTCTGTGTTTTGATTGTTCCCATCGCTCTCATCATATTTGGCTGTGGGTTCGCCACTCAGTTCGCGTTCACTCTCGTCAATAACGCGGTTCAATTCGTCAGCAGCGTCCTGTTGGAACGTGTTCGCATCAGATCCCAGAGAGATGCCGACTGAAACACCAGCCTGTTCAAGCGAGAGCTCTGGTTGGTCTGTGGGCTCGTCACGTTCCGGAATCGGGACGCTGGGTATTCTGTCAGTATTTTCCGGCTTGCCGAGGTTAGAGTCGGGATGTTGGTTGAACCGGGTAAATGCGAATTCCCAGGACTCTGGAGGGGTGGCCTCGGTGTGATGTGACGCAGAGATGCCTGCGAAGCCGCACGATTCACAGACGATAGCTGTTTGATCAGCGGTCGCAAGCGTATATGTGCTGAGGTCTGAATCGCAGCGGGGACACCACATACCAGAGTATGCGTGTCTCTGCTATACAATGGTTCCGTCAGTTTTCGCCGTCCAGGGAACGAGTTATGAGATGGGCGGCCAATGTTAGAGGCGATGCCGGAGATCGAGATTACGGACACACAACAGGCGGATTTAACATCGGTGCAGGAGGATCTCGAAGACGCGTTCATCAAGACGTACGGTCATATTCGTACGCAGGATGTTGTTGCCTACCTCCTCGATACGTACACACCGCCGGACCGGCTCGAAGACGAGCAAGGCCTGAGTCGTCCCGACTACGAGCGAATCGCCGAAGCTGAGTATCCGGAACTCCAGCGCATCGCATCCGATGTGCCAGAGGTTCCCGGAAGTGGTATTGAAGCCGACGAGATGCGAGGGAAACTGCTCTCGGCGCTTGGGACGAGTGAACTCGCGACGCGCCTTGCAGACATCGAAGCCGACACGAGCGCGAGCAAAGGTACTGAAGAGGGGGAAACTGGTACAGATAGACCTGGAGAGACGTCGAGCGACGGGCACGGTGGAGCACACGGCGGTGCCCAGACTGGTCCAGCATCCGCTGCCGTCGAAACCGATGACGCAGCCGAACCAACCGAGGCAGCCAACAACAGTCCGGGAGATGCCCTTTCGGTCGCGAACCGTTTACTGACCGAACATGATGAAAAGTGGACTCGGTCGGACGAAAACGACGAACCATACGAAGTCACACTCCCCGATGGGTCGACAGTGAGCGCGCGGACAAAAGACGACGTGCGAAAACTGCTGTTCCAAAACTACTGATCGGACACGCACCGGGAAACGACCATCTCCCCAACGCGCTCTGATGGGGCCACGTCGACGGCTCACGACTCGCTGTCTACTGTGTCCTCGAGGTAGCCGACTCGACACTGCGGACAGACATCACCGGCAAAGAACGACGACTCACTCACAGGGAGTTCGAACGCACACCTTGGGCACGTATATGTGGGATCCGAGTCGGTTGTAGTATTCTCTCCGTCGTCCACTGTGGGCGTGCTCCGGTCCCGGTCGTTTCTACTATCTGGCCCTTCGGATGTTTCAGACGGTGAGTGTGGAGTATCTGTAGCAGCATCGATGATGACTGCATCGTCGCTGTTCAGCGGCGTGGTGCCGGCGTCGGCTGGCTCCTGTGGTTCTGAATCAGACAGGATCACAGCATCGTCAGTCCGTTCTGGTGGTGTCGGTGGAGTCTCCGTCGTAGACGCATCACTCACTTCCGTATCCGAGGGTTGGTCCCCGACCGTGTCCGGCGCAGTCGACGCTGATTCGGGCGACTCGGTCGGGTCCGGTTCCGCCGCCTGCGCCCTGTCTGTCGCTTCGGTCTCGTCTGCTGCGTTCTCTTGCCGTTCCACTGGCTGCCGAGTCTCGGCGCTGTATTCGGCCTTGTCCGGCAGGCCGTCATTTGCGTCAGATTCTTCGATAGTGGATATCAAACCGTGGTTCTCAGAGATATTGCGGATATAGCCACATCGCTGGCAAGACCGGTATTCACGAACGGTTAGAACAGTGCCGCGCTCGCCTTCATCGTACGACTCCTCTATCTTCGAGGCTCCGAAATCGTGTCCGAATAGTTCACAGCGCATCCCCATGCACGGCTATTTACTTTGCATAGCTAAGAAGGTATTCACAATCAGTGACAACTATGTCTCGTCATACCCGGGCGAGGCCGTCTGTGATTAATCTCCCCCATCGCAAAACACCATGGCTGATACTGAGAGGGACTTGCCCCGGTAGACTGCCCCGACTCCGATCTTGCTGCTGCCTGCTGGCAGTCACGCGGTGAGTGGTATGGCTCTGTCGAAAGTCGCTTCTGCCATGGTTTAGGGGCGTTGTGGATCGAAACCGAACAGCGGGTCAGTGTGTTGAAGTCCGTTCAGTCCGTGTCTCGGAATATGTCGACGATTGAGAAGTGGGATGCCACCGCTGTTCGTGCCCTCCACGAGGATCTCGTCTCGCTGCATGGCCCCGTCGAACGTGCGAGCAACCACGGTGCCGACGCCGACCCTGGCGAAGGGGTTCGACAGCTGGTGACGACGATTCTCTCACAGAACGTGGCCGACGAGAACACGCGCCGAGCCTCCGAGGCGCTGTTTGCGGCGTACGACGACTTCGCAGCCATTGAAGGGGCAGACCACGATACGCTGGCCGACACCATCCGCGTCGCAGGGCTCCCCGACCAGAAGGCGGCCCGTATTCAGCGGGCGCTTGGGGCCATCCGCGAGGAAACCGGCGGTGCCTACTCTCTTGCCTTCCTCGACGCCATGCCCACCGACGAGGCGAAAGGCTGGCTCACCGATATCAAGGGCGTCGGTCCAAAGACCGCCAGCGTCGTCCTGAACTTCCACTTCGGGAAGCCAACAATGGCTGTCGATACCCACGTCGAGCGGGTCTCCAAGCGGTTCGGGCTAGTGCCCGAGTCGGCGACTAACAAGCGCGCCCACGACGAGCTAGACGCCCTCATTCCTGACGAGCTGACCTACCCGCTGCACGTCCTGCTTATTACCCACGGCCGAGAGTTCTGCTCGGCGCGTACTCCCGACTGTGCGAACCCAGTCTGCGAGCGCTACTGCGGTTGTGAGGAGTGTTAGCGCCGGATTCCAGAGCCGGGACAAGTCAAAACAGCCGTCTTACTGCGAACTCAACAGGTCGCTTCGGCTTCCGTTTCGAACGACGATAGCCAGGGCGACGGTACCGACGACAGCAATGAGTGCTCGGCCGCCGAGTCCCAGCGACATCCCAGCGAGCGACGCGAGGGTGTTCGTCAACAGGAACAGCACGACAACGGGGAGCACCCAGCTAACGGTTAGAAGCCACGGCTTGGCTACCCATTCGAAACGGTCGGTTCCGGCGCGGAACTCGGCCAGCGCTTCCACGCGCAGCAGCCAGCCGACGATGACAGTGAACGCGAACAGCCCGACAGTCAAGAGGAGGTCGGCGAGCGTGCCGGAGACGAACTGGAACACCGAGCTTGTGAGCGACAGTCCGCTCCCGGTGGCGGCGAGCAGGACCGATACCAGCACCGTCGCCCGGCGTCGCGGGACGCCGAAGCTGTCGACGAGCGTTGCCACCGGCGTCTCAAGCAGGCTGATGCCGCTGGTCACCGCGGCCATCAGCACAGTCGCAAAGAACGCGGTTGCAACGAGTTCGCCGCCCGGAAGCGTCGCAAACGCCGTCGCGAGCGCCACGAACAGCGCACCGGGACCGCCCTGTCCGGGGTCGACGCCCTGTGAGAAAAGCAGCGGGATGACGACCAGTCCGGCGAGGACTCCGATGAACGTGTTTGAGACTGCGATAACGAGCGTATCCCGTGGAAGCGATGCGTTATCGTCGAGATACGAGGCGTAGGTCAGCATGACTCCAGCGCCGAGCGAGAGGGTGAACAGCGCCTGGCCCGCCGCCGGCCCGATGACGCTCAGGAAGTTCGCGGCGAGGTATTCAGCGTCGAAGCTGAGATAGAACGCGTAGCCGGCGGCCGTACCCGGCTGGGTGGCCGTCCACACTGCGAGGCCGAGGAGAATAATCACGACGCCGGGGAGCATCACCTTCGAGACGCGTTCGATACCGTGGCTCACGCCGAAAAAGACGATAGCAGCGACGATACCGAGGAACAGCAGGTGAAAGGCGACCGCGTCGAGCCCGAAGCTCATCGCCCCGAAGTACTGCTGGGGCTGCCCGAAGTAGGCTCCGACCGGCGAGACGAGCGTGTAGCGGAGGATCCACCCGCCGACGACAGAGTAGAACGAGAGGATAACGAGCGTTGTGAGGACGTTGAACGCGCCCAGCCATGACCCCCAGCGGGAGCCGGTGAGTGAGCGCAACGCCGCGGTTGGCGTCTGCCGCCCACAGCGTCCGAGGACGAACTCAGCGAGCAGTCCCGGAACGCCGATGCCGACGACGACGAGCAGATAGACGATGAGGAACGCGCTGCCGCCGTTCCCGGCGGTCAGCCACGGGAACCGCCAGATGTTCCCGAGGCCCGCTGCACCGCCGACAGCGGCAAGCACGAAACCGAGGTTCGAGATCCAAGAATCACGATCGGACATTCGTGTACACGTCTGTACGATGGGTACTCAAGTTCCTGTTGATTCGGTTGCTTGCGTGTAATCAGGAAGTAGTTAGAAACGCAATATGACAGCGCGTCCGAACCGCCATGGGTCGCTCCGTAGGCGACCGCCAGAAGGTCGGTGCCAGCGGTCCAGACCAGCGCCAACAGCCCGTCTCAGACCGCGAGGTACTCCGCAATCGCGTCCTCGTCGGCAATCGTCGACGGGCCGAGTTCGTCGACGACCGTCCCACGCTCCATCGCGTAACAGCGGTCGGCCATCTCACGGATGACGCCGAGGTTTTGCTCGACGAACAGAATCGTCGTCCCGAGGTCGGCGTTGATGGTCTGCATATCCTGGCTGATCTGATCGACAATAGAGGGCTGGATGCCCTCGCTGGGCTCGTCGAGCAGGAGCAGGTCGGGGTTCGAGACCAGTGCGCGGCCGATGGCGAGCATCTGCTGTTGCCCGCCCGAGAGCGTGCCGGCCTCCTGGCTGGCCCGCTCTTCGAGTACGGGGAAGTAGTCGTATATCTGGTCGTACAGCGTTTCATCGCTGTCAGACCGAATGGTCTCACCCATTTTGATGTTCTGTTCGACGGTTAGCTTTGGGAACACGTCCCGGCCCTGCGGGATATAGCCGATTCCGGCCCGGGCGCGCTCGTCGGCGCTCGCGTGGGTCACATCCACGCCGTCGTAGCGGATGGTCCCCTCGCTGGACTCCAGTAAACCCATCACCGTCTTCAGGAGCGTCGTCTTGCCGACGCCGTTTTTTCCCATCACGCCGACGATTTCCCCCTCCTCGACAGAGAGGTCCACGTCCCGCAGTATCGGCGTCGTGTCGTAGGCAGCGGAAACGTCGTCGAGTTCGAGCATCACGACTCACCACCCAGATAGATCCGCTGGACCTCCGGGTCGGATTCGATTTCCGCAATCGCTCCCTCGCGGAACACCTCGCCGTTGTGCAGGACGGTCACTTCCTCGGCGATGCTCGCGACGAAGTCGGTGTCGTGTTCGATGACGATGAAGGCAATCCCTTTCTCCTCGTTGAGCCGTCTGATCCGCTCGGCGATAGCTTCGCGCTCGCCCACGTCGAGGCCGGCGACCGGCTCGTCCAAGAGGAGGAGGTCGGGTTCGAGCGCGGCAGCCATCCCGATTTCGAGTTGCTGTTGCTGGCCGTGTGAGAGCTGGCCGGCTTCGACGTCCTCGTAGCCGGTGAGACCAGCAGCCCCGATGGCCTCGGCGACAAGCCGCCGTCGTTCCTCCCCGTCGGCGAACTGCTGGACGGGGAGTCTGACGTTCTCTCTAACGCTCAGGTCACCGTACACGGACGGGACCTGGAACTTCATACTGATGCCGCGTGACACCCGCTCGTGTGGTTCGAGGTCGGTGATATCGTGGCCGTTGTAGTAGATACTGCCGTCACTCGCCTCGTAGGTACCGGTAATCAGGTTCAGTAATGTTGATTTGCCAGCGCCGTTTGGACCGATGAGACACCGTAGCTCCCCTTCGGCGACCGAGAAGTCCACGTCGTCAGTAGCGGTGAACCCGCCGAACTGTTTGACGAGCCCGTCGGTCTGCAGCAGTGTCTCGGTTCTGTCGCCCGTTGCCAGTTCCGCAGCGGTCTGCCGGACGTTCGGTCCAAGCGGGTCGATGTCGGATTCGGTTTCAGTATCACTCATTAGTCACTCACCTCACTCGGCGCATCGGGTGTGTCGGCTCCACCGGCTTCGCCCGGTCCGAGTCGAGTTGCGACGATCTGCTCGTGGAGCCACGGAACGAGACCGCTCGGAAGAACCAGAATCGTCACTAGCAACAGAGTGCCAAGCAGGACCAGCGCCAGCTCACCCGCCATCGAGATGCGGAGGTATTCGATGGCAAGCGTTGCGACAACGGCCCCGAGCAAGCTCTTTCGGCCGCCGATACTCACCCAGATGACCGGCAGCGTCGCGAACAGCAGCGAGAACACGGTCGGGTCGATGTAGACGTTTCGTGCGGCGTACAGCACGCCGGACAGGCCCGCCAGTGCGCCGCCGAGCGTGAACACGACGAACTTGACGCGGGTCACGTTGTAGCCGAACATTTCGGTTCGGTCCTCGTCCTCGCGGACGGCGACCATCACGCGACCGTAGTCAGAATTGACGAGGGCTCGCAATGCGAGGTACGTCCCGACCAACAACACTAGGACGAGGTAGTAGAACGGACTGATCTCAAACGCTCCGATGCCGATTACCCGCATCGGGAACGGGTTGTAAATGAACTGGTACGACAGCCCACCGACACCGAGAGTCAACAGCGGGATGTCCGGCATCCCGTTGAACCCGCCGAGCGCCGCCTCGCCGATGGCCCACTCGGAGCCGGCGGTCTGGGCCATGAACGTGTGGAGCACGATGGTCGAGACGAGCGTGATGATAGTCACGTAGACGTCACGCACCCCGCCGTAGAACATGAAGTAGCCCAGTATCGCTGCGCTGAGGCCACCGCCGACGATACCGGCGACGACGGCGGCCGTAATCCCACCCGGGGTCGCAAAGTTGATCGAGACGACGCCGAACGTGTAGGCTCCGATGCCGAAGAAGACGACCTGCCCGAAGCTCAGCACGCCAGAGTAGCCCCAGACGACTGACAGGGAAAGCCCCAAAAGAGCCAGCACCATGAACAGCGACAGCTGGGAGCTGTCACCGAAGGCTGGGTAGACGGCGAGCGCCGCTACAGCGGCGGCGAAGCCACCCCAGAACCCGCGGGATTCCCCGATGGTGTTTGGCCCCTCGAACCGACTGCGGAGCCGACCCGGAAGCGACCTGTTCGCCTCGCCGTTTGCACTGTTTCTCGCCATCTAGTCGCTCTCCTGTCTCCGTTTCCGCAGTTGGTCGATGAAGCCGGTGATGCCGTTAGGGAGGAACCGTAGGGCGATCAGCGCAGCAACGAGCAGCGCGATACGGCCGATGAACGTCCCGTAGAGATTCGAGAACGTGGCCAGAATCGCCCCGAGGACACCCCCCGACAGCGCGGTCCCGAGGACGACGCTCGGCCCCCCGACGACGACGGCGACGAACGCCTCAACCAGAAACTGGTCGCCCAGCGTCGGCTGCATCGAGATGACCGGCGCGAACAGCGCGCCGGTCAGTCCCGCCAGCGAGGAGCCGATTCCGAACGTCAGCATGTACATCCGGTCGGTGTTGACGCCCATGGCCTGTGCCGTTTGCTTGTCCTGTATCGTCGCCCGGGCACGCATCCCGAAGTCCGTCCGAGTGAACAGGTAGTAGGTGACCAAGAGCAGCCCGATGCTGACGCCGGCCAGGACGATTCGGTACGACGAGTACGAGAACTCCCCGTACGATATCGCACCGAACGGCGTGGCAATCTGGTCGATGGAGTTCCCGAAGCGTATCCGAGCGCCTTGTGTCAGTATCAGGCTAAGCCCGAAGGTGGCGACCATGGAATCGGCCAGTCGGTCGTACAGCGGCTCGATGATGTCACGGCCGAGCGTCCGCTGGCTGACATAGTTGGGCCACGCTCCGGAGATTATCACCCGCTCAGTCAGAATCCCGAAGAGGCCGGTGACCAGACCGCCGACAAGCATCGCCACGACGAGCGGGAGTCCGAGTTGCGTCACGGCCAGCGTCGCAGTGTAGGCCCCGATAAGAATGAACTCCCCGTGTGCCAGGTTGATGACGCCCATGATGCCGAAGATGATGGCCAACCCCGCCGCGGCGAGTACGATGAACGCGAAGCTATCGAGGAACTGTAACGCGAGGTTGATCCCGTTTACCATCCCTACTCGGCCTCCTCGTAGTAGTCGACCGGGGTGTACTGGGTCTGCTCCGGGTTCTCGGGGAGGTTACAGCCGGCCGTCTCCGAGAGGAACGTCTCGGGAATCTGGCGGTTCTCGACGGCCTCGATGTTGTGCTCCTCGTCGGCGCGCATAATCCACATGTGGTGGTCGACGTGGTGGGTCGCGCCGTCGAGCCTGATAGTCTCGCCCTCGGGCGCTTCGGGGGCCTCCTCGGTGCCGAGTTCGATGCCCGATTCCAGGGCGTCGATGACTTCCGGCTGTTCGGTGGTCCCGGCCTGCTCGACGGCCTTCTTGTACATGTACGTCGAGAAGTAGTTGGTCTCGGCCTCTTCGTTGAGGTAGGGTGCGTCGGGGTACATCTCGAAGTACCGGTCGACGAAGCCGCCGTCACCAGTATTGCTCTCGGTCGGCACCTCCTCCATGTAGTTGACGCCGGCGTAGATGTTTGCCATCGCGGGCGGGTCGAGCCGACGGTGCTCGTACCCCTGTGCCATCGCCGTTGACGTGCCGATAGGAATGTCGAGGCCGGCCGAGGCCTTCTGTTCGTAGAACGACGTGTGGTTCGCCCCGACAAGCATCGACATGACGAAATCCGGGTCCGCCTCCTGAATCCGGTTGATGGTCGACCCGAAGGAGGACTCGCTCAGCGGGATGAACTCCTCGCCGAGGACGTTCGCGTCGTTTTCGTTCGCCAGCACCTTTACCCAGTCCGCAGAGAGCTGGCCGAAGTTGTAGTCGGCCGCGATGGTGTAGATGTCCGGGCCGAACTCCTCGACCAGGTACGGGAGGACGATGCCGAGTTGCTGGCGGGCGGTCGGGCCGACCGCGAAGGTGAACTCGTCGCAGACGCCGCCCTCGTACTGGGTGGTGTAGAAGTACAGCTGTTCGTTGCGGTCGATAATCGGGCGGATGGCCTCCCGAGTCGCCGAAGAGTAGCCGGCCCACAGCGCGTCGACGTTCTCCTCGTTTATCGCCGTGCGAGTCAGTTCCTGGTAGCGCTGGTTGTCCGACTGAGGGTCGCGCTGGAACGTCTCTATCTGCTTGCCGTCGATGCCGCCGTTGGCGTTGATTTCCTCGATGGCGAGCATCGACGCCTTGGCCTTCGGGTCGCCGACGAGGGCGAAGTTCCCGGACTGGTCCTCCAGCACGCCGATTTTGAGCGTATCAGTACTGCTTGCGGTGTCCGTAGAAGTCCCACCTTCACCGGCGGAACAGCCGGCGAGGCCGGTGACGAGTGCGGCCCCGCTCGCGCCGAGGAACTGGCGGCGACTGAGAGGGGACCGGCTCATGCTTTCACATCCGAGACTAGGTTTTTGTTAGGATTGTTACTTCCATTATCTTTGGTCATCTCTCGTTCTTTACTCAGGATATCCGAACGTTCGTCCATGATATCGTTCACAGTGTTGCCGTCTGGGAGGTAGCAAATAAGGTTTACCACTCTTATCTTATATTGTCCACCACACACTCTTGATAGTATAAGGTCGTCAAAGGATATGACGAATAGTCGCCGTACCCATCAATATTAGAGTTTAAGTTTGGATTGTTTCATAATTTCATCTCCCAATTATTCGATGCGGAAAAAGTAGAAGTCAAAGCGTTATTTTTTCACAGCGAATTATCTCGCCGCTGTCAGGCAGTTTTGCGCTCTCAGTCCGCAGATCACCCGTCATATCCTCGCCCGCGTCACTGGAGCCATCGCTGTCGGTACAGACGACAGACTGGACGTGAGTCGTGTTGACTCCCGGAAGTAGGACAGTTCGATAGTCGAACCCCTTTATCTGGGTCCGGAACTTTATTATTTAATCCAGTTCTCGACATAGGGGCGTCACTTGCGCAGAGAGCAATCATTTTAGTATGCGTATTCAAAGAAAGGGGCAGATGATAGACAAACAGTCAGAAATGCGCGGGGCGGTGGCGCGATGAGTGACGGACTCGTTCCCGGCGAGGTCATCCCGGACGAAGGGACAGTGACGCTGAACGAGGGCCGGGAAACGACCGAGGTGACCGTCGGGAACACGGGCGACAGACCCTCGCAGGTCGGGTCCCACTTCCACTTCTTCGAGGCTAATGCAGCCCTGGAGTTCGACCGCGAAGCGGCCATGGGGATGCGGCTGAACATCCCCGCCGGGACGGCCGTCCGGTTCGAGCCAGGCGACGAACAGACCGTCGAGCTTGTCGAAATCGGCGGGAAGCGCCGCGCCCACGGGATGAACGGCCTCGTGAACGGGAGCGTCGACGGCGACACGAGCGACGCGGTCGAGCGCATGCGCGCGGCCGGATTCGGAGACAGCGGGGCCGACGACGAGGAGGGAGCGGAGTGACACGCGACATCGACCGCGAGAACTACGCCGAACTGTACGGGCCGACGGAAGGCGACAAAGTTCGGCTCGGCGACACGGAGCTGTTCGCCGAGGTCGAGAAGGACCTGCGGACCCACGGCGACGAGGCGGTGTTCGGCGGCGGCAAGACCCTCCGTGACGGGCTGGGCATGGCACCCGGCGTCACGCAGGCGGAGGGCGCGCTCGACTGGGTGCTGACGAACGCGACGATTATCGACCCCGTGCTGGGCATCGTCGCCGCCGACATCGGCATCCGAAACGGCGAAATCGCCGGCATCGGGAAGGCCGGCAACCCCGACACGATGGACGGCGTCGACATGGTCGTCGGCCCGTCGACGGACGTGTACCCGGCCGAGGGGAAGATCGCGACCGCCGGGGGCCTGGACATCCACATCCACTTTAACTCCGCACAGCTCCACGAAAACGCGCTGTCGGGCGGTATCACGACGATGCTCGGCGGCGGGTACGGGGGCGGCGCGACGACGACCACGACCGGCCCGGAGAACATCAAGCGCTTCCTGCAGGCAGCCGAGGCGTGGCCGGTCAACGTCGGCTTCTACGGGAAGGGCAACGCTTCGGAACCGGGACCGCTCCGCGAGCAGGTCGCGGCCGGGGCTTGCGGGCTGAAACTCCACGAGGACTGGGGGTCGACGCCCGAGACCATCGATACCTGCCTCGAAGTCGCCGAGGACGAGGACGTGCAGGTCTGTATGCACACGGACACGCTGAACGAGGCGGGCTTCTTGGAGAACACCTTCGGGGCCGTCGACGGCCGGACCATGCACCTGTTCCACATCGAGGGTGCGGGCGGCGGCCACGCGCCGGACATCATGGAGATGGTCGGCGAGCCGAACATGCTCCCGTCGTCGACCAATCCGTCGATGCCCTACACCGACAACACGTTCGACGAGCACCTCGACATGGTGATGGTGTGTCACCACCTCAACCCCGACGTGCCAGAGGACGTGGCCTTCGCAGAGTCGCGGGTGCGGGCGGAGACCATCGCCGCCGAGGACGTCTTGCACGACATGGGGGCCATCTCGATGATGACCTCCGACTCACAGGCGATGGGGCGGATGGCCGAGGTCATCCCGCGCACCTGGCAGACCGCCTCGAAGATGAAGTCCCAGCGCGGGCCGCTCCCCGAGGACGAGGGGACCGGCGCGGACAACCACCGCATCAAGCGCTACATCTCGAAGTACACCATCAACCCCGCCATCTCTGCGGGCATCGACGAGTACGTCGGGACGCTGGAACCGGGGAAACTGGCCGACATCTGCCTCTGGGACCCCGCCTTCTTCGGCGTCAAGCCGGCGATGACGTTCAAGGGCGGCTTCCCGGTCCACTCCGAGATGGGCGAGGCCAACGGCTCGCTGATGACCTGCGAGCCCATCATCCAGCGCGAGCGGGCCGGCGCGGTCGGCAAGGCCAGACACGCCCTCTCGCTGTCGTTCGTCTCCCCGGCGGCCGCCGAGGCCGGCGTCGGCGAGGAGTACGGGCTCGACTCCCGCGTCGTGCCGATAGAGGGCGCGCGAACGCCCGGCAAGGACGACATGGTGTACAACGACTACTGCCCCGACGACATCGAGGTCGACCCCGAGACGTTCGAGGTCCGGGTCGACGGCGAACACGTCACCTGCGAACCGTCCTCCGAACTACCACTCGCACAGCGGTACCTGCTATGAAACTCACAGCCAAAGAACAGGAGCGACTCACGGTCTTTACCGCCGCAGAGGTCGCGCGACGCCGCAAGGAACGCGGCGTCCCGCTGAACCACCCCGAAGCCGTCGCCTACATCAGCGACTGGTGCATCGAGCGCGGCCGCGACGGTCAGTCCGTCGCCGAAATCCGGTCGGGCGCGTCGAAACTGCTCGGCCGCGAGGACGTGATGGACGGCGTCCCGGAGATGATCGACATGATTCAGGTCGAACCGGTGTTCCCCGACGGGACGAAACTCGTCACGGTTCACGACCCGATTCGCTCCGACAGTGTCGGGGCGGCCGACAGCGAGAGCGAGGACGCGGCGGCCGACGGCGGCGACGCCGCGACGGAGGCCGAGGAGTGAGCCTCACGCACCGCGACGTGGCGACGGTCGGCATCGGCGGCCCGGTCGGCTCCGGGAAGACGTCGCTGTTGACCGCGCTCGTCCCGAAACTGCGTGAGCAGGGCCTGGACGTGGGCGTCATCGCCAACGACATCCTGACCCAGGAGGACGCCGACGTGCTCCGCGAGCGGTTCGCCGGGGTCGTCCCCGAGGACCTCGTCGCCGGCGTCGAGACCGGCGCGTGCCCGCACACGGGCATCCGCGAGGACCCGTCGATGAACCTCCAGCAGATAGACGCCTTCCTCGCCGAGCACCCGGAACTGGACCTCGTGTTGGTCGAGAGCGGCGGCGACAACCTCGCGGCGACGTTCAACCCCGAACTCGCCGACTACTCGCTGTACGTCATCTCCGTCGCCGAGGGCGAGGACATCCCCCGCAAGCGCGGGCCGGGGGTCGTCGACTGTGACCTGCTCGTCGTCAACAAGACCGACCTCGCGCCCCACGTCGGCGTCGACCTCGACGTGATGGAGCGGGACGCCGACGAGGTCCGGGACGGCCCCGTCGTCTTCACCAACTGCAAGGACGAGACAAACGTCGACGAGGTGCTGTCACACGTCCGGGAGGGGGTGCTGTTCGCCTGATGGCCGCCGACGCGCCCCATCCGGCGTTCGAGGGGTACGCGACCGAGGCCGTCCCGCAGGCCGCCGTGGGGTCGCCGGGCAAGGACGGGGTGCTCGAACTGACCTTCGAGCGGACCGGCGACGGGACGACCCTGGTCCACGACTACGCGACGGTCCCGTTCCACATCTCGGGGACGCTGGGCCACGACCCCCTCCCCGAGGCCGACACCGTCTTCGTCCAGTCGCCGACCGGCGGCGTCGCACAGGGCGACCGCCACGACGTGACCGTCGAGGTCGGCGAGGACGCCGTCGCCCACGTCTCGACCCAGAGTTCGACGAAGGTCCAGACGATGACGTGTAACTACGCCGCCGCCGAGACGACCCTCAGCGTCGGTGCCGACGCCCACCTGGACTACGTGCCCGAGCCGACGATTCTCCACGCCGACTCGCGGTACCTGCAGGAGCTGTCGGTCGAGTTGGCCCCCGGCGCGACCGCCGTCGTCAGCGACGTGGTCGTCCCCGGACGACTCGCCCGCGGCGAGCGCTTCGAGTTCGAGCGGTACCTCTCCCGCGTGCGTGCAGACGGGCCGGACGGCCTCCTGTTCGAGGACGCGACGCACCTGACGCCGGCCGACGGCGACCCCACGGCCCCCGGCGTCCTCGGCGAGTTCACCGTCTACGGGACGGCGTTTGTCCTCGCGCCCGACCGCGACGAGGGCGAACTGAGCGACGCCTTGCACGCGGTCGTCGCCGACGGCGAGGCCCGGGCCGGCGCGACGGCGCTCCCGAACGGTGCCGGCGTCGCGGTCCGTGCCCTCGGCGACCGGGCCGAGACCGTGCAGTCGACGCTGCACGCGGCCTGGGACCACGCCCGACGGGAGTTGCTGGACGTGCCCGCGCCGTCCGGGAGGAAGTACTGATGCTGGTCGCGGACACCTACCTCGGCCACCGCGACGACGAGGCCGTCGCCGAGGCGGTCGACGGGTCGGACCACGCGACGGTCGTGCTCTCGGACACCGAACGGCGGCGCTCGCGGGTGCGCACCGAGACGACGGCCGGCCGGGACCTCGGTATCGTGGTCGCCCGCGACCTCGCGGACGGCGACGTGTTGGAAGCCGACGGCGGCACCCTCGTCGTCGTCGAACTCGCCGCGGTCGAGGCCCTGGTGCTCGATTTCGCCGCCAGCGACGTGTCATCGACCGCGGCGCTGGAGGTCGGTCACGCGGTCGGGAACAGGCACTGGAACCTCGCGGTCCGCGGCGAAGAGGCCCTGTTCCCGGTCACTGAGTCGAAATCGAGGATGGAGGCCACGGTGGCCGACCTGCTCCCTGCGGACGTGCCGACGCGGTACGAGCACGTGCCGCCGACCACCTTTGACGATGACGAGGTCGACCACACCCACGGTGACGGGGGTCACGGAGGCCACAGTCACGGCGGCCGCGCCCACGACCACGGCGTCCGCACTATCGACGGAGAAGAGCAGTGAGCGACGCTGCAACGCTCGAATCGTTCCGGCTGGCGGATTCGTTCTTGCCGGTCGGGACCTACACTGTCTCCTACGGGCTGGAACAGTTCATTCAAGACGACCGGGTCGAGGACGCGACCGACCTCGAAGCGCTCCTGTCGACGTACCTCCGCCGGCAGGTCGGCCCCGCCGAACTCGTCGCGTTACGGGCCGCACACGCTGCCGCCAGCGGCGGTGACCTCGATGAGGTCTGCCGGGCCGACCGGCGGCTTTCGGCCGTGACGCTGGCCGCGGAGTTCCGCGAGAGCGCCCAGCAGTCCGGCGACCGACTGCTCTCACTCCAGACGGAACTGCGCGACGAGGCCATGCTGGACCGCTACGCGGAGCGCGTCGACGCCGACGACGCGCCCGGGAACTACGCCGTCGTGCTCGGCGTTGCGACGGGACTGGCCGGCGTCGCCGTCCGCGAGGCCTGCCTGCTGTGCTGTCACGGCTTCGTTACTGGACTGCTCGGCGCGGCTCAGCGGCTCCTCTCGCTTGGCCACACGGACGCCCAGCGGATTCTGGACGACCTGCAGCCGGTGATGACGGCCGCAGTCGTGGAGAGCGCTGACCGGGGGCTGGACGAGATGGCTCCGTTTGCCCCCCTCGTAGACGTACTGGCCGCCGACCACGAACGGGCAGAGCGCCGGCTGTTCGCCAGTTGACGGCCAGACGTTCGAGCGCAACAGGTCGGCCAGTACTGTTCCCGGACAGGCTCTCAGAGGAAAGAAGAAACCGGGGGAGTTCGGGTGTCAGGGCTGGCCCGTTATTCAGCACTCGCGACGAGCAGAAATGTCTCCGGCCGCACAGCTGCGAACTCAACCGTGAACTCGTGCTGTCGGAGCGCGTCCGTCGCCTCGTCAGCGGAAAATCGTTCATCGACGGGCGGCCCACTGTGACCACTGCCGGAAGCCGCCCAATCGGCGACAGCGAACGTTCCGCCAGATTTGAGCACTCGTGCAACCTCGTTTAGCGCCCCGTCGCTAGCGAACTCGTGGTACGTCATCGTCGAGAACGCCCCATCAAGGCCGGCAGTATCGAACGGGAGGTCATCGACCGCGCTCGTCACAAGATCGACGTTGTCGGGGACACCTTTCTCCCGGTAGTAGTCGTGCATCGCCTCCTGGATATCCACGGCGTACACGTGGTCAACGGCCGATGCAACATCGTCGGTGTAGAAACCAGTCCCACTCCCGAGGTCCGCGACCGTGTCGTCCCGATTGGCCGACAACGCCCAGCGGAGCTCTTCCGCGGAGAGAAATCGGTACCGTTGCTGTGCGTCTTCGAGCTTGTCGGCCCGGTCGGCGTCGAACGTGTGATACCCCATGTTAGAGGTTCTGGAACGCCTCGTCAACGATTTCGCCGGTGTCAGCCACGATGTCTGCCATCTCCTCGTTGTGGGGGGCCATTCCAACGAGGCGAGCAATACGCATAATCGAAACGTGATAGACGCGCTGTTGTTCGGGTTCTTCCTCCCAGATGACGACGTTGCAGGCCATGAGTGCGCCGAGTTTGTTGTCCGTCGCGTCGAGAGCACGGTCAGCGACCTCGGGATTGCAGGCACCCAGCACGTAGTATGGGTCACGGTCCGCGTCAATCTTCTCGTTGAGCATCTCAGACGGCGAGAATTCGACGGGGACCCCGAATCCAGCGTCGGTAAACACGTCCCGGACGTGTTCGATAGCGTCCTCGTGGCTCATTTCGAGCGTCGCCTGTTGTTCACCGATGTCTTCAGGGTCGATCTGACTCGGGTCGATTGGGAGCGTCATTCGTGTATTGTATTGTGGCTACAGAACAAAATCTCTTCGGGTGCACGTCAGCGGCGTGAGCCGTTCTCGCAGATCTTGAATCAGACGAATCGGTCGCTACATATTGAGGGTGTGACTGTCATCTGTGGGCTGAATATAGGTATCGTCCAGCCACTCAGGAGTGATGTAGATGTAGAGTGGCACGGAAACTGCGCCGTGAGCGAGTGCTACCGAGCTACCGCGCTGGGTCTGTCCTTGGAATCCCGCGCCAACGCTCTCAGGAAGAACCGGTCGTGTGAAAAGTGGGCAGCAATACCACAAATACAGTGGTATCAAAGGTTCAGCCACGGGTACGACTCAATCGTTCTCCGCCACAAAGACGACATGAGCGGTTGAGTAAGCAGCACCGGGTGTGTCGAGGCCGGGGAGTGAAACTGGCACGACACCGCGACGGGGGAGACTGCCTTGACGGTAAAAGTCGTGTCACTTGTATGACTGTGCTCCCACCCACTCGTTAGCTAGCAGCTTTTGCGTGCATTTGTGCGAACTGTACACAAGTCTTTTAACCGCGTAGCGGCTACGAAGACGTGATAACAATGCCAGATTCGATGTCTGAACAACTCCGACAGGACATGCAGTGCGAGGGGCTATTGGAATGTTTCCACGGCCTCAAGGAACTCGATAAAGAGTGCTTTCGAGCGCTCGTCGAGGCTGACGAACCGCTGACCGTCGACGAGCTCGCCGAAGCAGTCGACCGAGAGCGCTCGACCGCGTATCGCGCCGTCCAGCGGCTCCTCCAGACGGGCTTCATCGAGAAAGACCAGATCAACTACGATCAAGGCGGCTACTACCACGTCTACTCGCCGACAGACCCGTCACAGATCGCAGACGAGATGCAGCGGATGCTCAACGACTGGTACGCAAAGATGGGGCAACTGATTCAGGAGTTCGAAAACAAGTACGAACAGGCTGAGTCCACGGCCCCTACTGTCGAAAGCTAACGACGCCCCTCTATCGTACCCTGGCTCCCGCGCCGCGTCGATTTGTACCTGTGGCGACGTATATTTTTACGGTGTCTGTCCGGCATTCAATAATTCATAGTATTGTGCTTTCTGTGCAAACACTTATTTATCGCAAACGCCTATGATATATCGATGACAACCGATACTCCGTCCGACACCGAGATGGCCGCGACGAACGAACCGCTTCACATTGACGGAGCGGACCAACTCAACGATGTCATCGGCAAGCACAATGTCGTCCTCGTGGATTTTTATGCCGACTGGTGTGGCCCGTGCCAGATGCTCGAACCGGTAGTCAAGACGCTAGCCGCGGAAACCGATGCGACCGTAGCCAAGGTCGATGTCGACGCCAACCAGCAACTCGCTCAGTCGTATGGTGTCCGGGGCGTCCCAACACTCATTCTGTTCGCCGACGGTGAGCAGGTCGAAGAGATCGTCGGCGTCAGAGGCGAAGCTGACCTCCGAGCGCTTATCGAGTCCTACACTGAATAGAATCGCATTTCTACACCGTCGAATAAGGAAAGTATCGCGACGACTGAGTCGAGCACGTGAGGTCGACCACCGTCGACGACGAGTCTGAGAAGCCGAGTCGCCCGCCATCCGCCAGCACGCGGTTGCCCTCTGTGGGCTCAGCTCACTCACTGTCCGACTGATCTTGGTTTATAAATACTTGGTGCGAGTTCAACCCCGGTGCACGCACCCACTCGTAATATATTGTCGGGTCCGCTATTACGCCACGTAATGACAAAAGCAGCCATCATCATCCTCGCAGGGACGGAGGGACACGAAAACCTCGGCCGGCTCGCAAACGGCCTCGAAGCCGCAGCGGAGTTCGCACAGAACGATGAAGACGACCTCGAACTCATCTTCGACGGGGCCGGAACACAGTGGATTCCGGAACTCGAAGACGAGGACAGCGACTACCACGAACTGTATCAGAGTCTCAAGGATGACGTTGCAGTCTGTGACTACTGTTCCGGCGCGTTCGGCGTCGAAGACGCCGTCGACGACGCCGGGCTTGTCACGCTGGACGACCACGACGGCCACCCGAGCATCCGCTCACTCGTCGACGACGACTACGAGGTCATCACCTTCTAATTCCGACAGCAGAGGTCCAATCGCGCTGTATCGACCCACAGCGCGGCTGAATCGAAGGCCGTCCGTGTCTTTCACGGGAACCACCGGACAGCCAATTCGAATCCGCTCCGGACACAAATATTCACAGTGGTCTCTGCAGTTACCCATTTCTCACTCAACACTAAGTACTGCAGCGACGCAACGGACTGTATGACAGACCCGTTCGTAGTCATCGGTGGCGACGCAGCCGGGCTAAGCGCCGCGAGCAAGTTCGCCCGTGAGGCACCGGACCGTGGCGTGATTGTCTTCGAGAAGGGTGAGTGGGTGTCCTACGCCCACTGCGGGACGCCGTACTACGTGAAGGGAACTGTCGAGCGGCTGACTGACCTCCTCTCGCTGTCGCCCGAGCAGGCGGCCGAACGAGGTATCGACCTTCGCCGGGACCACGAGGTCGTCAGCGTCGATACCGATGCCGAGACGGTCACCGTCGCGCACGACGGCGAGACGTTCGACCAGCCATACGGCGACCTGCTCGTCGCGACAGGTGCACACGCCGTGACTGGACCGATCGCAGGGGCGGACCTCGACGGCGCGTTCACGATGCACGGGCTGGACTCGGCCGCCGCAGTCCGCGCCGCGCTGTCCGGACCTGACGACGACGCCGTCGACACGAGTATCGAATACGTCGATACGGCGCTCGTCAAAAAGTATACCGACTGGGAGCCACCCGAGCGCGTCGCCATCGTCGGCGGCGGCTACGTCGGCGTGGAGATGGCCGAGGCGTTCCGCGCCCACGACGTGGAGACGCACCTCTTCCAGCGGTCGGGCCACCTCCTGCCGCCGTTCGGGGAAGCAGTGGGCGAGCGCGTTGCCGACCACCTCCGGGAGCAGGGCGTGACGCTGCATCTGAACACCGCTGTAGACGAACTCGTCGGCGACGAAAACGGGCGTGTTGCGTCAGTCGCTCACGACAGCGGCACCACCGATATGGGCCTCGCACTGGTCGGTATCGGCATCCGGCCGAACACCGCACTCGTCACAGACACACCGGTTGAACTGGGTGGTTCCGGGGCGATAGCGGTCGACGAGTACGGGGCGACGAACGTCGATGGCGTCTACGCCGCCGGGGACTGCGCCGAGGACCGCCACGCCGTGACCGATGCGCCCGACTGGGTTCCGCTCGGACTGACTGCGAACCGGGCCGGTCGCGCAATCGGGCAGACCGTCGCTGGTGACCCCTCCCTCGTCGGCGATATCGCCGGGACAGCCGTCGTGAAGGCGTTCGACCTCGAATGCGGGCGCGTCGGCCTCCTCGACCACGAAGAGGCCAGCGCTGCCGGGTTCGACCCGGTATCGAAAACAGTCACCGCCGGCTCCCGGTCAGGGTACTACCCCGGCGGCGACGACACCGACGTGACATTGGTCGCAGACCGGAAGAGCGGTCGCCTGCTGGGCGGTGCAATCGTCGGCGAAGACCGAGCGGCGATACGTATCGACACGCTCGCGACGGCCATCGAGGCTGATATGACTGTCGACGAACTGGAACGACTTGACCTGGCGTACGCGCCGCCGTTCAGCCCCGTCTGGGACCCGGTGCTGGTCGCCGCGAAGGTGCTCAACGGACACCTCTAGGGGCCACGGCTCAGAGCGTTACAGACGCTTCACGCCGCTGGCGACAGCGAGGTACAGCGGCAAGGCGAGCAAGAGAGCCCCACCGATCAACCCCCAGTCGGCGAAGCCGAGCGGGACCGTCCCGAAGTAGGTGTTGAGAGGAGTGTACAGGACGGCGAGCTGCAGGAGTACCGACCCACAAACGGCGGAGGCCAGCCACCGGTTCGACAGTTGCGGTGTCTCCCGGAGCCAGCGAATCACGTGCAGTTTCTCGAATTCGAGGAAGACGAACCCGGTGAACACCATCGTCATCGCGTAAGGCGTGACTGTGGGTGCGCCTGCAAGCGTGACCAGTAGCAGCCCGAGCATTACGGCTGTCGAAATGACTCCCGTGCCCCCGATGAGTGCGAGCATCTCGCGGTCGATGATGCCCCGGTCCGGGTCTCTGGGCGGCCGCTGCATCACGTCGCCGCTTTTCGGGTCGGCCCCAAGCGCGAGCGCTGGCAGTCCGTCAGTCAGGAGATTAATCCACAGCAATTGTACCGCCGGCAAGACGAGGTAGCCAAAGAGCGAGGCGAGAAAGACGATAGCCACTTCTGCCACATTGGCACTCAGCAGGTACCCGACGAACTTCCAGACGTTGTCGAAGATCGCCCGTCCGCGCTCGATTGCCCGCTCGATTGTCGCGTAGTTATCGTCCAGCAGGATAACATCGCTGGCCTGTTTGGCCACGTCAGTTCCGCGGACGCCCATTGCGACGCCGATATCGGCGTTTTTCAGCGCCGGTGCGTCGTTGACCCCGTCGCCAGTCATTGCGACGGTATGGCCGTTCGCCTGTAACGCTTGCAGAATCCGTACTTTGTGCTCCGGAGACGTGCGTGCGAACACGTCCACAGACTCGACGCGGTCACGGAGCGCTGCCTCGGAGCAATCCTCGACGTCGCGGCCGTCCATCACGCGCTCGCCGATCCCGAGTTTGCCGGCGATGGCCGCGGCGGTCCGGACGTTGTCCCCGGTCACCATCTTCACGCCGACGCCGGCACGCTCAGTCGCCGCAATCGCGTCGGCGACCTCTCCACGGGCCGGGTCGATCATGCCGAGCAGCCCGGCGAAGATCAGGTCGTCGCTGATATCGTCGGCCCGCCCGGTTGTGTCATCGCGTTCGACCACGTCGGCGTCCGCTGAGTACGCCACGGCGAGCACCCTGAGCGCGTCGTCAGCGAACGCTCTGACTTGCCCCCTGATCTGCTCGGCGCTGTCGGCCGTTAGGTCCGCCGGTCCAGTGTCGGTGAGGACACGGGCGCACTTCGAGAGGATGACTTCGGGTGCGCCTTTGACGTAGACCGTGTCATCGTGCACAGTGCCCATCCACTTGCGCTCCGAGGAGAACGGTATCTCGTCTGTTCTCGGGTTCGCTTCACGGAGACGTTCGACGTTGATGCCGGACTCATCAGCCGCCATGACGATGGCCTGCTCCGTCGGGTCGCCCTCTTCGAGGGTCGCATCGCTACACAGTGTCCCTGCACGCAGCACTTTGGCAACGCGGTCCGGCAAGGATTCCCCGTCTATCTCGCCAGTGTCGACAACGGCGTTGTTGACCCAGATCCGACTAACTGACATTCGCCCCTCGGTCAGCGTCCCGGTCTTGTCCGTACAGATGACATCGACGGAGCCCAGCGCCTCGACGGCGGGCAAGCGCCGCACGAGCGCGTTCTCGTCGGCCATTTTCCGGACACCGAGGGCCAGCGTTAGCGTCACCACCGCTGGAAGGCCTTCCGGAACCGCAGCCACCGCGAGTGATATCGCGGTGAGTGCCGCCTGAACCAGTTCGGTCCCCTGGAGGACGAGAAGAGGGACAACGAGCGCAGCAAGAGCTATCACACCGATACCAAGTGTCCGCCCGAGTGCGTCGAGTTCAGTCTGGAGTGGTGTGTCGGTTTCCTCCGTGCCCGCGAGCTTGCGGGCGATGGACCCGACCTCAGTGTTCATCCCGGTTGTCGTGATGACGGCGACAGCCGAACCGCGCGTGACGTTCGTCCCCTTGTACACCATCGGTTCGCGCTCCGCAAGCGGTGTATCGGTTCCGACCGGCTCAGTTCCCTTCGCGACCGGCGTGCTCTCACCAGTGAGCGCTGCTTCGTCTACTTCCAAGGACTGACAGTCAATCAGCCGACCGTCGGCTGGAACGACGTCACCGCTCTCCAGTTCGATAACGTCACCCGGGACGAGTTCGGTCGCGTCGACCTCGACAGATTTGCCGTCGCGCCTGACTGTCGCGGTTGGAGCGGTCAGTTCTCGCAAGGATTCGAGCGTTCCCTCTGCACGGTAGTCCTGGACGAAGCCGAACAGACCGTTCCCGACTACAATCACGGCTATCAGGACTGCGTCGACAGCGTGTCCCGCCCACACGGACAGTATCGCGGCCGCAACGAGAACCCAGATAAGGCCGCTATCGAACTGTGCAACAGCGATATCGAGTGGTGTCCGTTTGCTGCCCTGCGTGATTTCGTTCTCGCCGTGTCTGTCGCGCCGAGAGCGGGCTTCCGACGCCGATAGCCCGGCAGACTCGCTGTCGAGTCCGGAAAGAACGTCGGCAGTCGGTTGCGTGTGGGCAGCTTCGGACATGGACGGCAGATCTACCGCTGTGTTGATATGAGTTTACCTCCGTAGTACGGCAGTGCTTCTTTGAGACGCTGGTTTCGACGGGGAATGGACGCATCAATTGTATGATATCCATACTCGCACTCGCCGGTACTGCTGAGAGCCGTCTCGTGTTAGAGTTCGGTTCGTCCCGTCAGGTCATCCGGCACGAGGCGGTAAAATTCGAATGTCACCTCGCGGAGCGGGCGTTCGAAGATGTCGACCAGCGGAATGTCGACGTGTTCGAGTCCCGCTAGCGTGTCCGTCTCAATTCCCTCCCGTTCGACATCTTCAAGTCGACCGCTGGCGGCCACACTCTGCCACCCAGTCTCTGTCTCGCGATAGGTCACGAACGTCGCCGAGCGGTCGCTGAGTTCGCCCTTCGACTTCTCAGCGCCGACAGCCAGCCGGAAATAGAAGGTAGTAGTCGGCGCGTCGTACCCGTATGATACCGGAACCGAGTGTGGCGGTGCGTCGCCGGCAGCCAGCGAGAGGACGCCCGTCCCCCCGTTGCCCAGAAGCGCGTCCCGTTCCTCGTCCGTCATCGTAATCGGGTTGTCCGCGGACATAGTTACTGTCACAACAGGAACAGCAATAAGTGCACGGTCGAGCCGCATCTGACTGCTGGCTCGCTGGGGACATGGCCGACGCCGTCCGCAGTCAGACGCTGGCAGACAGAAACGCGTGACGCTGTTTTCAGGCTTTGTCGCCATGCTGGTCTCGGGCATTGACTGCCAGCACAGGCATGTCAGCGTGTCTGATGACCCGTTCTGTCGTGCTTCCCATGAGGAACCGATTGAGCCCTGTCCGACCGGCCGTCCCCATCGCAATCAGATCGACATCGTTCTCCTCAGCGTAATCGAGAATATCTGCCGCCGGGAATCCATCGACGACCTGCGTGACAGCGTCCACGCCGGACTCGCGTGCTTGCGCTGCAATCCGCTCGGTCACCTTCTTACCTTGTGATTCCAGAGTATCGATCAAGTCTTTCGGCAGCGTGTATTCCGAACCGGTCGCCACGTCGCCGAGGTTGACGACGTTCAGAACGTGAACGCGAGAATCGAACTGCGCTGCAATCTCGCATGCCGGTTCGACAGCAGCCGTTGCAGACGTGCTTCCGTCCGTCGGGATGAGAATGTCGTCGTAGGAGTCGGTCTCGCGACTCTGTTCGGTTGCGCGGACGGTAAAAACGGGGACATCAGCCTGCCGGACGACGCTCTCTGTCACGCTTCCGGCGAGATATCGCCCGACACCGGTACGACCGTGCGTTCCCATCGCAATCAGGTCGATATCGTGGTCGTCGCGGTATGCACAGATCTCGTCGACAGGATTGCCCGTGCGGATAGTCGTCTGTATCGCTCCAGCGGCGTCCACCGCGTCTGTGATGGCCGTGACTGCTGCGTCGGCGTCGGCCCTCATGCGGTCGCGTGTCTCGTCGTCGAGTTCACCACTGCTGAATGGTCCGCCCGCCGTTCGCGTATCGATGACAGCCATGACGTGCAGAGTCCCGCTGAACGCACGCGCAAGCGCTGCCCCGTGTTCAGCGGCCCGGGTTGCGTGCTCGCTGCCGTCGGTCGGAACCAGGATTGAATCGAACATTGCTGCGTTTACAGCTCGTTGCTGTCAGTCAATAAACTGCAGTCGTGGTTCTCACGTTATTAGAAATCCGGTAGGTGGGTGTGGCACCCAACTGTTTTACCGGGATTATCACGAGTTCTCGGCGGGATGTGTCCCGGGAATATAACGAGTACCGGGTCCGTTCGGAGATGGCGCAGTATCTGTGCCACACAGCAGGCGGCCTCTCCCTGAGGAGCGCGCTCTACTTTTTTTACCGTGGGGTCACATTCAGGATACGTAACTGGATGATCAGACGCGAGCTATGACAATCGATGAATTAGAGGCGTACGGACTTGAGCGGATGGACGACGAGGAGATACAGGAGTTCCTCGCCACACACTCAACCGGCGTCCTCGGGCTTCCGACAACAGATGTTCCGTATCTGCTGCCGCTCTCGTACGGCTTCGACGATGGGGCGTGTCTCTATTTCACGTACCTGCTGGGCGAGTCAAGTCAGAAAGCGGACCTAACTGAGCGGGCCGGCCGCGGCCGGTTTCTCGTTTACGAGATTGACACCGCGTTTGAGTGGCAGAGCGTGATGCTTGCCGGGGATATCAACAGTGTCCCAGAAGACGAGTGGGCAGAGATTACGGCGATGACACAAAACGCCTGGCGACCCAACACGCTCCAGACGGCCACCACGTCCGGCGGAGTCGCGCTTTACGAATTCGAGATAACGGATCTCACCGGAATCAAGCAGACCGGACTGGCTCCCGACTTTCGGGAGAACATCGAACCGTGACTGTCGGTTGCTCGTGGTACAACCGGACGACATTACTGAAATGACGATACTCCTGCGCCAGTAGAAGCTGGCAGATTCCGCTGTTGGCGGGCGCTACGTGTAATAAGGTGCAACTAAGTGAGGATTGTAAGTAGATTGAAATAGGATGGGAGCCTGCGCTGGCAGAAGTCGCCGAGAGAGGCGACGCCGTTGACGTCGAGGTCACCACTCGATGCTGTCACGGGAACCCGTACCTGGAAATTATCAGCTATACAGACGAGGTCGACGCCGATCTGGTCGTGCTCGGCTACCACGGCCATTCTCACAGCAAAGGCAACCAGATCGGCAGTGTGACAGACCGGGTTGTCCAGAACGCGGGGCGGCCAGTGCTGGTGGCTACCTGAGAGGGCGACAGATCCGTTCGAACAGGGGTTCGCCGGTGGAGGTGTGTCTGAGTACATCCGTCTGTGATTCAGCGGCGGCAGCGACGGCGACCGAAACCGATTCCAGTGCTACTGTTCGAAACAGACTATTGAGAGATGCTCCAACCGACGGCTGACTGGATCGGTCCCGGTCAATCCGCAGTGTTGATCGCCGTACTAGGCCTCGCTACACTCGGAACGGTGGCGCTGTTTGTCGTCGCAGCGGTCAGTACACGCCGGCGCCGGTCACGCCCGTACGTGCTGTTGACCGTCGCTATCGGGTTACTGGTCGTGCGGTCCGTGGTCGGTATCGGGACCGTTCTCGGTGTCGTCCCGATGGTCGTACACCACCTCACTGAACACGGGTTCGACTTCCTGATCGCGCTGCTGGTACTGAGTGCGATCTATTCGGTCGCACCGCCGAGCGTCCCCGACTGACCGGCGTTTCGACGGTCGCACCATGAACCATTTGGTGTCGTTCAGTGTACTACCTCGTATGTCCAAACACACAACAGGGTTCACACGGCGATGCTTCTTGGCCGGGGCTGGGACTGTGGCCGTCGTCTCGCTTTCGGGGTGTCTGGGAACCAGTGAGGAGATGGACCCGGTCAGCATCGAAAGCGGCCAGAACTGTGACCAGTGTGGAATGGTTATCGACCAGCACCCGGGGCCAGCCGGCCAAACGTACTATCAGAACAATTCGCCCGAGGGCCACGACCCGCCGGCACGGTTCTGCAGTACGACCTGCACGTATCGCCACCGATTCGCCAAAGAACAATCGGGGTGGACGCCCGCGGAAACGTTCCTCACCGACTACAGTACACGCGACTACGAGACCCAGACCGACGGGGGCAAGACAATTATCTCTCGCCATCTGGGGCGAGAAGCCTTCGCTTCGACGGAACGCCTCACTGTCGTCGCGAACTCCGAGGTAGAGGGTGCGATGGGGACCGCTATCGTTCCGTTTAGCGACAGCGGGGACGCCGAGTCGTTTGCCGAAGAACACGGCGGTCAGACGCTCCCCGCAGAGGAGATATCGCGGGAACTAGTCGGCGGAATGTAGGCGAGTTCCCACGCGGTGAGAACGTTCGATACCCTGTTGTTTCGGTGGATAGAACGCTGTCTTGAAGACAATGTCCACGGTTACTGAGCAAGTGCGTTCCCACGTCGAGTCCAAACCGGGAGTTCATTTCAACGCGCTTGCAGCAGATCTCGATATCGCGACTGGCCAAGCACAGTATCACCTGCGGAAACTGCGCCGTGCCGGCGATATCGTCGCCGAAGAGATTCAGGGTAAAACGCACTATTACAGCCGGGAGTACGACCCCTGGGAGCGGCGTGTACTCGCCTTTGCCCGGCGGGAGACTGCGCGGACGATTCTCTTGCATCTTCTGGAAGCGGAGTCCCTGTCAGCAGACGAACTGACCGACCGGCTGGGCGTCGCCCGGAGTACGGTTTCCTGGCACGTTTCGGCACTGGCCGACGCAGAGATACTCGAGAAGTCGTACGGTGACCGGGGTCGTGTCGTCGTGACCCTGACTGACCCGAACGAGACACAGCGGCTGCTTGCGGCGGTTCGTCCGTCGCTTACAGATCGTCTTATCGACCGGTTCACGCGGCTGGTCGACGAAGGGCTCGCGGCCGCGGCAGACGACGGCTGAACTCAGGCCGCATCCGTCGCGAGCATCGCCCCCACAAACGTGAGTCCCCACCAGAACAGCAGCGAAAGGGAGGCGACCCACGTCGGGACGAACGCCGACCGGCCCGGAACAGCGACGTACAGGACCTGATCGAACACGAGTCCGCGGTAGGCTCCCGCCGGGGTCATGGCGAGCGCGCCGCCGAGGGTGTCCGTGGTAACACCGGTGTCAAGCGCTGCGAATACCGCCAGATCACTTCCGACAGTGAGGACGAGCAGCCCGGCGAGTGCGAGCACAAGCGCCCGGCCCCGGCTGCCGGCGAGCGCTGACAGCAGGAACGCGATAGTCAGCGAGGAGAGCGCATACAGGACGGTCAGCGCGATAAACCGGATGAACAGGAACGGTGAGTCGACGCCGCGATGGCTCGCAAACACCGTCGTCTCCGGTCCTGCAGTCGTCGCCACGTTGATGCCCAGCGCCAGCAACGGACCGACGACAATAGTGAGCAACAGCAGGGCGCGGCCCGCGTACACTCCGCCGACGTACGCCCACGTCGACAGCGGATAGGTGTCGAGGATGTCGAGTTCGCCCCGGACGGCGGGGTCAGCAATCGCGCGATAGCCGACGGCAAAGGCAAGCGTCGGCACGAGTACTTCGACGGCGACGAGCGTATCAACGACGGTTGGAACGTAGCCGCCGGCTGGGCCACCGCCGGCGTGGGCGAGGCCGAACAGAACAACCCCCGTGACCACACCGAGGGCGATATATGTGCGTGTCCTGACTGCGCTCCGGACCTCTCGGACGAAGACCGTCCAGAAGCGACCGCCCGCTGTCATGGCTTCTCTCCCCCCGGCGCAGCGATAGTGGTTCTGTCCTGTTCGAGAAGCGCTGTAAACGTCTCGTGGAGCGGCCCGCCGGTCTGTTCCCGCAGAGATGCAACCGACCCGGTTCGGACAAGGCGACCGGACTCGAGCACAACCAGTCGGTCAGCCGTTTCCTCGACGAGTGGCAGTTCGTGCGAGCACAGAACCACGGCGCGACCGGCGTCGGCAATCGATTCGACGATGTCGAATATCAGACGGCTCATCGCCGGGTCGAGCCCGCTCGCTGGCTCGTCGAGCATCACAATCGGCGGGTCGCCGGCCAGTGCCTGCGCGATTCCCAGCAGGCGCGTCATTCCCCCGGAGAGTCCTGAGACGGGGCGGCTGGCCACTTCTTCGAGGCCGACACGTTCAAGCAGTCGGTCCGGATCGTCGTCGACGAGGTCCGCGTAGAATCCGGCCGTCTCCCGGACGCTGAACCCCGGCCGGAAGGTCGGCCGCTGTGGCAGGTAGCCCAGTTGCCGTTCGGCGTCAGGCCCGCTGTACGAGACGGTGCCGCTTGTGGGTCGCTCGACGCCCAGAAGCATGCGCAGGAGCGTCGTTTTCCCGGACCCGTTCGGACCGATGAATCCGGTGACGGCGTTGGACGGGATGTCGAGTGATACTTCTGAGACGGCCGTCACATCACCGTACGATTTCGTGACATCCGACGCCGTGAGGTACGTCTCGCCGGTCATGCTGGGTCCTCCATGGCTGTCTCGTTTCGAAGTCGCCTGACGGTCTCGGGATTCGCAGGGTCCGACAGAGGTGCCCTGTCGACGATGCTTCCCCGGCGAAAGCCGGGTGTGGTGCCGCGAAGCGCTCGGAGACCCCGGACGCTCGGGGCCGACCTGAGGGCGATGGCGGCGTCAGTCTGATGGAGCCGACGGTCGACGGAATCGGTGGGTGAGTAGGACTGGGCCAGCACCGGGCCAGTTTTGCCAGTGAGGTCGTACGCGCCGCTCCAGTAGTTCCCTCTGCCGTCGTGTGTGTACACGCGTAGCGGCCCCGGCCCGGAGACGGCGTGGCGGTCGTTTGCGATGAAATCGTTCTCGGTGACGATGTTCGACGGGACGACTGTCGACGCTCTCACACCGATGTCGTTCCCGTACAGGACGTTGTGCTCGTACAGGGACTGGTCGGCGTTGGTCGACATCGCCTGCGTAGTGTCGACCACCACGTTGTGCGCAATATAGCTCCGGGAGCCGGCTAACATGACGCCACTCCCGGAGTGGCGCACGTCGTTCCCGACGATGGCGTTCGCCACGGGGTTCGTCATGACGACGACACCAGCGTACTCCTGTCCCCGGGCGACGTTGTCGGCAACGAGCGACCGGGAGGTGTACATCAGGTGGACGCCGAAGCGGTTGTCCCGGAAGGTGTTGTTCCGGATGACGGTCCCGTCGGCCCGGTGGAGATACACGCCGTCACGCCCGCCGTTGAACACCGAGTCCTGCACGACAATCGGCCCATGCATCCCGATAACGCCCATAAACCCATCCTGCCAGTCTGCCGTCCCGTTGACCGTGACGTTCTCGACGACCGAGCCGGATGCCTGTCGCAGAACGACGCCGCTTGCGGGCGTCTCGGCGGTGAGATTCGCGACGTACAGTCCTGAAACGTTGCGACCGGTCACGGCGGCGTCGCTGTTGCCGTAGGCGGTCGTGACGGTCGCGTCCCAGGCGCTGTCGTTGGCCGTCGCTGGGTCGCCGACTGTCCTGTTGCCGACGCCGACGATTTCGAACCCGGTGACGCCGACCCGGTCGGCGGTCACTGTCACGACAGTACCGTTCCCACCACCGTCGAGCGTCGCTCCGGAACCGCGGAGTGTGAGTGGTTTGTCTATCGTCACCTGCTCGTTGTACGTCCCGGTCGGGACAACGACCGTCGTGTTCGGCGGGGCCGCATCGACGGCCGCCTGCACCGTTGGGGCATCGGTTCCGACTTCGACAGAGACAGGTCGGTCTCGACGCTGTCGTGTTGCCTGTACGATTGCGTTCGCATCATTTCGCCGCGGACCGACCTGTTTTCGGACTGCCGCCGCCTGCTGGAGGTCGAACGAGTGTGTCTTGAGGGCCTCCCAGTCGACGATTCGACCGCCACAGCTATCGGTGAACGCTTCGGCGTCGTCCCGGTCGGCGAACGGCACAACTGCCGACCCGGACGGGACCCGCGCCGACCCGTCGACGACGTAGTAGGCCTGATTAGCTTCGACCCAGTCCGGCGGCGTTGCGGTCCGGAGCGAGCCGTCGTCACCGCACCTGACTGGCCGGTCACTGTAGTCAGAAACGTACACCGCAAGTGGATAGCCGAACTGCTGCTCGTGCCCCGGTTCCGTGAGCGCGGTCACAGCCTGATCGATGCCGACGTAGCCGACAACGTAGCGGTACTGTGAGTAGAAGACTTGCGCCCGCGGAACGCTGATGCTCCGATTCCGGGCGATCTGTTCGTCGGCCATCGTGATCCCACGCTGGACAGTGTTATCAAACGGGACTGGTTCAGGACGGGCGCTGGTTGTATCGACGGCAAACGACATCGCAACGATCAGTGTGCCAAGAACTACCGCAAGGAGCGCGACGAGTTGCACAGTCGACAGGGCTAGTCGCATCTGCCGGTACTACGAGTGAGGCCCCATTACAGTATGTGGTGTGGCTCTCGAAACTGGCAGCGCACCCGCACACGGTCACCCACACCAGACCGGAGCACAGTTCTAGGGCGTTCAAGTGGCGTCGTTTTGCTACCCTGATAAAATCGCCTACGTTTTACCGGTCGGCTACTTGTAGCTGCACTCCCATTACTCAGCGTAGAAATGGGCACCGACCAGAACCGAAATCCCCGGGCCGAGCAGACAGTCTGTCCGTACTGCGGCGTCGGCTGTACGATACAGTACGCGGACAACGGAAAGGCGACCGGCACAGCGGGGCCAGTGAACACGAAAGGAGAGATCTGTCCGAAGGGTGGAGCCGCGTACGACGTGGTCGAACACGGGGACCGACTGACCGAGCCACTCGTCCGTGAGAACGGGCAGTTCGCCACTGCGCCCTGGGAAACCGCCATGGCTCGCGTGGCCGACCGGCTCAATGACATCGTCGACCAGCACGGGCCGGACGCCGTCGAGTTCTTCGCGTCCTCGAACTGCACGAACGAGGAAAACTACGTCTTTCAGAAGATTGCGCGGATGCTCGGCACCAACAACGTCGACAACTGCGCTCGCCTCTGTCATTCGTCGACGGTCGCCGCGATGAGCGAGCGGTTCGGTGCCGGAGCGATGACGAACACGCTCGATGACCTCGCGGAAACCGACTGTCTGCTCGTCACCGGCGCGAATCCGGCCGAACAGCACCCCGTCATTTTCCGGTCGTATTTCCTGCCGGCGATTCGGAACGGGGCCACGCTCATCCATATCGACCCGCGCGAGACGGACACGACCGATGCCGCCGACATCCACCTCGATGTTCGCCCCGGATACGATATCGAACTCCTCAATTCGATGGCGAAAGTCTTTCTCGACGAGGACCTCGTCGACGAGTCCTTTGTCGAGGAACGTACAACCGGCTATTCAGACTTGACGGCACATCTCGACAACGTCGACGTCGGATCGGGTGCCGACGTAGCCGGCGTCGACCCGGAAACCGTTCGGGAGGCAGCCCGAGCATACGCCGAGGCCGATACAGCGGCAATCGTCACCGGGATGGGAATGAGCCAGCACACGTGCGGGACCGACAACGTCCACGCGCTGTTGAACCTCGCGCTGTTGACCGGCAACGTCGGTCGCCCGGGCACGGGTGTGAACCCCCTCCGTGGCCAGAACAACGTCCAGGGGGCCGGCGACGTTGGCGCGCTTCCCAGCGTGCTCCCCGGCTACGAACCCGTTACGGACCCGGATGCTCGACAGCGTGTCGCCGACGAGTGGGGTGTCGAGCCGCCGAGCGAACCCGGCCTGACGGAGACGACTGCGACACATCAGTTCGGCGACGCGGTCAAGGCTGCGGTGGTGTTCGGCGAGAACCCGGCCGTCACGGAACCGAACGCCAGTTCTGTCAGGGCCGGCTTTGACGACCTCGATTTCTGCGTCGTCATCGACCTTTTCGAGACAGCGACCGTCGACCACGCCGATGTCGTGCTGCCGGGAAGCAGCTGGGCGGAGAAAGCGGGGACCGTGACCAACACGGACCGGCGGGTGATGCGGATGCGGCCGAACGCCGATCTGCCCGGAAACGCCCGTCGGGACCTCGATATCCTCACAGACCTCGGTCATCGGTTGGTCGACCAGCCAGACGCGTTCGACTACGACGGGCCTGAAGCGGTGTTCGAGGAGCTAACGCGGGTCACTCCGCTGTACGCCGGTATGAGTTACGACGGCATCGGTGAGGGCTACCAGCGCTGGCCGTTCCCGGCAGAGGCCGATTCCGGAACCGACGTGCTCCACACGGAGACGTTCGCCTCGGGCGAACAAACGGCGCCGCTACGCCCAGTCTCGCCGACACCGCCAGCCGATGCCGTCTCCGGGGACCAGCTCGTGCTCACGACGGGACGCGCGCTCCAGCACTTCAACAGCGGCGCGCTCACTCGCCGGTCGGAGACGCTCATGCGAATGCGCGGAGAGGACGTGCTCGAAATCCATCCAGACGACGCTGCCGCTCGCGGTATCGAGGACGGCGATGCTGTCGTCGTGGAGAACGGCCGGGGCAGCGTGACAGTGTCGGCGGCTGTGACGGCGGCCATTCGGCCCGGTGTCGTATTCTGCACGTTCCACTATCTGGACCCGCTCGCAAACGCCCTAACCGGTGACTCGCTCGACCCGGTCGCCGAGATTCCCGAGTACAAGCATTCGGCGGTGACGGTACGGAAGGCAGGGTAGCAGAGCCGGCGGGGGACTGGGCGTACAGGCGGCCGATTCGAACGGCGTGCGAGGCCTGGGCGACGCGCTCCAGTCACCAATAAAACAGTTTCTACGGTTCTCACTGCAGTGGATTAGTCGCAATAGTAATTCCTGTCGGACGCGTAGATGAATGTATGTTGGATAGTCGAAAAAGTCGTAAGCTCAGTGCAGCAGTCGTCCTCTTCCAGGGGGTCGTGACTGCGCTCTTCCCGCAGATAAGTGTCAAGTTCATCAAATCCATGATCGGAAAGAACTTCGACAATGCGTCGGAGTTGCAGGTGAAGCCAGCGTATCGCCGGCAGTTGCGCGCAGTCGGCGTTGGTATGGTTGCCGCAGCCGGTACGGATCTCCTGTTGCAGAGCGCTGGAGAGACAGACGACGACCTGCCCGCGGCTGACGGGGACGGCGAATAGCGAAGGCAACAACATCGCCGGAACTCCAGTCTCCCAACTCCTTCATCAGCGAGAGTGGCGCGGACCGGTGGGGTTGAAGTTCATCACGCGGGCACCTTTCTCGAACACACTGAAGCCGGCTCAGTCGTCGCTGTCGACTGTCGCCTCGGTGCCGGCGGTACGGACCTGTGTGGCTTCACTCTCCACGTTAACGCCTTCCCAGTCGTGGTCCGTGTGGTACCCCTCGCGTTCTTTCGCGCTCTGGGCGACACGGATGAACTCCGCCTTATCACGGGCCGTAGCGATGGTCTGTCCGCCACAGTAGGAGAGTCCGGAGCGAATGCCGGCACAGAATTCCTCAGCCACAGCAGCGACCGAGCCTTTGTACGGAGTCAGTGCTTCGACTCCCTCGTCAGCGCTGACGTTGTTCTGTTTGTCGTCACGGTCTTCGGCCGCGGCGGTGGTCGCCATCCCCCGCGACCGCTTGTACTGCGTCCCGTCGACTTCGACGATCGCACCGGGAGCCTCCTCCGTGCCGGCAAAGAGGCTGCCGAGCATCACGGTATCGGCACCGGCCATGAGGGCTTTCACCGCATCACCAGACGTGCGAATCCCGCCATCCGCACAGAGGGTGATGTCAAGATCCGCAGCGGCTGTGGCGCAGTCATCGACAGCGGTCAGCTGTGGGACGCCGGCACCCGCGACCTTCCGGGTGGTACAGTGTGACCCCGGTCCGATGCCGACTTTGACACAGTCGGCTCCGGCGGCGGCAAGGTCTTCAACACCTGCGGGCGTCGCAACGTTGCCGGCGATGAGGTCAGTGTCGGGAAACTCGTCAGCGAGCGTCTCGACGGCATCAAGCGCCCGCTCAAGATGACCATGGGCTACGTCGACGACGAGCGCATCAACGCCGGCCGCAATGACGGCCGCGCTCCGCGCCACGTAATCCTCATTTATACCGACGGCAGCACCGACCCGTTCGTCCGCGGTCTTCACTTGCGTGACCTGTTCGGCCTGTTCGTCCGGCGTCAAGAAGCGATGCAACACCCCAAACCCGCCTGAACGCGAAAGCTCGATTGCCAGTGCTGCCTCTGTGACAGTGTCCATCGCGGCCGAGACGAGCGGCGTGTCTAGTTCAACGGTTGGAGTAAGGGGCGTCGAGAGGTCGATGTCGCTCCGACTGTCGACCGGTGATCGTTTCGGGACGAGAAGAACGTCGCCATAACTCAATCCAGTACGTAACTCGTTCATGCCCCGCTGCTAGTGTACCGCCTAGAACAAAAGTAGGTCGGATTGGAGAGTTCCCCCGGAAACGTGAGTGGCCGAAACAGAGGTTGCGCTCCAGCAAGGAAGCGGATGACGGGTGGCGGTGGGCACCGTGTGTGCCACCCACTGCAGTCAGAGGCACGACCGGGTTCTGAATCCGAGGCATGGGGTGAAACGCGTGGGCTCAAAGTATGAAGAAGCCCAGAGCGGGAGCCAGAACCCGTGTTTACGTAAGCCGCCGTTGGTCATATCTTTTGTGGTAAGCCTTAACACAGTGGCAGGTCTGCACAATCCAGTCAGCACCGGAACGCGCAGCTCTGCCGATCACACGAACGAATGGTACGTTGCTGTGGGGTGGGAGAGGTGGGTGCAACGCACCATCGGAAGTCGTCGAAACTGACGATGGGGTCCGGCCCGGGCAATCGTGTGGGAAAAGCCAGCGCGATTGGACAGGCTCAGAACCCATCTAGCTCCGCTACCAGTATATATAAAATGCTTGCGGGATCCGTTCGCTGTCTGTTGGTTTGACCGCAAGTCGCACAGTTCTCACGGGCGTTACTCCCGTCCGGTCGCGTCAGCAATACACCCGAATGCTACCAGCGACGGAATGGTGGGCAGCCGGGGGGAGTGTGCACCGCACCATTCACGGTCGTCATCCACGACGACGGGTTCTGGACCCGGGCCGTTTGCTGAGGGTGCCCGGATTCAGTGGGGGAGAGGTGGCGCGGGAACCAGAACCCTATTAGAGATAATAGGGTTACTTGGGAATAACGACTGTGACGTTTTAGTTCATTTTATTGGCTCTGTGGTTACTGAGCGTCCGCAATCGCAGCATGGGCAGTCGCGATGAGCGCGCACCCGCTTGTCAGCCGGGATTATTCCACGGCTTCGAGGCCCGTAATCTCGAATCGTGTCCCACCCATCGAACTCTCAGTTGCGTGAATCTCCCAGCCATGAGCGTCAACGACTCGTTTGACGATGTTGAGACCCAGACCAGTCCCCGATTCGGAAGTCGAGTAGCCGGCCTCGAACACTTTTTCCCGGTCCTCGTCGGGGATGCCTGGACCGTCGTCTTCGATGTAGAATCCGTTGGCGTCTCCGAAAATCTCGCCGACTACCACAGTAACGTCTAGACCTGCGTGATCAATCGTGTTCCGGAACAGGTTTTCGAGCAGGTGCCGGAGTTGGTCGGGGTCAGCTTTTATCACTGGCTGTGCATCGGCCCCACAATCACAGTACAGCTCGGCCTCGTCTGCAGGGTCAGAGACAAGCTTCCACGCAGCCGCAGCGACTGCGTCGATTGCGACAGGTTCCAGCGACCCGATCTCTTGTTGCTCCCGCGCGAGCCAGAGGAGGTCCTCGACAATGCGTTCCATCCGATCAGTCGCGGTCTCGATCACATCGAGATGATCGCTCGACTGTTCGGCTTGAACGAGTCCAAGCCGACCCTGTATGACGTTGAGCGGGTTCCGCAGGTCGTGGCTGACAGTTGCGGCAAACTGCTCCAGCTGTTCTTTTTGATCCTGCAGTTCCCGTTCACGCCTCGTACGTTCGGCTATGTTTCGACCGGTGCCGACAAGCCCTATCATGGTACCGTCGGCGTCAGTTAGTCGGTCAGCAGTGAACTCGTAGGGAACGCGGTTCCCCTCTGCGGTACGGAAATCCGCTTCGATGGTCGAGTGCCCCGTTGTGAGCGCCTCCTCAATCGCCTTAGAGACTGCCTCCCGTTCCTCTTCCGGAAAAAGACTGCGTACGTCAAGATCCGTCATCTCTTCGTCGGTGCACCCGGCCAGCTTTTCGAAGTGTTCGTTACAGCGCTGGACGTTGCCTTCGGAATCAAGCACGTAGAATATATCGGCAAGTGAATCGAGCGCCTGATCGATAAAAGTCCGTTCTGTCCGGAGTTCGTTTCGGATCTTTAGCGAGTGTATGGCGTGCGAGATGCTGTTCCCGAGTTCGGTGAGTAGCTCCTGTTCGTCCTCTGCGAAAGCGAACGGACGGGACGAATAGACGCACAGAAGGCCATAAAGCGTGTCATTGTATTCTAGCGGAACCGCAGCACTGCTCCGATAGTCGCGGTCGAGTGCTTCCTCTCGCCAGACCTCGAACGCCGGGTCAGCCTGAATGTTCTGCGACGTAGCAATGCGTCGGTGCTGGACGGCCCTGCCCGCGGGGCCCTGTCCGGTCGGAGAGTCGTCCGCCGTGACAACAATCGTATCGAGATACTCGTCTTCGACGCCGGCCCAGGCCTGTGGCTCGATTCGGTCTGTCTCAGGATTGGGCTCGCCGATCCAAGCAAAACGGTAGGGTTCAGAGTCGCTAATAATCTCACAGACACGCGTTTTGATCTCCGAGAGCGAACTCGCCCGGATGAGAGCCTGGTCGATACTGCTTACGAGAGCGCGAACCCGTTCAAGTTCAGCAGCGCGCTGATTGGTGCGGTACTGGTCGACGGCGTTTTCGATACGATTTGCGAGGAGTTCGTATCGTTCCGTGCCGTGCCCTTTCCGCAGATAGTCGGTTGCACCGGCGGCAATAGCATCGCTGGCGACCGCTTCGCTCCCCTCTCCGGTAAAAAGAATAAACGGGAGATCAGGGTACTCCGTACGGACAGTTTCGAGGAGTTCGATGCCATCTGTCTCGGGCATCCGGTAATCGCTGACAATACAGTCAATAGACCGCGTCGCGAGTCTGTCGAGCCCTTCAGCAGCACTCGTCGCAGGGACGACAGTGAGTTTATCTGATTGCTGTGTGAGTATTTCTGATGCCACATCTAAAAAGTCCGGTTCATCATCGATATGAAGCACAGCGATACTCGACATCTCTGACACGATACCGACTGTACCGAACTTCGGAGGATAAAGTTGCTGACCCGAGTATCAGAACCTATACTCTAATCTTGGACGTGGTATGTGTCAATAGCGGAAATTTTCAGCACCGAATCACCTGACACCCGTGATTTCTGATTTCGGCGGGTCGCAATAGTATCACAGATAAAAACCGGGCCACTCGACTGATAAAAGCCCACTACGTAGTAGTTCCAATGGCCTACACAGGTGACAGGACTCCCGATTCAATTCAGGTTCTGTATGTAAACAACGATGGTGAGTTTGCTGAGCTAACACAGACGAAACTCGCACATCTCTCATCGGATTTTGACATGACAGCTGTCGGGACTGTGGAGGCTGCTCTCGACTCGCTCGAAACATCGACTATCGATTGTGTGGTCACCTCGTATTCACTGCCGGACGGGACGGGAATCGACCTCCTGAATCGGCTCCAGGCTGGCGAGTACGAACTACCGACGATTCTATTTACCGGCCGCGGGAGCGAGCGAATTGCGAGCGAAGCGACACAGGCGGGTGTTTCCGACTACATTCCGATCCGCGCGGGCCAGAACAGTTTCGAGGTGCTCGCGGGCCGCATCCAGACGCTCACCGATGCCGCTCGCAAACAGGCGGCCGCCGAGCGGCTATCCGACCGCTTCCAACGAACCTTAGAGCGGGCGACTGACGGGATTTATGCCGTCGACAGCCAATGGCGAATCGAATACGTAAACGAGAAGATGGCTAACCGGGTCGGCCGCGACCCCAAGGCTATCGTCGGTACGGTCATCTGGGAAGAGTTCCCCTCGGTAGTTGGGACGGAACTCGAAGACAAATACCGAACGGCAATGGAAACCGGTGACCCGGTGTCGTTCGAACAGTACCTTGGCGAACCCTTTGAGTACTGGGTCGAAGTGCGGGTATTCCCGGACGATGACGGGCTCACCGTCTTTTCACATGAAACGACGGCCGAGCGGGAGCGCGAACTGGAACTGGAGCGCAGTGAAGCGATCCTCGAAACCATCCACGACGCCGTGTTCGTCCTGAACGATGAGGGGACGATCGAATTCGCGAACGCGGCGTCGAAACGGCTGATTGCCGGGGAACGGGCAACGCAGGTCGCGGGGCAGCAGTTAGAGACAGTCGTGGGTGACCGCGTTTCCACGTCTGATGCGGAGCAGTTTACATCTGCGGTCCGCTCGACGCTCAATGACATAGAGGGCGACGGTGGCGTCACGGGGTTGTACGACGCGGACTTACAGCTTGATATCACGACCGGTGGCAATAAACGCACACTTGATGTCCGAGTGACACCGTTCCAGAGCAACAAGAGCAGTCAAGCGCTTGTCGTTGCTCGGGACATCACGGAACAGAGCGAAGCCAAGCGACAGTTGGAGCGAGAGCGCGACGCGCTCCGGGAACTCCAGAATATCATGGCAAGCAGCGATGTCTCGGCCGAAACACGCCTTCACGAACTTCTCGAACTGGGGTGTCAAACGCTCGGTCTCGACATCGGCATCGTCTCACACATTCAGGGGGATGAGTACACGGTCACGGCAGTGCACGCGCCGACTGCCGAAATCGAATCCGGGGATCAGTTCGATATCGGATCGACGTACTGCGAAGAAGTCGTGGGCACAGATTCCCTCTGTTCGTTTACCGATGCGGTGGCCGACGGGAGAGAAACCCACCCAGCATATCGTGAGTTCGAGTTAGAATCGTACATCGGCGTCCCATTGGTCGTTGACGGGAGTCGGTACGGGACAGTCAATTTTTCGAGTCCCACAACGCGGGTCGCTCCCTTTGGAGCGCTCGAGCGGACGTTCGTGAAGCTACTCTCAGAGCTCGTGAGCGCCGAAATATCGCGTAGACAAGACCGGGCGGAGCTCCAGCGACAGGAGTTCCTGTTCGAACGAGTGCAAGCCATCGCTGATATCGGTGTCTGGGAGTACTACCCGTCTACAGGCGACCTCGACTGGTCCGCTGGAGTGCGTCGGATTCACGGGGTCGACGACGATTACGAACCGATTATCGACGACGCTATCGAGTTCTACCATCCTGAGGACAGGGGGACGATTACGAAGGCCGTCGAGCGGGCAATCGAGGCCCGGGAGTCGTACGATCTCGATCTCCGAATCGTTCGGACAGACGGTGAGGTACGCGATGTTCGGGCATGGGGGGAGCGCGTCGACGGTTCGCAGGACAACGAGCCCGTGCTTCGGGGGGTTTTCCAGGATATCACCGAGCGACGAGCCGAGGAGCGCGCGCACCGAGAGCTTGCAGAGGAATACGAGGCACTGCTCAACACCTCCGGTGACGCCATATTCATGCTCGATGTCGAGACAGCCGGTGACGAGCCAGCGTTCGAGTTTGCGCGACTCAGCCCCGGCTACGAGTCGCAGACGGGACTCACGACCGAGGACGTTCGAGGGCAAACACCGCGGCAGGTCTTCGGTGCCGAACGCGGTGCTGAGCTCGCAGCGAACTACACTCGCTGTGTCGAACAGCGTGCGCCAATCTCGTATCGTGAGGAGCTGAACATCGCTGACGACGCACGGTTCTGGGACACGAGCCTCGCGCCGGTTATTGTGGGTGACGAGATCGTCCGGATCGTCGGCATCGCCCGCAACGTGACTGAGCAGGTCGAGCGGGAACGCAAACTCGAAGCGACGAACCAGCGACTGGAGTCACTCATCGAGGCGACGCCGCTCACTGTCATGGAAATCGACACGGACGGGACGGTCATCCGCTGGAATGATGGAGCCGAGAATATGTTCGGCTGGTCGAGCGAAGAGGTGCTTGGCGAATTCAATCCGATGGTCCCAGACGAGCACCAGGCTGAGTTCGCCTCTCACCGGGAGCGCGTATTGAGCGGCGAGCCGATTCGGGGCAAGGAGGTACGACGGAAGACGAAAGCCGGTGAGGAACTAGATCTGCTCCTGTCGGCTGTCCCAATCACTGCTCCTGACGGAGAGATAGTGAGCATACTGGCCGTGTTAGAGGACATCACTGAGCAGAAACAGTTAGAGGCGAAACTCCGGTCGCTGCAGGAAACAGCACAGCGGCTCAGTGGCGCACGGTCGAATGACGAGATCGGAGACATCGCGATCGAGGCTGCCGTCGAGATTCTCGGGTTCGAACTCACCGGTATCTGGGAGTACGCCGACCGGACCGACGAGCTTGTTCCGCTGTCGGCGAGTGCAGCCACGAGGGATCGGTTCGGTGAGCTGCCACGTGTGCAGTCCGATTCGGCGTTTGTCTGGGAGGCGTTCCAGGCCTCAGAAGTGCGTCGATACGATGACATCCAGTCCGTGACATCGTTCGGCGAAACCGGCACGGCTCTCAGAAGCGGTCTGTTCGTTCCGCTGGGCGAGTTTGGGCTTATCGGCGTCGGAACGACACAGGAACAGACGTTCTCTGATACAGACGTGGATCTGTTCCAGATACTGGGTGCGACTGTCGAGGCGGCATTCACCCGTGCAAGCCGCGAGGCCGAACTCCAGCGGCAGAACGAACGGCTCGATGAGTTCGCCAGTGTCGTCGCCCACGACCTCCGGAATCCGCTATCCATCGCCATCGGGTTTCTCGACATCGTCGAGGAGACAGGCGACCTCAGTCACGTAGACCGGATCGAGGCGGCACATGATCGCATGGAGCGGCTGATCGACGACCTCCTGACGCTATCGCGCGGTGAGACCACAGTTACGGATGCGAAACAGATCGACCTCAAGGCTGTGACGACGGAGGCCTGGGGATACGTCGACACCGCTGAAGCGACGCTGACGGTTGCTGACACGGTCCCGACAGTGGCTGGTGACGCCGGGCGGTTGACGCAGCTATTCGAGAACCTCTTCAGAAACGCTATCGAGCACGGCGGGGACACCGTCACCGTCACTGTCGGGCAGTTAGACGGCGGCGACGGGTTCTACGTCGAAGACGACGGTGACGGGATTCCCACGGGGAAGCGTGAGGAGGTGCTAGAACACGGCGTCACGTCTACCAAAGGGGGTACTGGCTTCGGACTCTCAATCGTCGAAGACATCGCCAATGCGCACGGCTGGAGCGTCCGTGTGACAGACGGCGCTGCTGGCGGGGCGCGGTTCGAGTTCTGCTACTGAGAGAAGCACAGTAGCGACTTCTCGGCGCTGGGACGCAGGCGTGGAACCCGTTCCGGGACCGGCAGAAACAGAACTACGGCCAGAGCCCGCGCGCTTCGTGGGCCTCAGCAATGCGCGAAAGGGCGACGATGTATGCCGCATCACGCCACGTGATGTCGCGCTTTTCGAACTCCGTCCGAACGGCGTCCCAGGCCGCTCGCATCTCTTCGTCGAGTTCATCGTTTACGCGCTCAAGCGACCATGACCGACGGTTGATGTCCTGTAGCCACTCGAAGTAGCTCACCGTGACGCCGCCGGCGTTCGCCAGAATATCCGGAATCACGACGACATCGCGGTCAGCGAGAATTGAGTCAGCAGTGGACGTAGTCGGCCCGTTCGCCCCCTCAACGACGAAATCCGCGGCGATGTCGTCCGCGTTCGCCTCGGTGATGACGTTGCCGAGTGCTGCCGGAATGAGAACGTCGACGTCCAGCGTCAGCAGTTCGTCGTTCGAAATCACGGTGTCGGCGTACTCGGTGACCGCTTCCGGTTCCTCGTCGTGTGACGGGACTGTCGCGGTATCGATTCCGCCGGGGTCGTACATCGCCCCGTTCACGTCGCTGATCGCGACGACAGTCGCACCCTGTTCGTCGAGTAACCGTGCTGCGTTCGCACCGACGCTGCCGTAACCCTGTACCGCAACAGTGGTGTCCGACAGTGGCTGGTCGTAGTACTCACAGACCTGCTGTGTGATAATCGCGACGCTCCGGCCGGGCGCGTCTTCACGCCCCTTGCTCCCACCGACGATAGGCGGCTTGCCGGTGACGACGCCCGGTATCGTCTCGCCCTCTTGCATGGAGTAAGCGTCCATTAGCCAGGCCATCGTCTGTGGGTCCGTTCCCATGTCCGGGGCTGGTATGTCTCGGTTCGGACCGATGACCTCGCGGAGTTCCTGTGCGAACCGGCGGGTGAGCCGTTCTTTCTCGTCTCGGCTCAGCGTTTTCGGATTGACCGCGATACCGCCTTTCGCGCCGCCGAAGGGGAGGTCCATCACCGCGCACTTCCAGGTCATCCAGATCCCGAGTCCGACGCACTCATCCCTCGTCACGTCGGGATGATACCGGAGGCCACCTTTGTACGGCCCTCTGACGCTATCGTGCTGTGCTCGAAACCCGGTGAACACTTCCACCGTGCCATCGTCCCGCTCGATGGGGACGGTGACCTCGTGGACGTTTTTCGGGTGGTTCAGCCGTTCGACGATGTTCGGGTCGATATCGAGGTGGTCCGCGGCTCTGTGGAGCTGCAGCCGGGCTGTTTCGAGCGCCGTTTCCGACCCTGACGACGACTCACCCGACGGAGAGGCGGAGGTCAGTTCCGGTCCCATCGTTATTCCAGCGGTGTCAGTCGGTTGCGCATTTCGCCGCCGCAGTCCCGACAGTTCTCCGGTTGGCTCTCTGCAGTGATGACTGTGCCACACGCAAAGCACTCGTACGGTGTCTTCTCGTCGTGGTCTTGCTCTACATCTCTCATGTGTATTCACGAGTGACGGTGTCCGACCGCCAGCACTCGACTAAGGAATAGAAGGACATCAAAGGAATATTCAGAGGTTAAACAAAGAAGTAGGGTGAGATTGGCTTATTTATTATTGAACCCCCTTCACGACTCAAGACCCGAGACGCTCCGCTCTTCGAACAGTGTGGTGAACAGTTTCCGCTGGGCAGTCCGGACATGCTGGTAGAACGCCGGTGGGGAGATTTCGAGCATCGTCGCGATGTCTTCGCCGGACTTCGTGCGCGGTGACTCGAAGTAGCCGCTGTAGTAGGCGGTCTGGATCACTTCGAGTTGCCGCTCCGTGAGGTCCGTGAGGAACTCCGAACCCCGGTCCTGCTCGACACCCCGTTCGAGCGTCTCCTTGCGCTTGAGTTCAACGCCAGAGAAGGTACTATCGACCAGTTGCGCGATATTTCGAACGTCGACGCTCTGTGGCACATCAACGACGAGTGTCGTTCCCGCCGAGTCTGCGGTCGCTTCCCGGAAGATAGCGCCGTGGTCGGCGAGTTCTATGGCGAGGAACGGCTGTGACAGCTCCAGTCGCAGGACGCCGGTGTCAGTGTCATCGTCGCTTATCTCTGTCACGTCGTCAATCGTCGTCATATCGGCCGCGGCTGCCGCGACTGTTTGCACGTCAGCATCTTCGACTGTAACGAACACGCTGTTGCCGGCCGGCGCGTGTTGGATGCCACCCTCGTAGGAAAGCGTACACCCCACAGACCGGGCCAGTCGCGACAGGAGGAACCGCTCGTCATCGATGGCGAACTCGACGCGGGTCACCGAGGTCGTGAGCAGCGCGTGTTTCCGTTCGATGGCGCTGAGTGCCGAGGCAATCGTTTCGCCGAGTTCGTGCAACACAGTGCGCGTTGTCTCGTCGAACGCGTCTTTCGTGTCCGCATAGATGGTGAGAATCCCGTGCCTGAGGTCGTTGTACACGAGTGGGATACTCAACACAGAGAGGAAATCGCGCGTGAGTGCGTCCGACCGCCACGGCGCGTTTCGGAGGTCGGCGGCGACGTTGGGAATCATCGTCACGTCGCCGGTCGCAGCCGTCTGGCCTGCGGGCTCGGTCTCAGAGGGCGCGACGGTGACTTGCTGACTGTCGAGATACCCCTGTTCGGTGCCGGCCCACGCTCGCGGTTCGACGGTACTACCGCCCGGGTCGACACTCCCGATCCACGCAAACTTGAATCGGTCCGTGTCAGTCAGCCGTTCACAGACAGTGTGGTTGATCTCGTCCTGCGTTTCGGCGCTGACGATTGTCTGGTCTATCTCCCGAATCGTGTTGTTGATGTGATTCAGGGCGGTTAGTTGCTCGTTTTGCCGCTGGAGTTCGCGGTCCTGTTCCCGGAGCTGGGATTCCCGGACGACCCGGTCAAGGGCGGCTTCGGCGGTCGCTGCGAGCAGGTCGGTGAGTTCCTGTGTCACGTCGTCGAACACCCCGACCGCAGTCGACCCGGTGACGAACACGCCGTGATTGCCGAGCGGAATGAACATCACGCTCCGGAGGTCGGTCGCCCGGTTTTCCAGCCGATCCGACGTATGGACGTCGTCGAACACGAGTGTCTCGTCGTTGACGAAGCTGTGGCTCGGGAGCGTGTCGTCGTTCGTGCGGACGGCCGGCAGCGGCCCGTGGTGTTCGGTCATCGCCTGGGACTGTGCCACTGGCTGGAGTTCGTTCGTCTCGGCGTCGTGCAGATAGATTGCACTCGCAGAGACATCGAACACACTGAGCACGTCATCGACGATATGCTGGGCGATTTCCTGATTGGTCTCTGTGTAGAGGAACTTCCGTGCGGTCTCCTGCAGCGTCGTCAGTGCTTCCTCGCGCTGTTTCCGTTTCGTGATGTCCCGGCAGCTATACAGTAGCGTTCCGTCCTGAATCGAGACTTCGCGGACGTTGACCAGCAGCGTGTGCTCGTGACCCGCTTTGTCGGTGACGGTACACTCGATGTTCTTGAGAACGCCCTTCTCGGCGAGTTCCGCTCGGTCGAACAGGTCCTCACCGAGGAGCGTATCGATCGTTTCCTGCTCGCGGATCTCGTCGTCGGTGTAGCCGAAGATGAAGTGGACGTTCGGGCAGACGTAGGTGTACTCTCCGTCCTCGTTCGTCATGAGAACGGTGTCGGTCATATTGCTGAGCGTAACTCGGTGGAGCTCCTCGGACTGGCGGAGGTCGCGGTCGAGGGTGACCTGCTCCGTGATGTCGATTCCTTCGATCACAATCGAGGTTACGTCGCCGAAGTCGTTCTCGACCGGCCGAACTGAGAGCTCGATAACGCGGTCTGTGGCTGTGGTCGGCTGGTGGACGACCACGTTCCCGAACTGCCCGTCGCGTGCGGCTTCTACGAGTTGCCGGATGTCGCGTTCAGTTGCCTCGGATCTGGACCACCACGGCAGCGTCCAGAACGGGTCACCGATGACCGCGTCCACGTCCTCGTCAATCATCGCCCGTCCCGTCTGATTCACACGGGCGAGCGAGCCATCCGGGTCAAGGACCCACGTGGCCGTCTGTGTGTCGTGAAAGACGGCGTCGAACTGCCGTGCCCGTTCGCGCTGCATGGTCGCTCGCCGCGTGGATCGGAGCACCTTCTCGGTTCGTTCGACCAAGTCGTCTATTTGCAGGCCGTCTGTCTCCGCAAGGGGTACGTAGTCGGAAACGCCGGCCTCGATTGCCTCACTCGCCAGGGCCTCACTGCCGTCCGTTGCCCCGAGAACGACTGGAGGGTCCGGAGCCGAGTCCCGGAGCTGTCGGACCAAATCAGTGCCACTCCCGTCGCTAAGTGTCGCTGCCGTGACCATGCAGTCGACTGAGCGCTGACGCGCTATGTCCAGAGCGGCCGGTGTTGTCCCGGCGGTGAGGATAGTGGCCCCAGTACTCGATGCAAGCGCATCCGAGAACTGCTCGCACCAGTTCGTAGAACCGACCACGAGTACCTGTGCCGTGTCGAGCGGATTCCCGGCGTCACTCATCTGCCTCTCCCGGGCACGGAGCTATCACTGAGACCACTGTCGCGGTGAGTGGACACTCGTTCGTGATGCCGCCACCTGTCGGAAACGAAGGGGTTCAGTCGCCGGAATGTGGATGTGGGGTTCAATAATAAACACCTGATGTCCGATATACTTCGTTGCTAAACAATTTATTATTTCCTCATTCCTGCGGTCGTTCCGATAGAGTGCCATGGGTCAACGACCGGACCGCACGGAGAGACATGACGGACAGCACATGGACTAACACAGGCGGTCCTCGCTCGTCGTCCAGAGGTCCAGCGGCTCCCGTCCCAGATCAGCTATGATGGACGTACAACGTCGCTTGATGGAAAAGAGAGCTATCAGGCACATCGAGGCACCGATGTCGGTACCAGTGTTCCAATCCGTGACCCGGATCTGGCACTTCCCCAGCGGAGACGCTCTGCTCGAACGTACCGGGCATCGTGACTGCCTGATTCCGGATGTCGACCGGGTCGATGTTCCAGTGCGCGGAACGGAACAGGTTGCGGATGCTGTGGCACTCGATACGGACACCACTGTTCGGATAGCAGATAGAACAGGCAATCTAGTAGTAACAAAATTTGATAGTAATTTGAATATAGGATAATATTTCCTGAGCTAAAGCGCCGACGTAAGCCGCTCTGTTAGCTTTATCTGTAACCATACATATGATTATTTTCTGGTAAAAATGGATAGCTTTTGGTATCTCGATGGGTCTCATGGACACATGTCTGATGTAAATCCGTACCAGAGCCTGCGGACGCAGATCGATGCAGCAGCACAATACGTGGACATCTCAGAGGGACAACTGGAACGGCTGAAAGCACCCGAGCGTATACTGGAAACGAACCTCTCTGTCGAGATGGACGACGGGTCAGTCGAGGTGTTCCGTGCGTATCGGTCGCAGTTCAATGGTGACCGTGGCCCGTACAAGGGCGGAATCCGCTATCACCCGCAAGTAGACCGCGACGAGGTCAAGGCGCTTTCGGGGTGGATGGTGTACAAGACGGCGACGAGCGACATCCCGCTCGGCGGTGGGAAAGGCGGCATCGTCATCGATCCGAGCAACTATTCCGAGAGCGAACTCGAACGGGTCACGCGCTCGTTCGCGAAGGAGCTGACGCCACTGATTGGAGCCGACCGCGACGTGCCTGCCCCTGACGTTAACACGGGCCAGCGCGAGATGAACTGGATCAAGGACACCTACGAGACACTGGAACACACGACCGAGCCCGGCGTCATCACCGGAAAGGACCTCGCAAGCGGCGGCAGCGAAGGCCGCGTCGAAGCGACCGGACGGTCGACAGTCGTCGCGGCGCGTGAAGCCTTCGAGTATCTCGGCAAGGACCTCAAAGGCGCGACGGTGGCGGTTCAGGGCTACGGGAACGCCGGCTGGATCGCGGCGAAACTCATCTACGAGATGGGGGCCAATGTCGTCGCCGTGTCCGATTCGAGCGGGGCGATCTACAGCGAATCGTCGTTCGACCCCGTCGCAGTCAAGGACTACAAACGTGAAACCGGGAGTGTCATCGGCTATCCGGACGCAGCAGCGGAATTAACGAACGATGAATTGCTCACACTCGATGTCGATCTGTTGATCCCGGCCGCCCTTGGGAACGCCATCGACGAGTCTCTGGCACGTGAGATATCCGCGGACGTTATCTCTGAGGCCGCGAACGGTCCGATTACCCCCGCAGCGGACGACGTTCTCAGCGACCGCGAGACGCTGGTCATTCCAGATATCCTCGCGAACGCGGGCGGCGTCATCGTCTCGTACTTCGAGTGGGTCCAGAACAGGCAGCGCTTCTACTGGTCCGAAGAGCGCGTGAACGAAGAACTAGATTCGATTATCGTCGAGCAGTTCGAGAACCTCGTCGATGCCTACGAGGAGCGAAACCTCCCGTCCCTCCGAACCGGCGCATACGTCGTCGCACTCCAACGGGTCATGAACGCCAGCGAGCAGAACGGAACCTGGCCGTAACGGGTTCCGGACCACATCTGGCCGCCGCGCCCGTTACTGTATTTGGGAGCGCTCTGTCACCAAACGACACGATATTAAGGCCATCCAGTGACGAAGGCAACTATGCCAACCGACCGGGTCACAGTCTCTCTCGACGAGGAGACCAAAGAGACGTTAGAAAGTCTCGCCGACCGAACTGGGGAGAGCCAGAGCCAACTGATCCGCGAGTCGATCGCGTTCTACGCGGCAAACTTCGACTCAGCCCATGCGAGTGACAGCGACCACCTTCAGACGTACTACGAGATGCTTTCGACGGGCGAGCACGTCCTGCTGGACATCGACTTGCTGCACGCACTCCTGAGTCAGTTTACCGACCCGGACGAACGTGATGAGGAGATTCTGGACATGGTCGATCAGGTGGCGCAGTACCACGCACAGGAGTACGCCGAGCGGTTCGATTCGCTCGAAGACGTTCTGGAATGGCTCTCACTGTGTGGGTTCCTGACCGTTCGCCGCGACGAAAAGGGAAGTTTCCACGTGGTGTTCCCATCTGAGTCGGTGCGGTGGTTGATAATCCGGTTCATCCGTGGTAGCATTACTGCCCTCCCGTTCGAAATTGAAATCGAAGAGAGTGTTTCCAAAGTACTGTTAAGAGAACGGAAGCCGTGAGTACCCCCGCTCTGGACCCGGATAGACTCGTATCCGGGGAGTGAATGTTTCGTACTAGTTTCTCACCGGGTGCTACAGAGTTCATACGACCGATGTTCCGGACACACACAGGTCTTAACAATGTTTTTGCTTACCTGCCGGGACCGTGACAGTGGCTATCAAAACTAACAATCATGAGCATTACAAAACGACTCAAAGCCGTCGGCCCGGGAGCGATGGTCGCCGCCGCGTTCATCGGCCCAGGCACGGTCACGACTGCGAGCGTCACCGGGGCAGAGTTTGGCTACGCGCTCCTGTGGACAATGGTCTTCTCAATCGCTGCAACGATTGTTCTCCAGGAAATGAGCGCGCGGCTGGGCCTTGTCTCGGGGGAGGGGCTCGGCGAAGCACTTCGAGAGCGGTTCGACAATCAAATCGTCGAGTACGTGAGTATATTCCTCGTTGTCGGCGCCATCGGCGTCGGAACCGCCGCCTACGAGGCCGGGAATATCCTCGGCGGTGCCGCAGGGCTCGCGACGATCACAGGTATCGACTCGACAGTGTGGGGAGTCGTGATGGGACTCGTGGCCGGACTCCTGCTCTACACTGGGCGCTACAAACTGATCGAGCGAGCGCTCATCGGGCTGGTCGCCGTGATGGCGTTCTCGTTCGTAGCATCGGCCATCCTTATTGGTCCTGACCCGGGTGCGATTGCGATGGGGTTCGTCCCCGGTATCCCCTCGGGGTCGCTGTATCTCATCACCGGCCTCATCGGAACAACCATCGTCGGGTACAACCTGTTCCTGCACGCGAGTAACGTCCAGGAGCGGTGGAGCGGTCCCGACGATATCGGTCACTCGCGCATCGACACAGTGCTGTCAATCGTTGCGGGCGGCGTGATCACGATTACGATCATGGTGACCGCGGCCGCAGCATTCGAGCCCGGCACCCAGATCAGCGATATCGGTCAGATGGCCGAACAACTGCGACCCATCGCGGGACCGTACGCCGAACTGTTCTTCAGCATCGGCATCTTCGCCGCCGGATTCACGAGCGCGACGACAGCGCCGCTTGCGGGTGCGTGGGCGACCACAGGTGCACTCGGCTGGGATTCAGACATGCAGAGCACACAGTTCCGCGCCGTCTGGGGGACCATCCTCAGTGTTGGGGTGCTTTCGGTGTTGCTGGGTGGCAGTCCCGTCCAGATTATCGTGTTCGCACAGGTTGTTAACGGGATTTTATTGCCCATTGTCGCGGTGTTCTTGATATACGCGATGAACCAGCGGGACCTCCTCGGCGAGTACACGAACGGGTCGATAGCGAACGCCCTCGGCGCGATTGTGACGCTCATCGTCGTGTGGCTCGGGGTTCGGACGCTGCTCAGCGTCGCGGGGGTGCTGTAGATGGGCGGCCGGCGGATCGGTGTCGACGTCGGTGGCACTTTCACTGACGTGACGCTGTCGCTCGACGGCGAACTCGTGACCGCAAAAGTCCCGAGTACCGAAGACCAGAGCGAGGGCGTCATCGCCGGGATCGAGAAGGCCTGCGAAGCGGCTGCAATCGACCCTGAGACCGTAAGCGAGTTCTCTCATGCGATGACCGTCTCGGTCAACGCGCTGCTCGAAGAGGACGGCGCAAAGACCGCGCTCGTCACGACCGACGGGTTCCGAGACGTTCTGGAAATCGGCCGCCAGGATCGCCCGTCGCTGTACGACCTGTCCGCCGAAAAGCCGACACCGCTGGTTCCCAGACGCCGACGCTTCGAAGTGGCCGAACGAACGACCACCGACGGTATCGAACAGCCCGTCGACGAGAGCGAAGTGCGGGCAATCGCCGAGCAGTTGCGCGAGATGGCTGTCGAGTCCGTTGCCGTCTCACTGCTGCACGCGTACGCGCATCCCGAAAACGAAACGCGCGTCGCAGACATCCTGCGGGATGAGCTCGACGTGCCCGTCTCAGCCTCACACGAAGTCCTCGCCGAGTTCCGCGAGTACGAACGAACCTCGACGACGGCCGTCGACGCGTACGTACGACCGGCGATTGACCACTACGTCAGTCACCTCACCGACCGTGCTCGGGACCTCGGGGTCCCACAGCCACGGATCATGCAGGCCAACGGCGGCATCACCGACGCTGATACCGTCCGGCGGAACGCTGTGACGACTGTTCTCTCGGGCCCTGCCGCCGGCGTCGTAGGGGCAGGTTCGATGGCGGCCGACGAACAGGACGGGCTGGTCACGTTCGATATGGGTGGGACCTCTAGCGACGTGAGTCTCGTCCGTGATGGCGAGGCCGAACGGACCACGGAGGGCGTCATCAACGAGCGGCCGATAAAAACGCCGATGGTCGATGTGGAAACAGTCGGGGCGGGTGGCGGGTCCATCGCCTGGATCGACGCCGGGGGCGCACTCCGCATTGGGCCGCGCTCCGCCGGAGCGAACCCCGGCCCCGCCTGCTATGGGAAAGGCGGGACTGAGCCGACCGTCACCGACGCGAACCTCGTGCTGGGCTACATCGGTGCAAGCACCAGCCTGGGCGGGGAACTATCGCTCGACGAGGACGCGGCATACGACGCGCTTGCGGACCTCGCCGACGAAGCGGGCCTCGACGGTCCCCTCGACGCCGCTCGTGGCGTCTATCGCGTTGCCAATGCGAACATGACCAGAGCCATTCGCTCCGTGACCGTCGAGCGCGGGTACGACCCGCGGAAGTTCGGGCTGGCTGCGTTCGGAGGTGCTGGGCCGATGCACGCGGCCTCCATCGCAGCTAGCCTCGATATGGATCGGGTGGTGATTCCACGCGCCTCCGGCGTGCTATCAGCGTACGGCCTGCTCGCCGCCGACGAGAAGCGCGACGCCGTACGGACGTATCAGCGCTCGCTCGACGCTGTCGACCCCGACGATGTCGATGCAGTCTACGAGGCGCTGGCCGAAGAACTGTTAGCCGAGGTCAGCGACCGCGAGGCGGCGACAGTGCGTTACTCCGCCGACCTCCGGTACGCCGGCCAGAGTTTCGAACTGACCGTGGATGTCGACCGGCCGTTCGACACCGCGGACGCACGCGAGCGGTTCGGCACAGCCCACGAGTCCGCGTACGGGTATCGAGCGGACGAGTCGGTCGAACTGGTGAACTGTCGCGTGACGACGACCGTCGAACGAAGCGCGCCGCCGGTCGAGTACGCCGCCGAGGGCGACCCACAGAAGGGGTCCCGAGAGGCGGTGTTCGCCGACGAGGTCCGCGAAACGCCGGTCTACGGGCGGGCGCAACTGCCACCTCAGGATAGAATCGACGGTCCCGCGATTATCGAGGGCGATGAGAGTACAATTGTCGTCCCGCCGGCCTGGAACGTCCGGGTCCGCGATGACGGGACGCTGATTGCGGCGGTGAGCGACACATGAACGACGAAGCCACAACACCGAGTGACGAACAGGAAGCAATCGACCCTGTAACGCTGGAAATACTCAGGAACCAGCTTGAGAGTGTTGCAACCGAGATGGGTCACGTGCTCATCCGCGGTGCGTACTCGCCGAACATCAAGGAGCGCCAGGACTGCTCGACGGCGCTTTTCGACGCGTCGGGTCGGATGGTCGCACAGGCGGAACACATCCCGGTACATCTCGGCGCAATGCCCGATGCGGTGGATGTTGTCCTCCAGAAGGACCCGAAGCCGGGTGACGTGTTCATCGTTAACGACCCGTTCGCCGGCGGGACACACCTGCCGGATATCACGCTCGTCTCGACGATAGCACCCAACGACGAAGTGATTGGGTATGCCGTCTCGCGAGCCCATCACGCCGACGTTGGCGGGAGTTCGCCGGGGAGCATGCCGCCGGGCGCACAGGAGATTTACGAGGAAGGGCTCCGCCTGCCTGCCGTCCGACTCGTCGACGGCGGCGAACCCAACGCGGCGGTTCACGACCTCATCCGTGCCAACGTCCGAACGCCTGACGAGCGCGAGGCGGACCTCCGTGCTCAGCGCGCTGCGAACGAACGAGCCGAGGAGCGCATCGGTGAACTTCTCGAAGAACACGGGTCGATCCTGCTTGATGCGTTCGATGCCGTCATCGAGTACTCCCGAGAGCGGGTCGAGGCGGAACTCGACGCGCTCCCGGACGGGACGTATCGAGCGCAGGATATCCTCGAAGGCGACGGCGTGACCGACGATGACATCCCGGTCGAGGTGGCCGTCACGATCGATGAGGCCTCGATTTCCGTCGACTTCGCCGGGACTGCCGAGCAGGTGGCGGGCAACCTGAACGCGCCACTCTCGGTCGCAAAGAGTGCGGTCTACTTCGTCGTCCGGGCCATAACCGACCCGGAGATTCCCCCGAACCACGGCTGTTACGAGCCGGTGTCCGTGTCCGCACCAGAAGGGTCAGTGCTCAACCCGGACGCGCCAGCAGCGGTCGTCGGCGGCAACGTCGAGACGAGCCAGCGCGTCATGGATGTCACGCTGGCGGCGCTCGCCACGGCCGTCCCCGACAGGGTTCCCGCCGGTGGACAGGGGACGATGAACAACCTCATCATCGGCGACCGAACCGGCGATTTCACGTATTACGAGACGATCGGCGGCGGGTTCGGTGCCCGGCCCGAAAAGGACGGGATGGACGGCGTGCAGGTCGGTATGACGAACACGCTCAACACGCCTGTCGAAGCGATGGAGACCGAGTATCCGCTCCGGGTCGAGCGGTACGCGCTGCGTCCGTCGAGTGGCGGCGACGGCCGATACCGTGGCGGACTGGGCCTCGAACGCACGGTCACCGTCGAGACCGACGCAACCGTGTCACTGCTGACTGAGCGCCGACGAACGGCCCCCGATGGAATCGACGGCGGCAAAGACGGCGCGACAGGAGAGAATCTTGTCGACGGCGAGCCAGTGCCCGCGAAGGCGTCCGTTGATGTCGAGGCCGGGTCGACCATCTCCGTCAGAACACCCGGCGGCGGCGGACACGGCAACCCAGCAGAGCGTGACCCGGAAGCCAGGGAACGTGACCGACGCGATGGAAAGGTAGCCGACCGGTGACGTGCGGGTTCAGTTGTCCCAGATAAAGTGCGACCGAGCCACGAAGCGTTTTGTTTCGAGCGTGACTCTCATACGAGGGCAACACGATACTGTGTACTGAAATGAAGGTCCCGGTCGGAATCACGACCCTCCACCTCTCACAGAGGAGTGCGCTTCTGTTGCTCCTTGCCACCGGCCTTCTCGGGTTCGGCGGGTACGACTACGTCCAGCAGTCACAGGCGGTCGGCAACGCTGTAGCCGTCCAGGCGACCATCACCGACGCTCGTGTCGATCGAATGGACGGCGGACGAGGAATCGACTACGAGCCGGAGATTCACTACACGTACCAGTATCAGGGCGAGACATACACCAGCGAGCAGGTGTTCCCGAGTACGGGCGTACGGACGTACTCCGACCGATCGAGGGCGGAGTCGGTGGTCGACTCATACGAGCCGGGTACAACCACCCGCGCGTACGTGTCACCGGCCGATCCAGACGGCGCGTTCCTCATTCGAGAGCGGACGCCGTTCCCACTGCGAGCCATCGCTGCAGGCGGCGTTCTCGCTGCCATCGGCGTGCTGTCCGGACTGGGAGCCAAGAACCCGGGTCAACAGGAGCTACGTCCGGCGAGTGAGAGCCAGCCAGCGCCTCGCGAGTCATGGGTTGTCCGCCACGGCAAGGCTCTCCACCGGCTATCGAAACAGCTTCTCGGGGCCTGCTTCGTCGGGTTCTGGCTCTCGATGGTCACGCTGGTGTTCGGCCTTCTCAACACCCCCGGTGAATTTGGAGGGCCGCCACAGGAGGTGCAGGTGGACCTTCTGGGTCCGGTCGGCCTCCCGATGATCGCAGGGGTCTGCTTCTGGATCGGAATGATCCTCTCACTGTGTCTGTACGCCGTCTGGTCGTTCACCGAGTACCAGCAGCTCCGGCGGCGACTCCCGAACCCGAAGCCGCCACGTCCGTTCAGGCATCCGAGTCGGCTCGTCACGATACTCGGAACCGAAGACGGCGGTTTGAGCGAGTACGGACAGCGTATCCGGCTGACTGGATGGGCAGTGCTGGTTGCTGTCGGGATGGCGGCGACACTGGCATATATACTCTTTACTGCAAGCTAACCGAGTCCCGGCCTAGGACGTATCGGCCGATTGTGCCACCAGCAATGAGCCATCTGCTGTGTCAATGGCTTTCTGCACACCGAGCCAGTTCGTGATAGAGCCGTCGGGACCACTGAGTGGCACTATCGTCACCCGGTTTCTGAAGCGTGTGCCGTCCGCGCGATAGTTCCATAGTTCGACGGTTCGCCGTTCCCAGATGTCGACCCCCTCCTGAAGCGTTGCGACCGCCTCGGGATCCGTCGCTGGTCCCTGCAGCAATCGAAGGTTCTCGCCGCGAAGCGTTGCCAGCGAGTACCCGGTCATCTCCTGGAACGTCTGTGTCGCATATCGGACTGGATTGTCCTGATACGCCGGGCCAGTGAGCGTCAGCCCAAGAGGACCCGTCCCGAGTCGAACCATTTTCGCGATGTATTCTCGCTCGAAAGACGTCACAGAGCTAGTCTCGAACCCATCGAGGGACCGAATGATGTCTGCCGGCGAGTCCTCGGCGTGGTCCGGACCGACAGTCCGGAGCTGGTGTGTTTCGACAAGGTCCGGAAGCCGCCGGCGAAACTGCTCCTCGTCGAGCAGCATGGTTTCGATAAGTGCGTCCCTGAGTGGGGCCATGTTCGCAGTTGCCAGTTCTAGCTTTCGGGGGCACAAACTCCCGTCGGTATCCTGCCAATGGCTGCTCGGACCTGCCATTCATGCTGATGCAGCACCTGTTACAGATACGCGCTTGCCTCTACAATGTCTGAACGCGAGTACCCGGTGGTCGGCCTCCCGACACCCAGCGAGACATACGGCCCCAGCGATGCTGTTGCCCTCCAACTCGATGCGCTGGCAACGAACGACGAGCCATGTGACAACGCGGGGATCATGACGGCGTACAATTTCGCCTCCCCGGCTAACCGCCGCTCGACTGGTCCCCTCGACCGGTTCATAGCCATGGTCCAGTCACCGCAGTACCGCCCGATGATCGACTTCGAGGAGGCCGTGCGAGGCCCCATCGAGCAAGACGAGAACTACGCTGAGCAGCGGGTGACGATTACGGGACCGGATGGACGGACAACCACCTACGAGTTCGGTCTGTCAGTGCAGTCCGTCGGTGAGTTCCGAGGGTGCTGGCAAACCGACCGTGTTGTCGTGGTCTGATCGGTGGCAGCGGCAACTGAGTCAGTGACCTGTAACGTTTGTGAGCGGGGCTGCAAAAGCTACGACCAGTTTCGCCCGCTCGAATGTTCTTTCGATCTATCTCATACGCTTTTCCTCAGAGAACGCGCTACAGGTGTCTGCCTGCCAGCCACAGAGCAGTGACATGGGTACTTTCCTTCGGTTGGAACAGCCACCGCAGAGCCGCGTCAAACACAGGCGAGCAATAGGGTATATTTGAAATGGTTACCGTCAAAGGGTACGGTATGAGGATTTCTATCGTCGGAGGGGGATTCGCAGGGCTGGCAGCAGCGCAACTGGCTGAAGGGGTTACGTCGGACGTACAGCTCTACGATAAGGGCGCATACAGCGGTGATCGAAGAGGGGCTTGGGGGGAGATGGTCTGGGACTACTCGCGGCTCCCTCTAGATCGACATGTGCCAGGGTACGTTAGAGAGGCTAATACCGGGATATTTGTCGGTTCCAGTGGGAAAACAGCTGTAACTGTTCCTGATGGCGTTATTTTGAACAGAGGAGAGTTAGAGAAACACTGGGCAGGCACGCTCGAACGGACAGAGATTGTAGAGAACGCAGAAGTCGACGAAGCAGAGTTTCGGAGGCTATCTGCGGAGTCGGATTTACTGATTGATGCCACTGGTCAGTTCCCGATCTCACGCCGGTTTACGTCCCTGTCGTATGACGTAGCGTGTCCGACGCTGAGCGGGAGGATAGAGGCTGACTTCTCCCATCTGTATCCTGAGCCAAGAGCACTTGCGTACGAGAATTACTTCCTCTGGATCGTGCCACAGTCACCGGAGGAGGCAACTGTCGGCCTCGGCTGTCGAGAGGACAAGCCCCCTGCCGAGCTGTACGAAGATATGCGACAGTTGCTTGCAGAAATCGAAATCGAGCCCCCAGAGCGTGAGGCCCTGTACGGCGGCACTGATGTCTCAAACGGGTTGCGGAGTCTCTCACACTGTTCGTACGAGCTCAACGACTGCACAGTGCATATCGCGGGTGACGCCATCGGATTGGCAAACCGCCTGACGGGCTTCGGAATGATACATGCGGCACAGTCCGGCCGAGCTGCTGTGCGGTCCTTCGTGCAAGGGAATTCGTATAAACGCAGGTTGTTGTGCCAGAACTTCTGGACGAAAGCAGTTACTGGTGTGGCTTCACCCATCCATCACACCATCGGGTTAGACGGAATAGCTCGGTTGGCAAAGTCGGACATCGAGTATCAGGAGAGCTTTGAACCGCAGCAGCCAGCAGATATTCTGGGCGCTGTTCGAACCTTCATATAGAGCCACCAATCACTGTTAGACACGCAGTCGGCCAGAGAGCGGTGTTCGGTCGGGAGGCGTAGAGACTTGGTACATAGTGTCGCTTAATTTATAGGTAAGTCTTATTCGCTACCGATACTCTGCTCTTGTCTGTCTGAGGAGTGATAATCTGTCTCACGACTAATCAGCGGCGACTGCCTGAGCAGTCAGCGTAGCACAGATAGAGATAGTCCGTCCCAGCTCGCCACACCAGCTATGAAGGCTAATCCGACACCATATCTATTAAATATAGCTACCTTTTATAGTCAAGCAATGTATCCAGTTGGAACAGCTATACAGCATATCTAAGTAGTATAGCTAGAAATTGTAGCTAGCAAAGAAGTTCGGATAAGTCAGCGGGGAAGAATAGCCAGTAGATGCAGCTACTAATGCTGGCCCTGTGCGATAGTTTGCCCACGCAGAGATAGAGTCAAGTACAGCAAACAGGTCACCTGTAGAGGGCAAAGAGCGGTCGTAGTTCTACTCAGTATAGAAGAACCGATAAGACATTAGCGAGAGGGGGCTGACTGCTCCCAGTCGTACCCCCACTCGCGGAGCTTTTCCGCGACAAGGTCCGGATTGTCCATAGCGACGACAAGGGCAGCCTCCAGCGCGTCAGTCTTGTATACATCCTCGCCGACTGCATCTTCTAGATTCCGGAGGAAGGTGGACTCCCGCTCCTCGACCTCAGGCCGAATAAAAATCGGCCGTTGCTTGCGGTCTTGCTTGACTGAATCACGCCGGAATTTGTATGGGATGTCTGGCTGGGTCGTAGTTTCGACGGCAGGAGATTCGGTTTCGGTAGCTGGCACCTCATCCTGCTGGTCATCCGCTTCCGGCTCTGTATCTGTGTCCGCCTCTGCGAACGGATCGTCACCTGAGCCGGATTTCATGCTGTTGCCTCCTGCTCTCGGGTCTGTCGGAGGCGTGCAGCCAGCTTTTCGAACTGCTCTAGCGTTTCGATTTCATAGTCACGTTCCCGGCTCCGGTGTTCTTCGATGTATTTGAACGCCGAACACTGTTTTCGCCAACATCCCTCAAGCAGGGACGTCCGCTCGCGGAACACGACCGGAATGTCATACGACTCAGCCCGGAGCCGTTTGAGCATCTCTTCCTGATCGTTCGTACCTTTGAATCGATTCGGCACAGCAGCTAGCACGCCCACGTTGATATCTAACGTGTCTTCGAGTCCAGTAACGAGGTCTGCAAGGCCCTCGACAGACTGCTGGCCCTTCCCGCTCGGTTCGAACGGGATGACCAGATTCCGCGTGGCGTGCAACGCGTTGTACAGTTTCACATCCGCAGTCGCAGGCGGGTCGATAATAACAGTATCATACTCGGACGGAACGCCCGCGTCTTTTAGCACACGAAGCAGTTGGACGTTCGGGTTCCAGTTTTCGCCGAAATCCGCTGCCTCTTCTTCGCGCCGCCGCAGATGTTTTGAGAGGACCTCCAGGGAGTTGTGTGCAGGGAGGACGTCGACGCCCTCGGAACTTTCAATGAGATCAGCGAACGGCCCCCGTGGCCGTTCGACGAGGTGTCGAACTAAACTGTCGGCCTCTGAGTCCGTTCGGCGGTCCGCGACATCGAACAGGAATGAAAGGCTCCCCTCCTGTGGATCCATATCTATTGCCAGTACGTCGTGACCAGCGCGAGCGTCGGCGACAGCGAGGTTCGCCGCCATCGTTGTCTTGCCGACACCGCCGGCCTCGCTGTACACGGTGTAGGTCAGCATACTATATCGGATTCGCCGCACAGATATAAAGATTAGTCAGACGGTATAGCTATATGGTATAGCTACGGAAGGTACCTTTCTGCTTCCACACAACTGTTCCGTTCCCGCGAGCGGTTACTCAGTGAATAACCCTGCGAGTGTCTCGTGCATCTCTGCCCGCCGGTGAGATCGGGCCTCAGACTCGGAAAGATAGTTATCAAGGACGACCTGTGCGGATGCCGAACCCTGCTCAGCCGCAACATCTTCGAACCGATCCGCAACTCGTCTGACAGCAGCACCGTATGTGGTATACCAGAATCGACGACCCGTTTTCGGCGTCGGCGTGGCGCCATCAACGGTGATGTCTGCGGCCTCAGCCACTGACTTGAACCGACGACGGACGGTTTCAGCAGTTAAATGACCACTAGCCGCGGATGGAGAGGGCAGAAGATATCCAGACCACTCTGAATCAGCAAGCGCCTCTATACGTCGCTCTACGGTCTCCAGACCGGCCAGCAGAGCCACCGTCCCGGGGCCGTTTTTCCGCTCGCCATCACCGAACTCTATGTACGGATGGGAGTCATCATCCGGATCGAGGTTGAGCTGTCGGATGTGGAGCGATGCGACTTCACTCGGCCGCAGCCCCCATCCGCAACATGCAACCACAATGAATCGGTCGCGTAACTCAGACGCCGCTGTATATAGGCGCTGGACAGCGTCTCTATCGAGTGCTTGGTTATCCCATGATGGAGTCGTATCCCACCCAAACCGGATTTCGAGGTCAGCGAGCGGGTTGTACGCGGCAGTGCCGAACATCACCAGGTGCTTGTAGAACTGCCGTGTGTCCTGAACGTATTTACGGCGTGATGCGAGCGTCGTCAGAGCCTCATCCAGTTGGTCAAGTGCGTCAAACGTCGCTGCAACCCTATCCATTTCTGCAACACGTTCATCGGGATTCTCCAGCGGTGCGAGCAGATCTTTTGTATCGTGGATATTGGTATATACTTTCATGTAGCGTCGCAAAATCGACCGACGTGTCTCGATCGTCGCATCAGCGCGCCCTCGTCGAGTCGAAAGTTCAGCGAGGTATTCCTCGACGGCTCGCTGTGTATTGTCAGCCAGGAACTCGAATGACCCCGATTCAATCGGTGCTTCCGGCACCCCAATTTCATCGTAGAACTGCCCCGGAGATAGGTCAAACCGGCGCTGGAGGTGCTTGACGAATCCCGGAAACTGTCGGTTTAGCCATGCGTATGTGGGGGTTTCAGCTGTTGGATTGAAGCCATCCTCTTTCATCGCCGGCACAACGGCCTCACGATAGAATGATTTGCAATCGGCCAAGTCCATCGTTGAATAGCGAACTTCGGTCATTGGTCTGAGTGGGTGGGCAGTGTGCTGTCCCTACTGGGTACTCTGAGCCGCCGGAATTTCGTATGTATCGTATTTCAGTCGCAGTACTAATAATTTGTCTTGTGTTGTTTTCTGCATGAGAAACCCATAACAAGACAGATACCGGGATCTGGAGACGGAAATAATATAAACTGCATATAGCTATACTAAATTTGTCCCCAGAAGATGAACTACAGGACTATAGCACCGCCAGGATGCACGATATCAGCTGAACCACCGAACTCGACACACTCGGGTCAGGACACCGCTTCAAGTTAGGAACCCAACTCGATTTGTGTATTTAAAGAAATCAGGCCAGTGCTGCCGCTCACCACCACTCTACCTCTGTCGTCTTGGACCGTGACTACCCGATCCCAGTCTCCTTCTTCAACAATGTGAGCGTAGTATCCGCAGTCACGATCGGGGAATGCCCGTACTTACCCGTCAACTCGACCTAGACTAAGAGATCGACCCGCCAAATCGAGTACAGCAGACGGGCGAATGCGAACTAAAAGAACCGAAGGAGCAAATTCTTCGATGTTGTCGCTGCTATGAATCGCTTGATGCTCCGGTAGCTCGCACAGGCGTCTTCGGGAACGGCGTAGCCGCCGGTCAGCTCGGCGATCCGGTCGAGGCGGACGGCCGTTCCGGCGAGGTCGTCCTCGAAGCCCCGGATCGCTTCGCGGAGCCGGGCTGCTTCGTCGTCGGAAAGCGACTCCGAGCGATCAAGTTTCCCAATGACAGGGAACAACTCGTCTTTCTCTTCTTCGGTGTGCTCGTGCATCTCCGCCGCGAGGTCGGGGAACGTCGATTCGACCGCCGCCAGCTCGGGGTGGGTCTCCCCGTGGACCCGGTTCACCTTCGCCACGAGGGTCTCAAGCGCGGGCAGTTCCTCACGGAGATAGTCGTGGTGGGTCTCGACGACGTGGTCAGCTAGGTCCGCGAGTCCACTCCAGTCGTAGTCGTCGCCAGCGTCCGGTCGCCGTCACAACAGTAGTCCAGCCCGAGGGACTCGAACACCCGGGCGTAGGTGGGCACCTCCTCAACGAGCGATGCAAGTGTTCGGTCGGGATCAGTGTCAGTCATACGTTGGAGTCGATGGCCTCTCTGGGTCAGTCAGAACGGCGCGTCGGGCGTCTCATCGGTGGCTCCCTGTCCGACAGCCAAGCTGGGGTCGCCAGCCTCGGACTTACCGATCAGTACCCGGAACTCGCCGGGCTACTTCTGGCGGTACTCCCAGCGGAACTCCGATCCCGCCTCAGCGTCGAACTGGTGGTACAGCGGCTTGGGGTCGTGGTCGTTCACGAACATGAATGCTTCCCCAGTGTCGAGTTTGGCGTAGGCTTCGAAGATTTGCTCGTGGCGCTGGGCAGGAGGCAAATCTCGAACGTCGAGTTCTCGCGTAATCTCTCTGTCTTCAGCAACTGTCGTCGACGTCGCATTCTCCTGCACATCGTCAGACTGGCCCACGTCTTTTGCACCGTCGTGGCTACCGCCTTTCGTAATGTGCACGCGACAGCGCCCGGGTGCTGATTCAACAACCTCCCATTCGAAGGAGTCACGATATTCCTGGCGGAACTCCTGGTGCAGCGGCTGAGGCTCGTGGGGAGCAATGATTTCCATCGTTCCCCCGTCGGGAATCATTCCGTAGCGGTGGTGGATGGTATGGTGGCGTTCCTGTTTCGGGATTTCGCGAACATCGTACCGGGTAACGATGGCATCGTCGACGGTCTCGGAGTCCGCAGTCTTGTAAATCTCGACGCGCCACCCGTCGTCGCCGCGACTCACGTACTCCCATTCGATTATGTCGCCGTGCATCGATCGTAGCTCGTGATACAGCGGCTTTGGATCGTGGTCGTTTACGAGTACGAACCCTTCATCCGCGTCCAATTCCTCGAAGATCGTTAGTAGTACCTCGTGACGGCGCTGTGGTTTCAGATCACGTACATCAATGGTCGCGGAGTCCTCATCGTCGAATCGGCCACCAACAGTCAGGGTCAACTCTCGGGGGACTGCATCGGGATCCGCGTACTCCCAATCGATCACCCGTTCCTGTGCAATCTGGTAGCGAACTAACTCGGGATCGATATCTCGATCCGCAACGATACCGAGTTTGTCACCGGTCGCTGCATCGTTTAGGGCCTCAAATAGGTGCTCATGGAGTCTGTCTTCGGCCAAAGCCCGCAAGTCGAGTTCCGTTTCCGTCACCATACTTGATGGTCCCTGACTGGACGGATGGGACTTATGTCGAAGGCGTTCGGGGAACTTGGGCTACCGAGCCGAATCTGTTCCCAACAGAAGCTTAGTGCTGGGCGTGTCTCCCCTCCGCTAAGTAAGTACTAGCGGGGACTTACTAACAATGGACATACTCGAATCGCATGCGGTTCCAAACACCGTTGGTCCAGAGAGATGGCGACTCGAGGTTACCGGTGCCGTCGCCGAAGCGGTACAGTTCACACAGGACGAGTTGCTGGCACTCCCTGCTGGCGAGATAACGGACGATTTCACCTGTGTCGAAGGGTGGCAGGCAAAGGACCTTTCGCTCGAGTGATATGCTCCGCGCCGTGAACGGCGCGGCTTCCCACGCATGGGGAATACCAGCTAAGTGCGGCTATCGCTGGTAGAGGGTTCCGACCCGTGGAACGCCGAAAGAGTCATTTGCGAGTGTTTCTCGCTCGTCTCACGGTGTCGTTCGAAAGACGCGCCGCGTCTCTCGTGATCACGAGACGGCTCCGCCATCTCACACGAGGTCGTGGTGCTGTCACAGGCTCTCCCATCCCGGGCGAGTCATTGCCTGCCGGTTTCAGTGGCATGCTCTCTCCCCACGGGTCAGCCCGGTGCGCAACGTTGGTGGCGCTGGTTATATCACCCTGAAATGCTGTGATGACTGTCGACACTGGCGTTGACCCACCGCTTGTCGACACGGTTCAGCGCATCGAGGTGGGTGACGTCCTCGTCGTCAACGGCGACTCCCGAACCTGGGATATACAGATGTCGTCAAGCGAGCCATCGACGCCCGTATTAACGTGCATACACTAACTGACGCCGGTAGACACCTCCTCCAACGGCAGGCCGAACGCTCAGAGGCCTGTGTGATCTACCGCAACCTGTGCTGATGGGGGTCCACAATAATGCCCCTATAACCCACATAGCGACGGCGAACAGCGGTCAGAAGTGGGGACCCAGTCGGCCGGTGTAGTCAGAGGCACGTGATCACTGGGCAGGTGATGACCGACTGGTACCCTATCGGAATATATGTAGACCCAATAAATAATCATTACTGTTCGAGGGTATTCCGGCATCCGAGCCGCGAGACGGCCCGTCGCCGGATGCGACGACGGACCAGTTCTCGTGCCTCTGACAAGTATCCAGTACAAAGCGGTTTGCTTCGTGCTGGCGTTCACTCTGTATGCAGTAATTGTAAATGTAATTTGCGACTCACGTTAGAAGCAGAATATATCACGAAGTGCCTCAGAAAACGGACTCTAGGACTGAAACAACGGAGAGGCTGGGGAAAGGTGCCAGACCCATGCCTGTGTAATCCACCGTCGCGTTGCTGGAGGGCAACGGCACTGACAGCCGTTACAGACACCCAAAGTCAGCAAGATACCACGCGGTTTTTGACCGCTTGCCAGAAAGCGGAGGTCGGTGGCAACGGGCACAGAACTTGCCACTCCTCTGTCAGAGGCACGGGCGGGTTCTGAACCCCGCACACGGCACGGCTCAACCGAAACCATCCTAGACGCCAGTCTGTAGCGGGGATCAGAACCCGTGGCTACGCTATGCATTCCCTCTAATTAATTTTCATTCGCCCCTGTCATCCAGTTTCAGGCCTCCAGCGACCGGGTTCGCTGCCCGCTCAGACGCCAGCGATGACCGCACTCACAGACGTAGTTCTGCAGATGAGACCCAGACGACACACAGACCCCAGTCAGCGCAGAGAACAGATGAGGGACGGTCTCGGAGAAACGACGTATCATAGCCAATCCAGCGTCGACTGAATCGACGACGGGTTCTGGACCCGGACTACTCGCTGAATCAGATCGGTCCTATGGGGGTGCTGAGCGGGGACCAGAACCCGGCTGAAGATAGCAGGAGTCTGAATAAAATCGGTTGCGGTTTCCGTCGAACCGCAAGCAAGCGCTGGAATCGTGCTTCGACCAGTCCCAAGAACAACAGCGACCGGTCTCAGTGCCACGTAGACAGCCGACTCGCCGGGGGTGTGAGTCGGTGTATAAAGGTGGTGGGCTGCTGGGGGTGTAGGAAGTGGTGTGCAACGCACCACCCGAAGTCGTCATCCACGACGACGGGTTCTGGACCCAGACCAATCGATGAATCCGGAGTGGATTGGGGGGAGATGGAGCGGGGACCAGAACCCAACCGAACGGTATACACTTAGTATCAAAAACAGTTGTGACTTAGACTCATGGTTTGTTCTCTCATCGGGTACGACACAGCCACAGGCGGCCCGGCAACAGAATGGTGGCCAGCCGGGGGACAGCCGTGCTGCAGTTAGCGCTTCCGCCACCATCCGATATCGTCAATCTCAAATCGAGTTCCGGGTCCGGATCAACTACTGCCCCTGAGTAGGCTCACTGATAGTCACTCCGGCCTCTGGAACTCATCACAGCCATTGGTAAGTATCCGTAAAAGTCGTTTTGGCCGTCATTTATCTGGTGATACACTACCAAGTAGATATCAACATTCCATCGATTGCCCGTTTGGCAGGGAGGCGGACCAATGACTACCCACCCGGCAGTCGGCGAGATCGTCGCCATCACGACCACCGACAGCGAATCGCTGTTGCTGGTCTCTCACTGCCACGAATTACACCGAGTGGACGGCAGAGTTCCCCACCATCGAGAGCTACTACGACCAGTACCGCCGCGGTGACTACGCACATGACGTTGTCATCGAACGTCGAGCGGTGGTCAAAGGATGACCGGCCACGCACCCCCTACGGCGTCAATCCGGAGGACTGCGAAGCTGACAGTCGGTTGGGACAGGATGCCTCCGTGAGAGCCTGACCACGCTGGTCCCGGGAGCAGTGTCCGAAGAGTGCTGATGGTCCCATCCAGTCTGTTGCCACGGGGCAAAGCCACCGGACGGCCCGGAGTTGCCACGAGCCACCTACCGCGTCCAGATAGCTCTCATTACGTCGCCGATAGCCCGTGCTGTGGTCAGCACTGCCCGGCTCGATTCCGGGGACAGACGCTATAGTCACGATGCCACGAGAACCCCACCGACGACAGCGAGACCGACAGCACAGCACCGACATAGCCTTCATCGACGAACTCGGCATGGACATCGGCCAAGAACAGACATCGAAGCCCTCCAGTCGCTCGTCAGTGCCCTCGGTGACGAGGTGTCACCCCCCATTTCGAGTGTTCTTGAGTTGCTGGTCGGGACCATCGAAGTCCCGTCTTTACATGTTCGAGCGCGTCGCCATCGTGCTCTCCCGCGACTGTCTCCGATGTGATGTCGTCCTCGTCCCGCGGGTTCTGTTGGGCAACGGCCAGGAGAATGCGACGCCGGTACTCGTGGCTGAGTATTTCGAACAGTTCATTCAGTGTGCCGCCAGACTCTTCTTTTTTTGCTCGACTTTTACTGATAGCTCTCGTTGCGAAACGCCTCACTTGGTGATGCGTTCCGCGCAACCGATGCGCGAAGAGAAATGGATAACTGTGGACGGGTACTCCCGTTTCAAGTAGCCCTCACAGTGGGCTAAACGCACAGTGTATGTTGTGTTCCGTACTATGGATAGGGTCCCCAGAGGAATAGGGTTGTGGGTGTTTTGATATCATAGCCGAGTTAATGTAATGTAGTTTCTACAAAATTCCCACACCAATCGATCACTCGGTAGTTGTGGGTATCACTCCGATTCCCGAGAGAGTCCATCAACTCGGACTTCGATGTGCCGTCCCCGGTCACAGAGACGTCAGTATCGGCGTACTGGAATGAGGTTGCGACCGACGACGACCGGCCATCGAGCAGCGTATCGAGTGCATCGGCTTCGATCGTCTCCTGTAACGGTGGCAGGTCAGTCGTTTCCTGGTTGGTGGCCGCCGCAACTGCTTCAACAATCGCCACACTGGGGCAGCCCGATTTCCTCCAGTTATGACGAACCGTAGTGGGGCTTGTATCTGTGCTTTCGGGGTGGTTGGTCGGATCCGAGACACCTCCCTCGTCTGTATTGTCGTGCATTTTCCGTCACCGGTCGTCGTCGGACGAAGTATTAGCGGAGAAACCGCTATGGCGTCCGTTTACATCCCTACTATCTGGGTCCGTATAACATTGGTGTGAGAATCTGAGTGACTATCTATTGGCCGCCCCGCGGTCGTCGTCGAGTTGCCAGGTGAACAGTGCCTTCAGCACGATGACGAGGCTATTCGTCTGACCTGCGCCCCAGATAGCAGTTTCGTCACGCGGTTCGGGTGGGTGTTCACCGTTACCGTCGACGAGCACACTCACGAGCGTCTTTTCCTGGTCCACCATGAGGAGGCGACCAGCAGGCGTATCCGACCAGTTCCACACCGATTCGAACAGTTGCGCGTCAGGTACGTTCCCTTCGAGTCGGGATTCGACGGATTGTGACATCTCTGCGAGCCGAATCGAGACCTCACGGTCGCTGGCGGTCGAGAGGCACTCAGTGATTTCGTCGGTCAGTAGCTCCTCGGCAGTCATATACACGACCTCATCATCAGCGGACGAGATGAAATCCAGGATGCGTTCGGTCACGGTATCCCGGCCGGTTACCGTCCAGACACCCTGCTGTTCAGTGCTGTGATTCGCTGATGCAAGCTGGTCGAGCGCGTCTGTCAGGACCATCACTCGATGGTCGTATTCCTGTTCGAAGTGACGGCCGGCCGTCTCCGTCGAAATGGCCCAATATCGCTTGGGACTCGACTGTTTCACGTCGACGAGACCGCGGTCATGAAGCTCGTCAGCTGCGTCGTAGACACGTGTTCGGGGGACGTCAGCGACGTCGCTCACGTCCTGTGCAGTCCCTTCGCCCAGACTGACCAGGGCGACGAATGTCCGGGCGGCGTAGGTACTGAGGCCAAGCGCTTTGAGCTGCTTGACGGCCGTGGATCGTGCGTGGTCGGATGGGTCGCCGGACATTAGCTCGTCACCAATCACGTGAAAACCACCGGGTATGGTGGTTTCTGACGTGTAGCGACAGAGAGGTTGGGACCAAATCTGTGCCTACACGCCACTCTACCTCTCGTGCTACCCGCACAAAGAAGTACTGTGATTAACTGAGTGAATGTCTGAATAGTACCGGTTCTGAGACGCTCAAAACATTCAAAGACGAGGGTACTCTGTGAGGATCTGAGTGACATTGGTATCTCTCGTGCGACGTACTAAACACCCAGGGCACGAACCAGAAGGTAGCAATCGAGGTTGGGACCAATGGACGATGTTTCAAACCAAGACCAAGCGATCGAATTGCTCCAGCAACTCGGGCTCAAAGAGTACGAGGCCAAGTCGTTCGTGGCGCTCGCACGTCGCAGGCGTGGGACGGCCAAGGACATCAGCGAGACCTCCGAGGTGCCCCGGACCCGCGTCTACGACGCGATTCGCGTCCTGGAATCGAAGGGACTAGTCGAGACCCAGCACTCGAACCCGCAGGTGTTTCGAGCGGTCTCCATCGACGAGGCTGTCAACACTCTCCAGTCGAAGTACGCCGAGCGGACCGAGTCACTCCGGAGCGCCCTGAGCGGACTCGACCCAGCTGACGAGGGAGACTCGACAGAGGCTACCCACGAGGTGTGGTCTATCTCAGGGAATCGGGGCATTACGAGCCGGACACGGCAGTTGGTCGAGGGAGCGACAGAGGAGTTGCTCCTCGTGGTCGGCCACAAGAGTATTTTCACCGACCAGCTGGCCGAACAACTACAGTCGGCTCAGGAACGAGGTGTGAACGTCATCATCGGGACGGTCGATGAAGAGCTCCAGGCCACGGTTCAAGATGCCCTCTCTAGTGTCAAAGTGTTCGTCTCGGAATTGGATTGGTTGAGCCGATCACCGCTTCCAGGCGACGATACCGAAATCAGTCGCCTGTTACTGGCCGACCGCGAGGCGATTCTGGTGAGTTCGTTCACCGAAACGGGGGCAGACGGCCGTGAGCACGAACAAGGCGTCTTCGGCCGCGGATTCGACAACGGGCTGGTCGCAATCACGCGACGGCTGATGGCGACGGGATTGCTGTCTGTGAACGATCCCGAAGCTGAGGAGACCTGAGTCCCGCTCGTGAGCGTCGGAGAGAACCTCAGATAATAAGCCCAGACCGGCAGACATGTCCCGGATGGCACCGATTGCCGTCTCTCGGCGGGAGATCTTCCGTTCCATAGCGACAACACAGTATCTCGACTGGCCGGCCTACGACTCGACACCACTGTACGACCAGCGTTCACTGACGGCGCTCATGAGGATTTCCGGACCGTCTCTGGAATCTGGTTCGAGCAAAACGCCCACGACTCGGTCAAGGCGTTCGTCTGTCAGTATCCACTTTCCTACGTGGATTTCAATCCCCACAACCAGTACTCCGGTCCGACCCGATATGAGATGCCACAGCTCTTCAGAGCGTTCCTGCTGAAAGAGGTGTACGGCTGGGACCACGAAACAGCGCTCGTCGAGTGTCTTCGGCAGCACTCAGGTACCCGTCGCTCGCTCGAGTTCGACTCCGTGCCCGATCAGTCGACACTCTGGCGCAGCTGGAACAAGCGCTTCAGTGCCGACCTCCGTGAGACAGTTGAGAGAACGGCTCGGACGCTCCTCATCAACGCACAGAATGCCGTATTGCGGCTCCTCGTGACCCGGAACGGAACCTCCAGTATCATAACGACGAGTCTGGGGCGACCGATCCAGACGACCAGACTGTTTTAGAAGAAGCAGCGAAGATCAGCGGTCACATCAGCCGCGTCGTCTTCCCAGCATTCTCGCTGGACCGTGGCGAGGGTGTGAGATCCACGAGAACGCCTACTGGGGCCTGCAGACATGTCTCGGACTTCGCGAACGGCTGGCTGCGAACGAGGGAGCTCGCAGTTTCGTCTACGAGTCGACTCGGGATCGGACGCCGCTGGGCCACACCCATCGGGAGCAGATTCGGGACCGCTCGATTGACCAAGTGCGAGAGATGTACCGACAGGCCATCACTCGGCTCCTGAACGAAGTTGCCGAGACAGAGCAGTTCTTTCGAGCAGGGATCGTCGCACTCGACATTACCGAAGCTGACCCATTCACGGGCGATAGAACGGGCTACGAAGACGAGATCATCGGGACGAAGGAGAAGACCGACGAATCGCTTACCAGCGGGCGACGGTGCAGTTGGTCGGCAATGCCGTCCCGATTGTGCTGGACGCGCGGCCGGTGCAAAAGGGGGAGACACGACTGGAGATCGTCGATGACTTGCTCGATTCGGCTGAGGGTCTCGTTCACGTCGATAACGTGCTGACGGACCGGGAGTTCGATAGCCAGCACGTCTTAGAGATGATCGGCCAGCGCGGCCTTTCCTACGTCGTTCCCAAGCGAATGCAGACCAGCGAGAAGGCTCAGGCGAAGCGATTGCTCCAGCGTGACCAGGACCGGTACGAGACTGACCGCAAACTCCATCTCGAGAAGAGTGAGTGGCACAAGACGACACTGATCTATCGTCGAAAAGAAGACTTCGAACACGACGATCACCGGCAGTACTCGGTGTTCATGACGAATTGCGGGAGTGGTCACCTCACGGAGTACGGCTATCGCTGGGAGATCAAGAGTGGGTACAGGTCGATCAAACGGTTCATGGCTGCCACCACCTCAGATGATTTCGGGCTACGGTTCTTCGACTTCGCGTTCGCGTGCCTCCTGTACTCGATTTGGCGAGCGGTCGATTTGCTCTCTATGTCGAGTTGACGGGTGACAATACGCTCACGCTGCTGAAGAAGGAGACCGGAATCGGATAGAGAGATACTCTGTCCGGGGCAATACGGATTCCTGAGTGGCAACGCTGCCGGGGATCTTAGAAATTCACCGGTCTGGTTAGTAGTACGACATAAAAAGACTATCGAGAGTAGATCCGAAGCAGCTTCGCCTCGAAAATTCGCCCGAAACCACCCATCACAGACCCGCTAAACCCACTGTAGCCTCAGGAGTAAGACGGCGCAGATACCGAAGCAGCGCCGATTGTTGGTTGGTCTTGAGCTCACTGAACTCTTCGGGCCGGACATCGAGACGTGAGTCGACGTCGGCGGCCTCGAGGATCGGGACCGGGCCGTCGTCGACGTCGTCCATCGACGAGGGTCCGAGGTCTGTCGACGATCTCGTCCGGGCGGTGGAAGCATGAGTTCGGTCCGCTGTACGGTCGAGAACCGGAAGCGTATCCAGCGTGCTGCCCGGGCGCTGCGGGAGACCGTGCCGACCGTGCTGGTCGAGACGACGCCGCCGGTGCGTTCGGAACACAACGCCTGGACGCTCGATGCCGTGCTTCCCGAGACTGAGGGTGTCCCGCCCGAGGTGCTTCGGGAGCTGGCGCTGGCTGGGCTGACGCTCCAACCGACACCCGCCCAGAACGAGCATCAACACGTCGTGGCGACGGCCTGAGCGCGACAGCGATACCTCTGTCTTTTTGACGACTTGCGTAGCTATTTGGCATGGGTTGCGATGGCTTCCGAGACGACTCCTGACAGCTCGCGACCCCGCGCCGGGGCCTGGTGAGGCAGGCCCCACAACGGCGCGAGTACGTATCTGTGGCTGACGGGCGAGTTGTATGTAAAGCCCCCTTGTACTTCCGGGAGGGGACGAGTAGTGCGAGAATATGCGTGTTTGAGTGGGCTTGCTCTGGAGGATCGAGATGGGTGTGATTTGCAGTTCGGGCACTTGAGTGGCTGTGGAGGCGATACTCTGGCGGCCTGTGATAGGGTGTAATAAAGATAGCTTGTACTTCCGGGGTGGTGGTCCGCTAACCAACACTTGGTGGCAGAAGTGGTCCAGTGTTGGTTAGTCGAAAGGGGGCGTAGGACCGCTCAACAGGGTGCTGATTGCAGAACTATTGATCGTGGATTGGCTGGTCAGTAGGCCTGCGAATGACAGCTGACATTTCTGACAGATTGCATTGATGTTCATCATAACTTGCTGGATACAGAGCGCGCATCAGCCATCGCAAGGTGTGGGAGTCAGTGCCGCTCAAATGGGTCGATACGTGCCACTCATATGTGAGCCCGACCTCAAGATGTGATAACCTCGTTCCGAATGGCATTTGAGACGTAGAGCAGAGCACAGAGCATAGATTCAGTATCCGAGTGGATGGGTGTCGCCTCGACAGAGCAGTTCGCAATTAAGAAGCCGCGGATTTGTAGACTGGTAATCCGACAAAGGCCAAGCCTAAAACGCCGATTATAGCGGGCAGAGGGTTAGTCATAAGTGGAAGCGGGTTACTCTTCTTTTTGAGATACGATTTCGAGGGCGAGCCTCGCACAACATAGGCCGTGGTTGTCTCCCCGACATTATACTGGTCGATTCTGTTTTCGGCGGCAGTCCTTGTGTTGGACGTTTTTGTTCCTATCCCCGGTCTGATGTTCTCAGAAGTGTACTGGGTTCCGTTGTACGTGTAGCTGTACGTAACGTGGGGTGTGTACCTACCTCCATTGTCTGAGGAATAGGTGATATCTTTGCTCTCTACGGTGGCTTCAATCTGTACTCCGGATGAGAGGCTTTGCTGTTGGGAGTATGCGATATATCCAGCAGCTCCGAGCAGCATAACCCCCAGTGTTATACTTATCAGAGACAGCTTTGACACATCTGTAATTATTTAGGAATACTAAATACCGATTTCGGTGTGTTCTCACTGCGCAATGCACTAATCCACGGGGAGGTTGGGCCACCCGCGACAGCGGCGGGAAGTCGTCTGTCTCCTTCACCCGCTCCCGGGCTGGTTCAATATCCAGATCGTCATACAGCTTCACAGAGTGACATATACAACCTCTGTACTGACCAGATTACCACAAACAACCGCCTCAATGCCCGCAGTTTCTCGATGCTGTGCAAATATAGAGAGTGCTCAGAACTCTCGCTCGGGTGGATGCGATGTATATAGGCCGACAGCAACAAGTGAGCCCTTACTGTGAGCTATGCCAGTTTGTAATAGACTGAAGTTCCGCTTTCCGTCTCCATTTGTTTGGTCGTCACGATTCCTTCTTCAACAAGTTCGGTGAGTGCTTCGTCAATATCATTGACGACGATTGTCGTGGCGGCAACATCACCGGCGAAGTCGATCAGACCGTCAGCGAACGCCCCAAGTGGATTCTGCGTCCGATCCATAAATACAGGGCTAAAATCAACGCCGAGAGCAATTTCCCGTTCAGTGAATGCTTTGTCCGGGCGCTCGCTTAAGAACGATGTTATGAGGTCTTTTTCAGTTTCGATTGGTCCCTCTTCGTCGTTGGCAATCGGTTCGTCACCACTCACTTCTACTGTTCCCGACTCGAATTCTTCCTTGGAGATTGGCATTCTGTCTCGACATATAGGGCGAGAGGGCTAATTAATTGTTGTATGTGCTGAGAAGTGCCCTGTCTTCGCAGCCATCCAAGTGTTTTTCTCAGCCACATCCAATCGGACTCATTCTTATCGACCTACGCCTTCCAGTTTACACGACGTTCAGAAGATCTGATAAAACCAGAAAGACTGCCACAGTCGCGACGTGGACGTGACTGTTGATGATCAACACGCGTTCATTTGCACCCAGCACAAGGGGCCGAGGATACCACAACTCAAACACTACCGATAACCTGCAATATCTCAATTAGACTGCCGACATTGGTCATGAAAGCGACTAAGCCGAAACCACTGAGTAAGATGCCGAGAACTAGCAGAAAGAGTCCTCGAGCACCCGTTCTCAACGCGGCACTTTGTGGCTCATCGTTTGCTACTATCAGGTGTCCCTCCTTCGGTGTCATGACTGCATCTGCACCTGCGGCCCTTTGTTCCGGCGCTGTGCGTGCTTTCCCGACGATGTGTACTTTCTCGCCGACACCGAGTGTTCCCTCCACTAACTCGACTGGATTATTGAACAAGCCGGAGTCCGTGTGCGCCGACGGGTCCAGATCGAGTCTTGCTTCATCTACTCGTTCCAGCAGTTCAGAACCTGTGACCGTGTTTATCTCGTGGTTCAGTGAGAGACTCTCATCGGTGGGATTGACATATATCTCGGCCGTCCCGTCAGAAACGATGAACGGACTGTATTCCATACCAGCGTCCATAGAAGGGTCTCCAGTCCCCTGCACTTGACGGGTAATGTTATACTCGTATGCTACGCACTCTTCTCCCCGAATCGGTGATACGAGGGTGTCGCCTGATCGAGGCGGGCGAACGGTCCCGTGGACTCGAACTAACCCGTCAGTCGTGATAGATTCACGAAGTGGCACCGACTCAGTGGTGAATAATCTCCACCAATCGCTCACGTTTTCGACTCCGCGGATCGTCGCGGCCACCCCTATTGCGGTCGCGATGGCCCCACCGGCTACTCCGGGCAGAGATCCGTAAACACTCAGTGTGAGAGCTCCGAACAGGACTGTACCCACAAGAGTTCTGTCCAGGGACACATTTCGCACCTCTGTACTCGCAGTATTAAGCGACGTTGCTTGTCGAGCCGGAAGTTTTCGACATGAACCATCGTCGGTTTCGGGCTTTCTACACTTGTCTGAAAGTCGTTTTATAATACTGTTTTCAACGCTTTTTTCAGGACATAAATAATGAGATTTACAACCACCACGAGAGCAACAGTCAGGACTATTCCAATGGGGTCGCTTGCCCCTATTTTAAGAGGCGAAATAGGCACATAACTAGCCAAAGTGAGCCCCAACATCAATAACAACATACAAGATATAAATGAAAAATTCGTTGATTTCAGGACTCAGTATTGGCCTTGGCCGACCGATCAACTCGGAGTCTACTGAGCAGTCTATTCATCTCATCAACAGAGAAGATAACTCTGAGAGTTGAATAACGACTTGCCCTACAAGTTGTGGTTCGGCCAATACAGGGAGAAACAAACCAGTTAGGGCAGTACAGGGCGAGCTCAATCAGGAAACAGCAGCTCCTGAAATGACTGCTCAAGCCCGTTGACATAGTATGCGACAAGATCGATCAGGAACTTGGAGGCGAGAACAGTGAACAATAGTGGGACACTGGCCGCACGCTCAAGACTGACTGGCGTACCCTCTATAGATTCACGGACAGTCAGCAACACGAGTAATCCAACACCAACGATCACGAGTCCTCTGTAAAACACCCCCTTGACTGCTGTCCAGACTGATTTTTCACGGTAGCCGCCGCGGTAAAAATAGTCTGAAACTGTTTGCCACCCTTCACTCAGAAAGACGACACCGGCACCAGTAAGTGGCCATGCCGGAGTTTCGGTCATGTTCGCCGCGGCAACAACTGGCCCAGCGACTATCCCACCGAATCCAGCCCACACTACGCTGAGTAAGAAAATAACGATAATGAGCCCAGGAATGGTCCCGAGATAGATACCAACCTCGGTTCTTGGGATTGGAATCTGGCGCGCTCGCCAACTGGAGCCGGTAGATGTTGAGTCTGCATCACTATCGTCAAAGAACCTGCTTGATAAGATAACCCGTAACGTCGCCCACTGAGACCCGCTGAACGGCTCGCGGTCAGTCTCCTCGCTGGGAAGCTTCCCAGCAAACATGGCTCGTACAATGGCCCAGACCATAGTCACGCCGAGTTCGAGCCAATAGAACACTAACAGTGCTGCCGCTGATGTCTCGAACAGAAGTAACCCGGCTACAGGCACGGCGTTAGCCACGAATACCGAGAATAACTTTGCATCAGGTAGCGATGTACGTGGAGGGAACAGCTGTTGCATTATCTTGCGATGATGTGTTTGATGTGTCTCTCACTTAGCACACTTGCTCGACGGCGTTTTCGGTAGTGCCGTTGTAAAGAAGGGTGATATCAGCAACCAGAGGTAAATTCAGCACAGTATATATTGAATTATTGGAACTGGTGACCGCTCATTGTAGCGTTCTCCTCCCTGACTGCTTATTTCTGAAATCGACGATATGGATGCTTTGGTTCATCCATATATAACGTATTGACGAATCATTCAAGCGGGAGAAGATTTCGTAGAGCCCTGGCTGGTTGTTAGCCGTTCAGGATGCTGTGTGCTTCCGACTGAGCGTAGTCGTGTTCTTCCTGACTCAAGGAAAGATTGAGTAGCCGTGAGAGATACCGACGTGAACCAGCACCCTATCAGCAGGTCACGCTAAATCCAGACTCAGCCTAGTGGCGGGTACGCGAATCCCCGCAACATTTGACCGTCGCGGGAGATGACACGCTCGATGCCCTCCATTATCGATGAAACCGTGTTCGGCGAGCCCTCCAGAGGGCTTGCAGTGGTGTACCTCTGTGGCGCACTTTTGCTGGCCGGGCAGCAAGGTTACTACGTCATCGTCGAAGGGGCGGCACCGTTCTATGCTGGACTGTGTCTGAGCGCTGGGATGGCCCTCTCCGGCATTGCCGAGTCCCTGCCGAAACCTCGACGACGGGCAGCTGGCATCTTGCGGGTCACAGCACTCGTCGTGCTGGTGAGCATGCTCGTAATTTTGTTTGTCACACCCAACCTCCTTATCAACTAAGAGCGGTGATCGATTCGAACTCACTGCTGCTGACCGAGTGTGTTCTTGAGGCATCAGCATGGAATGAAACAACAACTCAGTAAGATCGGAAAGCCTGTATTCAAATTCCGTATCGTACTTGTTTCTGGTAGCTGTAATTTCGTCTATGCGCCCTTTCCTCCGATACACCATCTCAGTAGGCGTTGGACTCGCAGTGACGGCTCTTGCAGTACAGTTCGCCACAGCGGACCACCTGATCATGCTCTCGCTCCTCCCACTCTATGGGGCGGTAAGGTCAATGATTTTGGCACATAAGCAGCAGTGGGTGTCTCTTTCTCGTCGGAACCCCACTCGGTCAACAAGGAAACTGGGGGCCATTATTGGTGGCCTTGGAGCATTCACTGGGTCACTACTTCTCCAAACATCAGTCCCGGCGGGGCTTGCTGGGTACGGGCTCATGCTTCTCGGCATGGCAGGAGCTATTGCCGACTTGGACCAAGCCAACCGTACTGACCAGACTACCACGAGCGATTGAGTCAGTGCCCGCTGTTTCTCACGCCAAACTATGAGATACCGACGGCGTCCCACCCGGAGTGCTCCGGGAGTTCGGACTGGTTGGACTGACGTTGCAGCCGACGCCCACCCAGAACGGCTATCAACTCGTCGTGGCGACAGCCAGAGTGTGACAGCGATACCTCTATCTTTTTTACGACTTGCAGGGCTGTTCGGCATGGGTTGCGGTTGCTCCTGACTTGATCCGCTGACGGACCGCGACCCCGTGCTAGGACCTGCTATCGGCAGGTCCCACGACGGCTCCAGATAGGCCTCAGACAGCTCTATAGAGGAGCCGTACGATTATGGCTATCATCCCTGCAGCGATTACAAACGCCCAGCCGGTTATGCGGACGCGCTGGCCGTACTCGGATAACTCGTTTCTGTCGGTCCCGAGTATCGTGACGAGCCGACTCGGGTGCTTGAACGGACTCGGCGGCCTCGGCTCGGAGAGCCGCCGCCGGAGCCGTCGGTACCGACTGAACGACTGGAGACCGTACAGACACAGCGAGAGGATCATGCCGACCCAGAAGCCGGCCGCCGCGAGCAGCGGGATACCGACCGGTCCGAGCAGGTCGGCCTCGACCGTCTGTGCCGACCCCTCGCTCAGGCTCAGGATGCCGAACGCCAACCCGACCATCGAGAGCCAGAACGCCACGAAGCAGACGAGGAGTGTCCATTTCGACAGCCGACGGAGCCTCTCGTCGTTGCGTTCGACCCACGTTCGGGACGGCGGCGACCGCACCTCGCGCTCCGGGCGGGGCTCGTGTCGCCCCGGACGTTTCTCCCCCAGTCCGGCGAGCACGACGAGGCCGAGCAGGACGCTCCCGACGGCGAGCGCTCGCGTCGGCCACGGGGTCCGCTCCCTGATCAGGAACGCGTTGCTCGGAGCCGATGGCCGGACGTACGCTTGGACTGTCGTCCCCGGCTCGTACGACCGAACGACGGACTGCGCTTTCGACCGATCCGAGTAGGTTCGAATGGTCGGCCCCGGGAACACCTGCTCGCTCGTGTACGTCTCGCCCTGATATTCGTACGTGTACTTGACCTCCGGTTCGTAATCGATGCTTCGCCGACTATCTATCCGCTCCACTTGTGCGCTGTCGACCGTTGCTTGGACCGTGACTGCGCCGCTAACCGCCTGTCCCTGCTGGACGTAGCTGTACCCACCGCCCCCAGTGAGGGCGACCGCCAAGACCAGCAGGTACACGCTCTTTCGTGAGAGGTGGAGGGTCGTGATTCCCACGGGGAGTTTCATTTCGGTCAGGAGTATGGCAATCCAACAGTATGAGAGTGATGTCTATCGCACGTATACCCGATCCTCAATCTAACAGTTGTCCCGGGATTCGGGGTAATTTGTTGCACGCCAAGAGCATGTCACAGAATCATTCGCAGTTGCTCAGTAGACGGTTATGCTTCCTGTATCGGGCTCGGTCAGCGGTAGTTGCTGGCTCTGAAATTGTAGAAAGAGTATATGTGCGATGCAACTGAACGATTGAACGTGTCAGAACAGCCCTCCACAAAGTCGAATAACTTGGTCAGCACAGAAACCAAGATTACAGCAGTCTTCGTCATACTCGGCCTCGTATCGGTGTACGGCACAACAGCTGTAACTGATAAGCAATGGGTTCACTTCGCCGTGCTCATCGGCGTTGGCGTCATCGCCCCAACATTCATCAACGAATGGCGTGACTAATCGGATTATGAATCCGTCACACACTATTCATCAGAAGATGGCGTGTCCGGAGCGACCCGCAGTCGTTTTTGCCTGTTGAGACGACACAAATTAACGATGCTAATCGTGTCTACCACACCACCGGTCGAATAACTGGAAACACCCGTGACGGCATTCCAGTCCAACAGTGACACAGCTATGTGGCGTCCCCAGTCCACCCGTGGTCGATGACGATAGCGCCGTCGCCAAACCCGCCTCGCTCCTGACGAAGACACAGCGGTCCCGGATTTGCATGGCGTTTGCCGAGCAGGACGAACACCAGCGTCGACGAGACCAACAGCAGATCCGCGAACGAATTCGGGCCGGTATGACAGATTTTGACCTCCTCGCTGACTACCCCGACCGGCAGTTCGACCTCGCTTTCGATGATCTTGACGACGAGGAGATGATAGCCACGCTTGCAGACGTTTGGCTCGTTACTGAGCGGCTACGAGCACTCCGCGGTATCGAACGCAAAGCAGCCATCGAGTGTGTGAGCGAGCGTGCGAGCGCGTTGTCGTCAGAGATAGAGGGAGAGAGTATCGACAATGTAGAGCTCGTCCCGGCGGCGACATACCGTCAGCAGGGTCGTGCGGCCGCCGAAGCTGAACAGAGGAATCGCCGCCAACGAGCGCGCCTAGAAGCCCGCCAACGGCGCCGCCAACGACTGTGCCGACTGTCTTTGCCGCACCAGATTTGAGCACTTCAGCCGCCAGACTCTGGCCCACAGAGCCGTCCTCGTGTTTGCCCTTGAGTTCCCAGAGGTCGTCGACTTGCTCGTCCGACCAGTCGTCGGAGACTGCGGCCTCAAACTCCTCGCGGTCGTCGAGTTCACTGAGCGAGGGCTCCGTTGGCTCTTGGTACCTGTCGCTGTCTGAAGTCGGATTTGCCGGTGCATCTGGCGTCGTTCCGTCTTCGTATTGCTCCAGAGAGGCTTGTCCTGATTCCGCCACCGACGTGGCTGAGAGGTCCTGAGCCGTGTTGTCGGTCACGGATGACCCTGACTGGGAGTCGGTAGCACCGCCCTCCATCGGGACAGTCGATGCGACAACGCCCGTTTGAGACGGTGGCGTCGGGCCTGAACCGCCGGTGCCGCCGGTGCCGCCGGTGCCGCCGGTGCCGCCGATGCCGACTGCACCGGTAACTTTGTTTTTGCCTGCGGACAGGCCTTTTGACACTTTACCGGCAGCGGCCCCTGCAGCACCGCCGAGGGAGCCGGCAAACATCATGAAGAGCTGCACGTTGCTTAGCAGGCACATCGCAGCGATTGCCATGGCCGGCATTGCCATCTGAATCAGTGGGTTCGGCCCGCTGGCGAAGACAGCCGTCGTCGTTCCGCCCGTGCCACCGCCACTGAACGTCGAGAGCGTTCTGGTGGTGAACTTCGTGCCGACAGCGAAGATCCCGGCAACGAGTATCCCGCCCGGAATCAACATTCCCGTGGCCTTGAACAGTTGCTCAGCGAGTTCTTTGGCGTACTTGAGCGGCCCGACGTCAGCCACCCAGAAGATGATCAACAGCGGAAAGAGGCCGTAGGTGAGATACACCAGGACCTGCCGGGCGACCAGAACGACGAACAGCACAATCTGAGAGAGCACCACGACGAGCAAAATCCCGATTCCGTACAGCAACATCACGAACGACCCTACGGAGGTCTGTGCGACGGGATTGCTCGGCAAGCTAGCGTTCAGATTGACGCCTTTGAGGAACAGATCGATGCTCGCGTTGGATATCGAGAACGCCCACGCGAAGGCCCCGCGACTGAACAGTGTGCCAGTTCCAGGCGGATTGACGATGAACAGCGAGAGCGTCGCTGCCAGCGCGCGTGACATGAACCGGTGCGGGTCCATCTTCTCGTTGTCCGGGAACAACTGGAACAGTCCCAGATAGGACAGGCCGAAAATAGTCAACAACGAGAAGTAGATCACCATCGAGAGGTCCCACATACTCTGGAACTGATCAAGCATCGACGGCTCTAGCTTCAGCATCTCGGAGAGAACGCTTGAAAACAGGATCTCGATGAGTTCGAACACTGCGTTGAACAGTTGCTCATTAATCCACTGGATGAGGCTCTCAAGCCCGACGTCAACGACCAGCAGCGGAGCTACGAATGGTACAGCCAGCACCTGGCCGTACGTTGACTCCACCTCCAGACGCTCGGGCCCCGACTCCGCCATCTAATTCACCTTTTCTCTTTCCCATATTAATATTTCCTATCTGGATGTGAAATAATACAGTCAATCGGACGGCCCTCGCTGTGGTCGTGAGCCCGTTTCACTATCTGCCTCGGAATCATCCGGTTCAGCCTGTTGCGTGGATTGTGCTGTCGAGACATCCGTCAGCGATTGTGCGTTAGGCGACATCGTACTGGAAGACCGACCCGTGCCTGACTTTCCAGCTTTTCCACCCGGCTTGAAGCCGTTTTTTGCACGCTTTTTGACGCCCTTTTTGGCCTGTTTCATGCTCTTCTTTGCAGTCGCTTTGACGCCCTTCTTGACACCTTTCTTTGCCACCATTTTCCCGCCCTGTCCAGCGACTGATGCGGCAGCACTTGCACCACTTGTTGCAACCGCGGCACCAGCCTGTGCAATGCCTGTAACAGCAGTTCCGACGGCGCCCAACATCTGTGTCAGCATCAGGGTCGGGAGGACGAGAATCCCGATGATGATGACGGCCTTAATGAGGAAATTCAGCAGTACATCACCACCACCTGAGCTAGCGAACACACCGCCCTGGACTGGTGGCCCCTGCGCTGTTGGTTGGGTCGCTGGCGTCCCACCGGCGAATATCTGACTACTGCCACCGATGAGACCGAGTCCGACGGTAAATACGGCCGCTATGAGGACACCACCAGCCAACAGCATTACTGCAGTCTTGAACATCTTCGACGCGAGGTTATTCCCGTATTTCAGTGGCCCGTGGTCGACAACCCAGAGGAGGATGAGGACCGGATACAACCCATATGTGACTAGAACTAACACCTGCCGTGCCACGAGCAGGACCAGCAAAATGATCTCAGCGAGAAGTATGACCTTGCCGATGAGGATGCCTACTGCAAGCAACATAAATGGCCCGCTCAGCGCACCAGCGATTGTGCTACTCTGGAAGGAGATAGACGTACCAACTTGACTGAGATACCATGTGGAGAGATTATTCGTGACCACAAAGGCCCACGCAAATGCACCCTTCCCAAAGAGATTCGTGCCCCCTCCCGGTGGATTTACAATCCAGATTGATGTCGTTGCGGCGAGAGAGCGAACACCGAACCGATAGGGATCCGTCTTCTCTGTGCTGGGGAACAGCTGGAACGACCCAAAGACGGATACTGCATACACTAAAAGCAGTGCGAAATGTATAGTAACGCTGATCTGATATATGGATTCCAACTGCTGGAGGTGCGCAGGACTGATGCGGAGGAACTCATCTATGATATCTGCAAATAACTTCACGATGAGATCGAATACGGCAGCGAATACGCTATTGGCGAGGTCTCGAAAGGGATCCCTGAGACCGACGAGAGCGAGTGGGACCGACCGTCCGGTAGCGTCGGAGCCGACAGTGAGAGGCAATTGCGTGTGTTCTCGCACAGACTGGATCCGAAACGCGAGACTCATTGGTTCCCTCCGTTGCAGAATTGTCGATACGCGTCGGCTGGACAGGGTCCCGTCATAACAGATCCATGATTAGTTTGAACCCAACGAAGTCGATCATCAGCAAAGGTGTGATGAGCAAAAAGAAGTCCTGAATATACTGTGCAAGTTGTCCGTGCGTCGAAAATCTACCATCAGGCAGAGAGTCATCAACCGCGGCCCCGCCGGCAAACGTTCCGCTGGAGGCACTATCGTACGTGCTGAAATCAGTCAGCAGTGTACTTGACCAGATTAACGCTGTTACCAATACTCCAAACAGCATTAATTTCGCGCTCACTTTGATGAATTTCTCACCCATAACATTGACACGCTTCCATGGCCCGACATTCACAAGCTTGAATGCGAGTAAGAGTGGGAGCAACGCGTATGTCACGTAGATTATTAACATACGTAGGACAAGTATCAGTATCAGGCCGAGCCCGGCGATGAGCATAAGACCCACAGCAAGTACTCCCCAGTTGTAGCCGACGTACAGGCCGACATCATCCATTACAGCCCGGGTAATTGTTACGCCAATACTGAGATCATACGATGTTTGATAATACAGCCCAGTGGGCACTGTCTAGTTGAGCGAGTTTGAGAAGCGAGGAGGTCGTAGCGAGAAGTGCCTATGCAACTCGCAGACCTCCTCAGAGAAACGTTAGATGAGGACAGCCAAGACATTTGGGAGAATGAGCGCACCCCGACATCCGTCCGGCAAGTTGGGGTGCGTCTCCATACTGCGGGGCTGTCAATCAGGGAGACGGTTGCGATCTTAGACTTGCTGGGTGTCGATCGCTCTCACGGTGCTGTCTGGAATTGGGTTCATACACTGTCTGAAGCACAGGGCGACCCGCCGACGGCGCAGCCGTTGCGGGTCGCAGTCGATGAGAAACAAATCGAGATTGACGGCGAAAAGAAGTGGTTGTACGCCGCTGTCGATACCGAATCAAAGCTGCTTCTCGAAGTTGACGTGTTCAGCCGCCGCGGGACTGACCCCGCGTCGGCGTTCCTGCATCGCCTCACTCAGAAACACGATGTTGCCGATACAGTGTTTCTCGTCGATGCTGGCGGCTATCTGACTGCCCTCTCACGCCACGATTTGAGCGGTCGGCTCGACTATCGACTCCGGAACCACACCGAAAAATGGTTCCAAGCTGTGACCATGCGAATCGACCGCTTCCACACGTTTTGGAGGGGCAGTCAATCCAGCGCGAAACAGTGGCTCAGACGGTTCAGACACCACTACAACCACGAGCGACCGATCCAAGCTCTTGACGGAAAAACGCCAGCTGAGGAGATACAAAACTAGACAGTGCCGTGGTGGCAAATATATATATACTAATTGGTAGCAACGTGTCTGAGAGGTACACGTACCCTAGAGTCCGGACTGTCCGAAGCAAACATATATTTATTCGATACAGGATCGGTAATTCGTGGCTTTGGACGCACCCGCCCGTAGAGGATTGATCTTTTTGCTCATCGGTTCCGTTCTCCTGTTAAATGTGGGTCACTTCCACATTATCTCACCCGGCGGCGAGCGCTACGAGTACCAGCGCGTATCCGTGACCGCCACCGACGACAGTATGCGCTTTTCTGTCGACGGCGAGTGGGCAAATCGACCGGAAAGCATCGCTGGCATCGGATGTGATGGCTGGACCGACACCAGCAGCGCACAACTCTGTGTGCTGGAGACGTGGCTGGCAAATGAGAGTGGCCAACCGCGGACGGTGACCATCGACCGAACGGACAAGTACTGGACCGCAGGCCAGCCATACGCCGTCCACGGTGGGCAGTTCTACGAACGGACCCAGACGACGCATCGTGCCTCGGAGACGGTGCCAGAAGGGCAGGTCAGAGTTACGCTGACCCCTCATTCAGCCATGCAGACGCTCGACGCTATCGCCGTTCCCATCGAGAGAGCACCACCGGAACTGGCCCGCGTGATTCAGCGGGACTCGTTTACGACTGACCACTATGTCCACGGTGCAGAGATAGACACCGATCTACCGTCTGTCTCCGCAGACGAGTACGACGACGGTGGGATGATCGTCGAGACCGATGACGGCTTCGCCGTCGTAACCACCAGTTACTCCCCAGGCAAGCCAGTGATACAGTTCGTCGCCAGCGTACTCCAGTGGCTCCTTGGACTCGGGCTAGTAGCCGCCGGTGGCCACCGCTATTTGACTCATCTGTAATCTATTCGCGCCGTCGCCGTCAACGCTGAAAAAAGCGGTCGGTCTGAGTAAGTAATTCGCGTGCGGGACGGTCAGTACAGATACGCAAGCCACTAAAAACTCAGTCCACCAGCAGTAGTTCAACAGGGTCGTTTCACGACTGCTGAGGGAACTATCCGCTCAGCGGGTGTGCGTATTAATAGTCAGGTTTTTACCAGTTCTGAGAGGTGTTCTGATAGCCGTGCAAGATACAGAGCGCGAGTCTTGCACGACGGTGCAGTCTATTCGAAACCGAAAGCATCGGTCAGTTGTGAATACGACAGCTTTGATTATGCTACGTGACGAGTCACTGCGCAGCTTTATCATCGTCCTCCTCATAAGTCAGAGGTGAGGAGAGCTACAGATGTGCGGGGAGCAGGTCTCGCTCGACACCATTCTTGATGCTGTCTATGACCTCGGATATGACGCCATTGATCGGGCTGAAGGGTTTTCAGACGAAGCAAGCGGACAAGTCGCACTCCCTGAAAAACATCGCCGAGAACCCCCAGAAGGGCTGCGGCGTTTTCTCCCGCGTGTCTACTGTGACGCAGGCAATCCAGATCTCGTTCCTGATGACCTCCGCGCGGCTGTTGAAGAGTACGGCTGGACTGTCCAAGCAATGGGACGGGACGGCCAGACAGTGACGGTTGTCATCTCAAGGAATGGTGTGTAGTAGGTGAACGTCTCTGACCGATCGATCTACCGATATTGTCGTATCACCAACGGACGCCAATCGCTGCATTGATCCTCTATATCTTGCATGGCGTTTCCGATAGACTTCTGGGGAGTGTTCGCCGGGCGTGATAGGTGTGTGACCTGTACTGATCATACCGCACGCGAGCTACTCACCCAGAGCCGCCCGCTGTTTCTCGGCGTCGTCGTCGCCGGTTGCAGCAAGGACATCGTCGGCAGCGCCTTTGCCGCTCGGATCGAGGTTGTCGTAGTGCTTGACGGCCGTCGATAGTTCGTTTGTCGAAACTTCACCTTGCTTGTGGGTCTTCACAAACCGGCGCTGGGTAGCAGCGTCGTCCATCTGCAGGAGCGCGCCGGCGGCGTCGACCAGCCGTCTGAGCTTCGATGAACTACTCAGTCCCTTCTGGAGGACACTCGACCCGCCAGAGGCAAACGCGGGCGCCACTGTCCCAGTCGAGTAGCCCAGCGACCAGCCGCCGCCAAACTCTTGGTAGTACTGCTCGCGGGAGTCGAAGGGATTGCGGGTCTCGTGTTGCTGGCGGAGCTGGCTCGCCATCATCTGGGGCAGTTTCGTGATTATCGCGGGGTTGTTGGCGATGGTCGTCGCCAGCTGGGCCATCTGGCTCGCGTAGCCGCCAGGGTCGGAGACCATTTGGGCGACGCCAGCGACGCTCTCGCCGACCACCGTCGACGCGCCCGAGGAGAGGCCCATCCAGGCGACGAAGCCGCCTTTGCCAAGACTGGCCGGGAAGCTGGCGTATTTGTCGGCCGCCTGTCCGAACGTGTCCGGCCCGCTGAGCTCCGTGCGTTTGCGGTTGTCGTGGATATCCGTGGCGCTGGCGTCGACGGTCACCGGCGTGAAGAAGCCGGTTGCGCCGGTGTATATGGCGTCTAGCGCGTCACGCTCGACCTCGATGCTGGCGTCGAAGTTTCGAGCGGTCGCGCCATCGCCAAGGCTCGACCACTGCTTGCTCCCGGCCTTGTGGAACTGGATTCGGGAGATGCCGCTCTGGTCCGAGACGCTGACGCGAGCTGTGTAGCTGGTTCGGGCAGTGTTGTCGGCGCTGACCTCGAGCGGTTCGACCAGTGGCGCTTTGTGGTCGTGGATGGTCGGGTCGTAGTCGTTCGAAACCTCGTAGTAGTCGTCACTGCCGTCGTTGTCGGAGTCGGCGACAGTCGGGCTGGTCCCGAGGCGACGCTCCTCGTGGTCGTCCAGCAGGTCGCCGTCGGTGTCGGTCGACAGTGGGTCGGAGCTGACGTTTTGCTTCCAGAGCACGCCGAGGGCGTCCCCACCGTTCTGGCGGGCGCTGACGAACTGTTCAGCCGTCGAGGGCGAGCGCGCGAGGTAGGTGTTCCACCCGCGGTTTTCCTCGAGGTCGGTGAGTTCGTCCCCGTCGCTGTTGACCTCGGTCGGATCGGAGTTGGCGACCGCGATGGTCGTCGTGAGCGTGCCGTTTTCAGCGTTGGTCTTGTAGATGACCTCCCCCCGTCGGGGATGCCGTCTCCGTCAGTATCAGCGTCGTACGGGTCCGTCGAGAACGTGCTTGCGGCGGCGGTCGGCAGCGTCCAGTTCTGGTTCTCTACAGAGTCACGGATGCCATCGCCGTCGCTGTCGAAGGTCTCGCGTGGGACGACCTCCGCTCGCATGTTGACGCCGTCAGCTGAGAGGCTGATGTTCGCGGGGCCGTGAGCGAGCGTGGAGACGTTGACCGTCGTCTGAACGGTGCCGACGGTCCCGATAGCGAGGTCTTTCGAAACTGTGGTTCCGCTCGCACCGGTCACCTCGATGGTCGCTGGCAGGCGGTAGACGAGCTCCAGCAGGCCGGTGTGTCGGTGTTCGTCTCGATGTCACCTACATACCCGACGATGGGCGAAGACGACTTTCACGAACTACTCAGCTACTTCAGAGCACTCGGGGCAGGTCGTCGTCTTCCACGAACCAATCAACCTCCGTGGCGCGAATTTCCAGCAGTGTCTCACCGCCGCCGAGCAAGCCGGCTACGACGACGTGGTCGAGGAACTCCAGCAGATGCAGGACAGCCACCAGTACTGGGTCGAGTACGCCCTCAACCAACTGAACACGGTCCAGCAAGTTGCAACGCGCTTCGACGGGCTCGATGTCCATTCTTGGCCAGACGATGAGCTGGTGCGCTCGACGAGCGGCCAACTGCGGTCGAAGCTCACAGCAATACAACAGGCCGTCTCACCGGAGTCGTTCTCCGAGCGTGATACGCACGCCCCGCCTGAGCAGTCCGAGTTAGCCCGGGGCGGCGAATCCATAGAGCATCTCATCTGACGTATCTATCAAGCACCGCGTCAGGGTCCGGCAGGTCGACGTTACGGCCGTCGCCGGCACACGCTGAGTATCAGTACGTGGCAGGACACGGTGTCGCGAAAAGTGCTAACCAACAAGACCCGGGCAGAACCCACAGCTGTTGGTTAGCTACCCCACTCGGATTTCTAACCGTCATTTGTTTCTCTCCTCGATCCCCTGGACGAACCGTTCAGGAAGTGTGCCTATCATCCGAACCGACGAGTAAGTTCGTAAGCGATGGTAACAGGGATCGTGATAGCGAGCACTACGAATATGATTTCATCGACAGTCGGGCCAGACTGAGTTAGTGAACTGTAGAACACGAGAGCACCAGTTGCAAGGACGCCGATGACAGTTGCGACGTATTCTGGATTTGTCCACTGGGGAGGAGGGCCATTGGTAGTCACGTACTGACATCGGACTGTGGCTGTTCTAACTTTTCTGGAGTCCTGTTGTCTTCCCACTTCCTATCGATAGATACGTAATTTGTACTGCCTATCACGTACACGAGCCACTCGCCCAAGGCCCCGCTCTTCCTTGGGGTCGACGGCGAGGGTGCGGCCCATTGGACAGCTACGAGTTCGCTGTGGCTGTTGTTTCGGTCGATGGTGAAGCAGAGAAGGTTGTGCTGGCAGAGACGCCATTCGAGACGCTCGGAGAGTGGTGTGAACACGCGCGTGGTGAGCGCGGCTGGGACGCTGGGCCGCACGTCGGTGGATCGCTTATCGGCGATCTCGTGCGAGGTGTTGAGGCATGAGCTGCACCGTCGAGGAACGGCGGCGGGTGCGGCGTGCTGCACGGGCGATTCGTGAGGAGGTGGCTACTGAGTCCGTGGACATGCTTGCGCCGAGCGCGAGTTAGTATGGTGCATGGACGCTCGACGCCGTGCTTCGGGACGCGAAGGATGTGCCGCCAGAAGTGCTTAGGGAGTTAGCGTTGGCTTGGTTGACGTTGCAGCCGACGCCGTCCTAGGCCGAGTATCAGCATGTGGCCGCGACAGTATAGTGAAGGTCGCTAACCAACAAAAAGGAGACCTCCCACGACTGTTGGTTAGCCAAGAACCGAGTGATTTCCGCCTGCCATTTGTTTCTCACAAACTCACCAGAAATACCCAGTCAGTAGATGTGCGTATCTACCATCTTCACTCAGAGGGCGCAGGTTCCAACGATGTGCGGTCGAGGCCGACAGTGTCGTAGTCCTGCTCGGTCGAAAGGACTCGCTCTTCGCCGGTTGTGACGAGTCCAGCGTGGAGTGCATCGAACGGGGAGAGATCGTACTCGTCGAGGAACGCTGCGGCGGCCAGAACCGCGTCCTCGTGCTCTTCCGGCACGATTGGAACCAGTTCGAGCAGGTTGGTAATTGCCCGCGGCGCATCGATCTCGTACTCGGCCGCCTCACGGTCGTAGAACAGCACCAGAACCTCGGCGTACGCGAGTATCGAGGTATGTATGTCATCATGCTCTTCGAGGGCGCGGATTGCGGCGTCCTGAAGCCAATCGTCGTCCTTCAACAGTGCGGTGAGAAAGTCAGTGTCAACGTACACGACTTACGCCTCGCCATCTTGTGGCCGGTCTTTCGCTTCCTCTTGAATCTCTCGTGAGATCGCCTTCCGCGATTCAGTTTTCAGCTTGTCGGCCTCTGTCTCTGCAAAGGCATCGCCAACGGCCGCTCGGAGGCCCTCTAGCGGGTCCTCGTCAACTGGGAAGAGTGCAACGTGGCTCGGGAGTTCAACGATACGATACTGGTCACCGAACCGGTCGCGGACATCCTTCGGGAGGTAGATCCGTCCTCGTTCGTCTGTCGTCTTCGACATGACGTATTCAGCCTTAGTGTGGGAAAGAATAAAAAATATTCCCGTAAATACAGTAGATTTCCCACCCATATTGAGTCGTCCAGTCCGACCAATTTTCAAGCTCATTTACTGCTTGAGTTGTACTGACCAAATCGGAGATACGAAAAACTCGGTACGAAGACCGCTGCGTCGAATCCTCAACGCGGATAGCTGAAACACCATTATCGGCCACTTCTCCCGGAGAGTACGCAGACTGAACTTGTGATTACTCCGGCGCAACGACATCTTCACACGTCAGACACTCCGCCCAGATGTCCTCCGTACCATCGTCTCGCTCATATTCGACCAGAATCCACGGACTCGTGATACGCTCGTCACAGTTAGGGCAGCGGCCGAGACTTCGCGTGTCATCAGGCATGGAACGGGGAGGAAGAAGCGTGTGACAGTGTTCTTTCCGTGCAGAACTCGACCGGCGTCGAGGATAAGTGTTTGCCAGACTGCAGCATGAATGTATACTGGAACCGGACGTCTCACTGCATCTCTTGGGTGCTGGCGCTGCTGTCACAAGTGAGGAACAGTGCCCCTCAGGACTGGTCTCGTTAGTTGTCCAAACAATCAGCACACCGGCCAGCGCCCGGGAACGATGGGTCCCCACATTCTATGCACGCATCAACTGCGGCGTGGTTGTCTGCACCCGACTCAAGGTACTGTTTGACCGTTTCCCACACCCGCTGAATCATATCTAGAACACCGTTCTCAAGGCGTATAAACCCACTAATCGAGACATTAGTGTATAGCCCTATGGAATACTATGTACCACACCTGCCCCTATGAGCCCAGCTGCGGGACAGTCAGTTGCTGGTGAGTTTGTGTGTCGCTATTGTGGCTCTTGTAACCCCTCTCAGAGGCAGTGGGCCGTTCTGGGAGAGGCAGTTCGGTGACTGTAGCGCGACGACGACAGTCGCGAAAGCGCGAAGTGGAAGCAGGACTGATGGAACGGAGCAACCGATACGGAGACCATCGCCCGGAGGATCCAACGAAATCGCTGGACCAGCGTAGTCATAGACCATAGACTCAAATGCTGCTGAAGACGTACACTGCGTACGATATGACGATGGATATTCCGCCTCAACTACGCTGTTTGTTTGCTGGTACTGTCGAAGAACGCAACGACTCCTATGTGATTGAAGTGCCCAAACAGGAACTACAGACTGGGTCTCTGCAGGCCGGTGCAATGTACCGCGTTGCACTGCTTTCGCCTCCGACAGATAGTGAACCCACACAGAGTGAGACAGAGCTACAGAGAGACCGCAGGCCACAGACCCCGCCGGTCGTGGAAGGTGAACAACGCACCGTCGACATCGAAGATCTCGGCGACCAGGGCGACGGACTCGCGCGTGTTGAGCGAGGGTTCGTAGTGATTGTGCCCGACACCGAGATTGGGGAGCGTGTTACTGTAGAGATTACTGATGTTAGAGAAAACGTCGCCTTCGCTGAGATTGTTGCACGGGGTAGTTCCTACGAGTGAGCTGTCTCGGATCTATTCTTCGTTGGCGTAGACGAGCTGCAGGGCTTCACGGAGGTGATAGCGCACTTCGTCATCATCCGTCTGCTGGTGAGCGTGCCGAATGTGCTTTTCTACGGGGTTGTCGGTTTCAGTTTCGACGTTTTCTGAGGGCACATTCCTGTGTTTTATTGTAATCTCATATATTTGTTGGTTATTTGCTAGATGTATATTAAAAACATGTTATACGCTATTTTGCTATTTGAACGTAGCAGGTACTCTCTTCTCCACTGGGCCTACACATGTGATACAACCACTCATATTATGGCATAGATTTATGAAGATCTGGGTGACAGTTTCATGTGAATCAGTAGCATGGGAGGGGACGACCAGTATTCAGATGATGAAGAAGCCCGATCTGGATGGACTTCAGATGAACAAGAGATTGCCAAACTTGTTGAAGAGTTCATCTCCACAGACGAAATACCACCCGAAATCGCTGAGGAGGTTGAGAAACTACATGACTCGGGGCACCCTCACCAGGCACTCAAACTCCTCCTCCGATCACTAGACTGAGTGCGTCCCCCAACATGGGCCAGGCCGTGCTTGCTGCCGTCGTGAAAAATACTGACAAGCGTTTTACTACGTCAGCTACTCTGGAATAATCGATTGACCAGAACCCGTGTGAATTCACCCCGTACTACTCATGGTAAGAGAGTGAGCGGTTCACTGATGGAAGTGAAAAACAAGCTACAAGAAGCACTGAAACAGATTTCACTTGCGAAGGAAGAAGTGGACCAATCCGACGTTGCCCAAGAGCTTGAGCAGGGTCTTGAAGCACTGCACAACGCGTTGGAGGATCACGCCAAAATGCATAAGTCATTATCGTAGTAATCATTATTCAAAGTATGACTTTTTATGACCGGAGAGAAGAGATTGATGCGCTTTCAACTGCGTTTGAGTCGCCTGGCTCGGACGTATTCGTCGTCTACGGGCGTCGGCGTGTCGGCAAGACGGAGTTGCTGAAGGAGTTCTGTACTGATCGGCCGCATATTTACTTTCTCGCGGCGCAGGAAGCCGAGCATCGGCAGCGCGAGAAGTTCATCGACCAAGTTGCAGCGTTCTTCGACGATCGTACTCCACGGATCGACGGGTGGGACGAGGCCTTCGACTACCTCGGGGAGAAACTCCGTTCTGAGGAGGTAGTGGTTGTGATCGACGAGTTCCCGTATCTTGTCTCGGAGAACGACTCAGTCCCATCCTACGTACAGGGATTTGTCGACGAACAACTCCAAGAGACCGATTCGATGCTGATTCTCTGTGGGTCTAGTGTGAGTACGATGGAATCTGAGGTACTCGGCCACGAGAGCCCATTGTATGGTCGTCGTACGGGACAACTCGACGTGCAACCGTTCTCATTTCAGCAGGCTCGTGAGGTCATCGACTACGAGATCGCGGACGCGATTCGATCGTACGCGATTACCGGTGGGACGCCGATGTATCTCACGCTGTTCGATTACGGACGATCGCTCGCGGAGAACGTCCGGTCACAGGTGCTATCGCCGTCAGCAGTACTGTACAACGAGCCGGAGTTTTTGCTTCGGACGGAGCTCCGGAATCCCGCGCGGTACATGAGTATTCTCGAAGCGGTGGCGCTAGGGCACACGACGCCGAACGAGATCTCAGGAGCGACGGGAATCGATGCCGGTCCGTTATCGAAGTATCTACAGACGTTGTGGCAACTCCGACTGATCGATCGGGAAATCCCTGTGACAGCATCCGGAAAGAAGTCGAAGCGGTCGCGGTACCGCGTCGCTGACGAGTTCCTTCGGTTCTGGTTCCGGTACGTTGAGCCGAACCGCTCCAGTATCGAAGAAGCACCGGATATCGTCTACGACGGTACGATCGCCCCTGATCTTCCAATGCACGTCGCCACCGCATTCGAGGACATATGTCAGGAAGCCGTGTGGGAGGGGATTCGACGCGGTGAGTTCGAACCGTACTCGGAGGTCGGGCGGTGGTGGTACGGGGAAGACGAGGTCGATATTGTGGGGCTCGCACCGAACGATAACCGAATCCTGTTCGCCGAGTGCAAGTGGGCATCGGAGCCAGTCGGGACGGAGCTCGTCAATGACCTGCAGGCAAAAGCAGGGACAGTTAGATGGGGGCCAGATGATCGGGAAGAGTGCTTCGCACTGTTCTCAAAGAGTGGGTTCGTTGAAGGACTCGAAGATCAACTCGACGAGCACTGGTCGCTATGGAATCTCGCAAAGATGGATGATCTTCTCACACCGTCCTAAAGGGTAGTCTGCGTTGAACCGATTATATACGACGGGAAAGAAACAGGTTGAGTATATCGTTGTCAGTCTTGGATACTCTCTCTGAACTCGACGACGTAATAGAGGATGTCACTGAAGTCTTATATACTGCTTTTCCATTCGTATGAGAGTCTGATACCGACGAGCCCGGCCAGGACTAATCAAACAGAGTGACTGGGTTTTGACAGTCCGTAATGACCATCGTCATTTGTCCTTGCCAAACGGGCCCTCAGGCAGCCGTGGCCACAGGAATCCGCTCACCCAGGCCATATACGGTGAGCAGAGTGTCACAATGATGCCAGTGAGTACACACCCAATGGCAATACCCAGATAGACACTGACCGGGAGTGCTGACTCGGCAAAAAGATTGAACGTGAACCCCACGTAGAACGAGAACACGACGCTCCCGGTGAGAAGCATTATGAACCCAAAAAGGGCGAACGCCCCCGGGCCAGTCCGAGAGTGTTTTTTCAGGAGATTCCAGAGGTCGGCATAGAACCGTTGGACAGCCATAGTGGTCTCCGTGTGGCCTGGATCGTGGACGTCGACGTCCCAGGCGTAGGTGGTCTGGCTGTCGCGACGGTCGAGCCACTCACTCATCTCGCCGGTGTGATTACTGATCGTCGTCGTTGAGCAGTCGAATCGCTCGGCGAGTTCCTGCTGGGTGTATTGCCGGTCGGGGTTGGCGTACAACAGCTCGGCAATCGCGAAAAACCGGTCTCCTTTGGCGTCGAATTCATCAGCGAACGCCGACGGGACTCGAGCCATACGGTTTGGTTAGACAACCTGGGTAATAAAGGCAAGAAGTATGGGTTGACGCTGATACAGGGGCCTCTTGATAGCCATAAACCCCCGGTAGAAGATCTAAAACGGTCGTCCCGGTTTTTGTCCCCTACCATCGTCGGCAAAGGTGTCGATGGAAGCGACCGAAAATAGTGCGGACCGCTGTACACCGATGGAGAGGGTATCGTATACTAACCAGAACCGGCAGCGCGGGCAGATTGATGAGAAATACGGACTCGGGGCGTTCGTTGCGGTCATCCCCGCCAGCCCACTGGCGACAGCGGCAGTTAAGATGCAGCATCATCTGTCCGCACTAGCTGGCTTCTCGTGGCTGTCAGCCACGGTTCTCGCAAGACAGGTTGTCACTATAATCGTGGCCGCGACGCTGGAGGAGGCGTGGCTATGACTGGACACAATCCCTGGGACACACTCTGTGAGTGTCTCAAAGCGAAACCTCGTCGGCGGGTCTTGACAGGCTTAGCTGCCACGGAACCGACGGAGACAGTCCACTTCACAGAAGTCCGAACCGATGAGTCAAACACTGGGACGCCGATCCACGCCGAATATATCCATCTCCACCTCCCAAAATTGGCCGACGCTGGCTACATCGTGTTGGATGAGCAGACCTATGAGATTAGTCAAGGGCCTCGGTTCGCTGAGATCGAACCGTTCCTCGAGTTAGTCCAGCGCCATGGAGAACGATTGCCGGATGGCTGGGTGTAACGTCTCGATGGAACATATTGGGGCGCTACCACAGTTGCCACTCGTTGACGAGTTCTACCATCGGCTCACGTTCGAGGAGCGACGTGCCACTCGTAGAGTTGGGCTTTTTCAGCGATCCGCACAGCAACGTGATGAATAGATCCAGCACCCTCTCGCCCAGACTCGGCGTCCCGGTCGAGGAGACCGACGACGGACGCACGCTCTCCCTGTGTCTGATATCGAACTCGGTCGCCCGCCTGATCGCGAAGTTCGAATCCCAGTGTCTCCAGTACACTCGCAGTGACAAAGATGCTCGTCGATAGTAGCGTTACGCCGTGGATGCCACGAATCGCGTGCTGATTTGGAACCGGACCCTTCGCCCACGGTTCTACAGCCGACTCGCCAGTGACGAGTTCGAGTTGCGTGCCGTCCGGGTCGGAAAACCGAAGGACTGTCTCATCGAACCGATCGAGTGGTCCCTCGACGATGACATCATGTTCGGCTAGTCTGTCCTGCCAGTAGGACACCGAGTTCGACGGGATGGTCAGCGCAGCGGTGCTGATTTGTGGCTTGCCGGGACGACCATCGTCTTCGGTGGGATACGGAAAGAAGGTAAGAGCAGTGCCCGGTGAGCCAGTTTCGTCACCGTGGAAGAGATGGCGTGTGAACTTGTCGTTGAAGTTCACCGTTTACTTGACGAGTCGGAGACCGAGCACGTCGCTGTAGAAGTTAACGTTCTTCTGGGCGTCACGAACGATGCCTATGATGTGGTGGATTCCGGATGTATCAGTGAGCATGTGAGTAGTAGAGGGAGAAACATCGTGAACTTGGTGTCAGTTAGTCTGGATTCTGCCGAGCTTCGTCGAAGCCACCAGCACCAGACCGCACGTCGGGAAGTGCCGTCCGTTCGGCGGGTAGGTCAAATCCTATCGCGTCTTCGAGATATCCCGCTGTGGCATACTCACTCCAGTACTGTTGTTCCGCCTTGTGCCTGCGACGAATACAGTGTTTCTGCATTCGTTGCAATCAATTCAGCAGGCTGCACACACTCTCAAACCAAGCACTTCTCTAACTCAGTGTGATTGACCGAGACTCCGAAAAGACCACTTCATAGTGAGAGTATTACTCGGGTAGTGACTCAGTACACTGGTCCTGATGAACTCGGGTCGACCAAGACAGCAATCATGCAGGCGACGTATCAAGCGCTGAGTGAGCACGGGTACGACAACCTCACTATTCAGGATATCGCCGACGAGTTTGAACGGAGTCGGACACTGCTCTACTATCACTACGACGGTCGTGATGATCTACTGGTTGACTTCCTTGAGTACGTCCTCCATGACTTTCTTGAGCAACTACCGGATGGCGAAGGGTCAGCACAAAAAGAGCTTGAAACACTTGTCGAGACGCTTCTCCCGCCAACACTGGATGAAGACGTGTATCAAGTCCAACTAGCCATGTTTGAACTTCGCGTAAACGGACCACACAACGAAGCGGCACGTGAGCAGTATCTACAGGTCGATAGAGAGATCAAGGACACGCTTGAGTCGATTTTTCAGCGTGGCGTCGACTCTGGCAAGTTTACCGACATTGATCCAGCTGTTGAAGCAGAGCTGTTCTTGTCCATCTTGACAGGCACTCGTACCCGCCGTCTCACCGTATACAAGCCCGAGCAATCCATCGCTGAATTGCGGACTGCAATTAATACGCAGATTGAGCGAATCACGACGGATTCGAACTAACTCTGGATACGTTGTTCTTCGCCGGAATAGGTACATCAGTTTTTGAGATACCGCCAGCAACTGAGTTCGGTTGCGATACCGGCGTGCAGTATCTGTATTTCCGTTAGAGTCGCTGCGTTCGCTCTAAGCGCCCAGATTGTCTGTTGCTGGGATCGATCAGAACCTTTTTGACAAAATATTCAATATATAAAAGTATGTACGAGATGGAAGAGGCTGTCGCACTTGTTACCGGCGCTGCATCCGGTATCGGTCGAGAAACGGCAACGCGTTTCGCTGAAGAGGGGGCGTCTGTCGTTGTCGCTGACATCGATACGAACGGGGGTTCTGAAACAGTCACACAGATCGAGGACCGGGGCGGGACCGCAACCTTTCTCGAAACAAATGTTGGCCGCTTAGAGTCAATTCAGTCGACAGTTGAGGTAACTATCGACCGGTACGGACAGCTCGATTACGTCGTAAACAACGCAGCGACGGGGAACGAGCCTGCCCCCATAACTGACATTGAGGAGGATGAATGGGATCGCATCAATACAGTCAATCAGAAGGGAGTCTGGGGAGGGATGAAACACCAGATTCCAGCGCTGCAGGACTCTGGTGGCGGTGCAATAGTCAATGTCGCCTCACTGGCCGGAATACGTGGCAGCCCTGGCCGAACACCGTACGGTGCAAGTAAGCACGGTATCGTGGGGTTGACGAAATCGGCTGCACTTGAATTTGCAGATCAGGACGTTCGTGTGAACGCAGTCTGCCCAACAATCGTCGACACGCCGGCCTTACGGTCACTGTCTGAATCAGAGCAGGACCAGATCATATCGAAAGTACCGATGCAGCGACCTGCACAGCCAGAAGAAGTGGCAAACGCTATCCTCTGGCTCTGCTCGGACGAGGCGTCGTTCATTACCGGACAGGCGATACCGGTAGACGGCGGTGAGTCCCAGCAGTAATTACCTGGTCGGGCTAAAAAAGATAGTGAGAGCAGTCAGGGTGTGTTAGCAAGCACCTCGCACACTCATAACCGAATCAAGGCCGCACGAAAAGGTGCAGGCCTCGACGGGGGCCAGCCAGTGCTGAACGCTGGCTCGTGCGCAGAATGCAGTCGTCTCCTCAGGCCAAAAATCCGGAGCTGTTGGAGGCGATCTCCGGACGTGAACCGGCGAGGATCAGCGCAGTGTTCGGCGTCGTCTTCGCGGCGGCGCTACCGCAGCCGCGACTGGCAGCCGTCGGGGAGTCGGTCGGCGGCGTTGTCGGTTTTGGTCTCGGGTGCGCCGCGGTCCTCTGGATCGTCGCCGCCGGCGTCGTTATGCCGTTGTGGCTGTCGGCCGTCGGCTTCCCCAGCCCTCCGCCGCTGCCGAACCTCGGAGCGATGGGCCTGCTCACGCACCTCGTGTTTGGGCTCGTTCTTGTAGTGAGTTACCACTACCCGCGCTGAGTCCCTGTTACTCGCCCTTCTCCAGAGCAGTGTCCCTTTGCACGCCTACTGAGCGGTGGTTTCAGGAACTACTTGGGCAACAAACGATGGCCAGAAACCAATCGGTCGTTGGCGACCCAACAGTCGTGAGGCCTGGCCAGCGATTGTTTGGTAGCGCTCTACCCGTCGCCGCAACATGCTGATAGTCAGCTTGCGACAGCGTCGGCTGTAACGCCACCCTAGTGAGCGCCAGCTCTCGAAGCACCTCTGACGGAATCCCATCAACATCCCGAAACACGGCACCGAGCGTTCGTTCACCGTACTGACTCGCGTTCGGCGCAAGCACATCGACGGCCTTGGTCGCCGCTTCCTCCTGAATCGCCTTCGCGGTTCGCCGCACCTGCGTTGCGGAGCGCTGATGCGGGGCACTCCGAGTTTTCTGTCGTTACAATAGATTGTCTTGAAATCTCCGTACTCTCGAGTTCCCACGCAGGCTCGGCATCGCTTCTCTCGGCCGGCCAGCCGCCCCGAACGTCGACACCGTTCGAACCTGCTTCGATTACCAACTGCCGCAATGCCTCGCAAACGGACCCCTTCACCAGTGACCACACCAGCCACGAGGATGAGATAATCGGGACGAAAGAGAAGACAGACGAGTACGCGTGCCAGTGGCCGACAGTCCAACTGGTCGGTAACGCTGTTCCACTCGGCCTCGATGCCCGCCCGGTACGGAAAGGCGAGGCACGACTGGAAATCGTCGAAGATGTGCTTGATTCAGCTGAAAGACGCGTCGACGTCGATAACGTGCTGCTGGCGCGAGAGTTTGATAGCCAGCACGTTCCGCAACAGCGTGGAACAACGCTCACCAGTTTTGAAGCCGGCCCGTAGTTGTCACTCATCGTGACCGAACTCTTGACAGCCGAATCTCTCCCTGTTCTCTGGTTGGGCACAGAGGTAATCAAGCCGTTTTTCCATTTCAGATCGCGACATACCCGTTTGACTTTCTCGGGACTCCGCAAGCCGGGCCTGGCTGGCATTGAGTATTTTTTCTTTCCTCTCTAGTTCCGAAACGAGTCTTTCTACGTCCTGGTTGCGTGTTTCTAACTGATTGTTGAGTTCTTCAGCACGGGCTTGCGCGGCCTGTCGGTCTTCACGGGTCTCGTTCAACTGTTCGCGCAGTTCCTCGTTTTCAGCGCGAAGGGCTTCGTTCGTTGACTGTACGTCCTGTGCAGAATCCTGGAGTGCAACTGTTGTTCCGACTATCCCGCTGGTGGCAACCACAGTGGCGATGAGGAGCCAGGAGCTGATATTGCGTGCAAGGGTGCTCACCGGCGGCTCACCTCCGCTGTAACTGTGGCACTGTACTGGTGCCGCTCCCAGTGTAGCAGTAGCGAGGGTTGATTGGTCATGCCCCAGCCTGGTTGGTATATACTACTAATTGTAGTTTCTAGTTGGTTACGCTTGGACAGCAGTGACTCATCAATCGGTGATAAGTAACAGTGTAGAGCATGGCCGAACCAGTCGATTATATCGTATCTGTTAGCAGTATATCACATCAGCTGTACGTTGCTGATTGGTTCGGTGCCTTCCAGTCTATTCAGCTAGTAGAAGTCTTTAGACAGCCAGAGGTGGGTGAATTAGAGTATCTCTAAAAAGAGAATCAGAGTTTAGCAGTTCAGCCACAGGAGTGGTTTCACTCTCAAGCGTTGTATCAAATATCCGGATTAGTTTTGAAATTAGCCATCAGCCGGGATGCCGACGGAGCAGTACTCGCCTCCAGCCGCGAGTTCGTAAGTCGGCGTTACGACGATCCGGAGTAAACTTTTTTTACGTTGTTCATCATCCAGATATGTGACTTCGATATCGACGCTTCGAGCGGTGAGTCGTGCTGCGAGCAAATACTTTGTCGTCTGGGTTATTATTCTGGCAGGCTTTGCTCTCATCAGGCCAGATCCGTTCGTCCCAGTTTTGAATTACGTGACCCCGCTGCTCGGGCTAATCATGCTTGGAATGGGGTTGACGCTTCAGCCGGCAGACTTTCGGCGGTTGATCGAGGACCCGGTGGACATTGGCATCGGCGCGGTCACGCAGTGGTTGGTGATGCCTGCCGCTGCGTACGGGCTCTACGTTCTGCTCAATCTTCCAGATGCTGTCGGTATCGGTCTCATTCTAGTTGGTGCCGCCCCCGGTGGGACCGCATCGAACGTGATGACGTATCTCGGTCGAGGCGACGTGGCCCTGTCTGTCGCCATCACGACCCTCACGACTATTGCAGCACCGATCGTGATGCCGGCCTGGGTAGTGTTCACTCTCGGTGAGCAGATCAGCGTTACCTTTGCAGAGATGTTCCAGAGTATCATCCAGATCGTCATTATTCCAGTGCTGCTCGGGTTCACGCTCCGATATCTGCTGGACCGCTATTCGCCGAAAGCCGCTGAAATCGGGACCGACGTGTTCCCCGTTATCAGTGTCGCTGCCATCGTCGCGATTGTCGCCGGCGTCGTCGGGGCGAACGTGGACAACATTCTCACGGCTGGTCTGCTCGTGCTGGTGGCAGTCGTTGCTCACAACGCTATCGGGCTTGGCTCGGGATACGGTGTCGGTCGGGCAACTGGGATGTCAAAAGACCGGGTTCGGACCTGTGCGTTTGAGGTGGGCCTACAGAACAGCGGACTGGCGGTTGCGCTGGCGACGACCCTGTTCGAGCCTGCAGCCGCGCTCATCCCCGCGCTGTTCAGCGTCTGGCACAACATCACGGGACCGGCGCTGGCGAGTTTCTTTAGCTGGCAGGCCGAGAATCAGAATTCCCCTTCAGCTGTGCCGAGCGACGACTAAACCACGGGTTTCCGCCGTACTCGATTGTCGGAGCTACCCGGTTTTCGGTGTTGCATGACCACTATCTCTCTGCGTCCGACAGACTCTGCCTGTGTGTCACCGGCGGTTGCCAACGCTGAACGAGTGCCGACATTGCGGGCAGTGATAAGTAGTCGTATATCCGGTGCTCGAAACGTTCCAGTCTCCCCCGACCATCCCGCTCTCAAAGTCACAGTCCGGGCAGAACAGTACCATCTTCGATGGTGTCCCGAAAGTGTCTGTAGGTTCCTTACGAGCCATTTGCATTGATAGCACAACATGAGGAATGCGGGGCAATATATGCTACCCCCCGGTTTTCAGCAGTTGATATCGGAGTGGGCAATCAGAGACCTCCTGCTGTTTTCGGACAGAGGCGCGTCTGATCACGCTGGGATTGAAAATCTGCACCTTAGACAGTGGTGTTCACGGAGAGTCTATCGACGCAGTACATCATACCTGAGAATGGAGTATCACCAATGTAACTACCTGACACCGGTGTCCGCGAGCACTTTTGTGGTAGCTACACTTCCATGTTGATGCTGCTACACTCACATAACACAATATGTCTCAACAGAAATCTGATTACGCGGACGATGCGGACATCGACGAATCGCTGGACGAGCTGGCCTCCGAAGAGACCATCGAAGAGACTGTCGAGAACCTAGAGGCAAACGGGTTCGATGTCATCGTTGTTGACTCAGCCGACGAGGCGCTCACGGAACTGCAGTCGCTCATCCCGGCAGAGGCGTCTGTAATGAACGGCCACTCAACGACGCTCGAAGAGATTGGCTTTGTCGACTACCTGACCGAGGGGGACCACGAGTGGGAAAGTCTGCCGGACCAGATCTGGAGTATCGATGACGACGCGAAGCGCCAGGCTGCCCGCCGAGAGTCACAGACGGCCGATTACTTCCTCGGTGGCATCAACGGTATTTCCAAGACCGGCGAACTCGTCGCGGCGGACCGTTCGGGGAGCCGCATCGGAGCGTATCCGTTCGCGGCCAGTAACGTCGTCATCGTCAGTGGCGTGAACAAAATCGTGCCGACGCTCGAAGACGCGCTCGACCGACTGGAGAGCGTCGCGTACCCACTTGAAAACGAGCGTGCGAAGGAGGCGTACGGCGTCGACTCCGCAATCGCCAAGCAACTCATCCTCCGTCAAGAACTCGAAGAGGGCCGTACGACCGTGGTCCTCATCCGGGATCACCTCGGCTACTGACTGTAGCACATCGAGCGGACAGACGGTGATACTCAGTCGCGTCGCTTTCCGTTGCCGACCTTCGTATATTATCAAAGGAAGTTCCTGTACACTGGCACAGGTCGACAGTCGGGGCCGACTCCCAGTAAGAATCCTAAAGAGTTTGTTAAGAGCATTTGCTCTCCGAATAGCTCCATCAAGTCACGTCTAACTGAACGATTAACTGCCACCGTCAGCCATCGTGCCGCCACCGGGCATCGACTGGCAGTTTCCTTCGGGTTTCTGGATCGGTTCGACTGACCCCCAGGAGTGGAAGTCCCACTGCATTGACCCAGCTTCAATACGGCGTGGATATCCGGAGTCCGCGAGGATATAGTATGTAACCGGCCGTCGGGAGCGACTCTGAGAGATTTCGTACACCAACACCGCTTCACCATCGATGGTGTCACGGCCGGCCGGCGTGACGTCTGGATTTTCCTCTGGCCGGTTGGAGAACCGGCTTGGATCAACCTCGTCACGGTCCATCCCCTGTTGCATCGTTCCTCGGAAACACTGCCCGCCAGCAACGGTATACGTGCTGTTTCCAATGTGATACAGCTCCATCTGTTGACCTTGCTGGTCGAACGACCAGTACATATCCCCCTGATAGAACCGACCAGTCATCTCAACAGTCCGTCCCGCAGACTGCATCGTGGCTGTCATCGCATACGATTCCGGGAACCGTGCGATCTGACCGAATTGTGTCGGTCTGTCGTCGGTTCCGCTGACGGTCGATTTATCCGTAGCGGTTGTCGCAGCGGGTTCTGGCGTTGATTCGGCACCACCGCCACTCTCTGTCGCGTCTGAGCCGCTGTTCTGGTCGCCGCTACAACCGGCAAGTGCAATTACTCCCGAGCACACGCCTCCGAGTAACTGGCGTCTGGATAGTTGGTGCATGGAGACGGACACCTTAACAGTCTGATTCTACCCGACAGTGCATGACTATTGTTATCAAGTATTTCGATATATTCGCCAGTAGATTCACGTGTTGTGTGTAGACTCAGACGGCAGAATTGAGTATAGCTATATAGAATAGTCAAACAGTCTGACTATTCTGTCAGGAAATAGTGGAGCAATAAACTGCTCGCTATGCCCGAATATTCATACACGTATTATATGTACGTTCCAGTTGTTTACTAGATAAATGACTGACGAGAGCCAAACCGACGAGGCTGGGAGGGATACGGGCCTATTTGAACCACCAGGGGGCACTCTAACTGAGGTTCGGTACGACCCAACCAGCGAGCAGGAGCTTGCTTGGGTCATTGTTCAGGCTATCGCTGATCTGACGGGGCGAGAAATAGACACGTATCATGAGTCGCCGTTGCACGACTACATCGATATCGGAGCCATTGAGACACTACTATTTGGTTCACCACCGAACCGGTCGACCGGGCCAGCAACGCAGACCATCAGTTTTCAATATCAGGGTGTTCTGGTGACAGTTCGCGCTGACGGACTGATACAGCTGTCAGCCGCTGACAACAGCAGCGGAAAGCAGGACTAATCGCAATGATACGGGTCCGTCCGGCTCAGTAGATTGTCGCTTGTGTACCTCGATAGATATTTAAACCGGTTGATCGACACCAGAACTGCGGACCAAACGTCGGACGGCCACTCGGTAGGAAACAACATCTTGATACAGCGAGAGAATCCCGCCCTTCCCGTGAGTGACGAGTGTTCCGATTGGTCGGAACCGAGGAGCGAACAGGGCGGGTGGGAATCGCGTAAGCTCCGGGCGACAACCGCCGGGACTGTCGCCTGACTGAATACCAGATGTCAGCGTTTAGTTACACAGTCACTTACACAGCTCTGTGCGAACAGATGTAGACATGGAGCGGGACGGCAACCTCCACGAACGGGTCAAAGAGTATGTCCGTGAGAACGGTGTCCGTCACCCACGAGCATACCGCGAGCTAATCGAAAAGGGATTAGAGGCAGCTGATGCCGACTAAGACGCTCGAAGCATCACTCGCACCACCGACAGCCCACAAAGAGCGAAAGCTACAACAAATCCACGACCTGTATCACAAGGGGCTACACGAGGCGTTCGGCGCTGGCGCTGATACGAAGTCGGCAGTCAACGACATTGTGACGTCCTACGACCTGCCGTATCAGGTCAAAGACGCGCTCAAGAGCTACGTGCCGAAACTGCGGGACACGTACAACGCTTCGGAGCTGGACGACGACCACCCGACACGGATGGTCAACCGTGCCGCCCGGTTCGACTATTCGGCGGACCGGAACCACAGCTACGTGGGGGAAGTACCCCAACCCGGACACGGGCCGAATTTCTGGATACCACTTCGCATCAACCGTCGCGTCACAACGTTTGAAGGCGATATAAACGGCGCTATCAATATCGCACAACGGGCAGACCCGTGGGGAGAGAGTGTGCTACTGAAACCGGCAAACAATGACTCGCCACAGGACGGGAGTGGCTGTGACAGCACCACGATCCACACCGAACAGAGCCAATCAGAGTAGATGACGCTCGGTGAGTTCGGGTCGGAACCCACTACCAGCGATTAGCTGGTATTCCCATGCAGGGAAGCCGCGTCGTTCACGACGCGGAGGCTGTCACATTAGGAGGAATCGGAGGACCTGACAAGACGTATGAGTTGGGGTGTGTCAAAAGCCCCTGGCAGGTGTGAGTGACGAGCCAAGAGATAGACGAAATTATCTCTAGTTCCTTCAAATAAACAATCATTTGACGCGAAAACAACGTTCGGCCAGTCCATAGTGAAAGATAGTTTGGTTATACATATTACTCACGTGTAATTCTCAAATGTAGTACCGATAGGCTACACATGAGGAGTTATCGCAGCAAAAGCAGTGGTGTCCCTAATAGACACCACCGTGTCCGGAGTTCTACGACTTATATGTTAAAGTATAGAAACTCCCGGTCGTCGGTGACAACACCACTCTGTCCGCTGTTCTATATCCTGAAAATGGCCCCGTATCGATTGGGTTCGACACCACAATGTCCGCCGTTCCTAAGTGGACTGGAAATCCGAGAGCGTCGCTTCACTGTCGACGAGGTTAGTGACGGATTTGTGAATTCCAACGTCGTCGACGGTCTTCTCAAGTGCTGCGAGGATCATTTCCGGGTCCATCTCGAGAGAGTACTCGCGATACGTTCCCCCACGTCGTCCCTCGTTTCGCTCGATTGCTGAGATAATGCCTAACATCGACAGTTCACCGAGATGGTCACGCATTCGGCGTGGAACGAGTGGGTCGATTCCCGCCTTTTCGGCGAAGTTCGTGTATCGAGGTCTGATGTCCCGTGTCCGGGCCGGCGTCTTCCCCTCCTGGTCGAGCGTAACCATTGCGTACACGACCAGATGACCGTGTTGGGTCAGTCCCGAGATCCCTTCCTGGATCCGACCGCGTTCCAGAACGTCGCGTGCCTCTCGAACAAGGTCTTCCGAGATCGTGTCGGTGGCTTTGTCGCGGGCCAGATCACCCGTTTTCATCAACAAGTCGAGTGACTGTCGCGCGTCACCCGCATCTTTCGCGCCGTATGCAGCACACAGTTCGATGACACCATCTTCGAGAACGCCATCGTGAAACGCTACGTCAGCGCGTTGTCGCAGGATCTGGATCAACTCCTTTGCGTCGTATGCGGGAAACTGGATCTCCTCTTCACAGAGCGAACTCTTGACTTTTGGGGAGAGATCATCGCGAAAAGAAAAGTCGTTCGAGATACCGATGATACCGATCTTCGCAGAGCTTAGATTATCATTCGCTCGCGCACGCGGGAGTTGATAGAGAATACTATCATCTTCAATGTGATCGACTTCGTCGAGAACGATGTAGATAGTACCGCCACAGGAGTCGAGTTCGGTCCACAGCATATCATACACCGTCGCACGAGGATATCCAGTCGTACTGATCTGACTCGTTTCGTCCCTGAATTCGTTGACGAGTCGGGTAGCGATCTGATAGCTGCTGGAAAGGCCATCACAGTTTAGCATCTTCACCGTGAGGTCGATATCCTCGTATTTCGCCGCGTCCTCTTCGAGATGGTCGATTAGATACCGCGTGCCAGCGGTCTTTCCAACCCCCGTTTTACCGTACAAAAAGATGTTGTTTGGCTGTTCACCGTTGATTACGGGCTGGAGAGCCGCTCGATACCGGTTTAGTTCAGTGTCACGCCCAACAAGGTTCTCAGGCTGATAGTCCTCTCGAAGGGCATCCCGATCTAGGTAAATTTCGGTGTCGCGTTCGAACATCCCCATAGTCGTTGCTTGATGTATTGTAAGGAAGTCATATAAAACCACCCCTGTCCGGAGTGTCCGGAGTGTCCGCTGTTCTTTTCTTTATAAGTAATCCGGGGTACCCTCCCACCCCACTATGTCCGCAGTAACTAGGAGAGAAGGGGAGAGGGGGTAGAACCTGACCATAACTAGAGGAAAAGTTTATATCCTCTTGCGTAGAGCTAGACCGTACTGCAATTTTACAGTCGTATTACAAACCACTACAGTGTTATGTGGTAGGCTGTCTAGACTAGACAAACTACATTCCAACTCAAAAATTGCCGTCTCTGCTTCCCCCTCCCCGTTCTTTTCGAAGAACAGCGGACAAAGTGGGGTGGGAGTCTTCGCTCCGGCCATTTGTCGAATTCATACTTGTTAGCCCCTCTCTGCACACCTCATAGCGGTAACGTAGTTCTGGGACACACCATTGTGTCCGCTGTTCTCCCGTCCGGCCGCCAGAACAGCGGACATCGTGGTGTGGCTACACCGGAATTACACCACAATGTCCGCAGTAATGTGGTGGTATAGAACTTCTAACACAGCATTACTGCAGACACTGTGGTGTACTCTGTGTCCTGCTGTTTGCTTGGCAACTCGTAGTGGCCGGTGCAGCGCTCTCGAACATCCACCCTGCCCACTACTGGACCCAAATCGTCACTGAATACTACCTTGCTTTACCGTTCGGTAATAGACTGTTTGCCCGTCATCACGATACCCAACTGATGGATTCTGCTGCCTCCACAGTCGAACAATTCAGTTACAAGTTGGAGTACCGATATCTTCCTGTCTCTGTTACAGTCGTCATCGGAACACACGTTCGACAAGCTGTGCCTCCGCTTTCCTGAGATGGTTCGACGCGGTACTGGGCGCACAACCGAGCTCCTCGGCGACGTCCTCAACGCTCCCATTTCGTGGGACATCGTAGTAACCGGCTTCCCGTGCTGTAGCGAGAGCCTCGCGCTGGCGTGCAGTAAGGTCGGTTTCGAATGTTCCGGGACTGGCATCGTATTCACCGACTTTTCGGACATTTACGGTAATTCCGTTGGGGAGTTCGCTCCGGACGTCTTCGAGAACAGCAGGTTCCCCAACGACATCAAACAACACAGTCCCGTTCGGTCGGTAGGCAACCGGTGGAACGACCATTAGCGTCGGTTGCTCGAACGCCGTGTAGAACTGCCGTGATTGGTCAGTCTCTCTGCCACGGACGAACGCGTAGAACGCCTCGTCCCGAACGGGTGTAATATCGTAGCTTTCCATGGTTTCAACCGTAGAAAGCGCCGATTCGTAGGCCTCCTGGTCCCCAACGACATAGAACAATGTATAGGCGATCTTGTCCTCGACGCCCACTTTCCATGTAACGAGCCATTCGCGCTTGATTGCCTCGCTTTCAGTCATGAAACGGTGCATCGGACGCTGATACTCCGATGCATACTTGATCTCCAAGCGGAGATATCTCATAGGCGAGTTCTGAGACGGCTCCCGTATAAACACACTAGTGCATACGACAGTTTGCGTATTCATTCTCAGTGGCTATTTCTCTCTGTTCATGAGCAGTGATCGGCGAAATATGGACGACGCACAGTCTGACCAGCGAATATCCCGCGGCAGAACCACGAAGAACCGATTTAATTCTACACTTCGGGAGGTCCTTGGCTCGTCTCCGTTCATTCTCACGAAATTCGACGCGTTCATGAACTGGGTTCGAGGCTCTTCGATGTTTGTGCTGCAGTTCGGAATTGCCTGTTGCACCATCGAAATGATGGGCACTCTCGCTACAAAACACGACCTCGACCGATTTGCTGCTGGAGTCCCCCGGGCATCGCCGAGACAGGCAGACCTGATTATCGTCCCGGGGACCATCGTTTCGAAGTTCGCACCGCGGATGAAGCGCGTCTATGACCAGATGCCCGAACCGAAGTTCGTCGTCTCGATGGGGTCGTGTACCATATCCGGTGGCCCGTTCCAGGAGGGATACAACGTGATCAAGGGTGCAGAGCAAGTCATTCCGGTCGATATCCATGTCCCGGGCTGCCCACCACGCCCCGAGGCACTCATCTACGGCGTCGCCAAGCTACAGGAGCGCATCGCCGAGGGTGAGTCCTCGCCAGTGACGGTCAAGCCCTACGAACTGGAGCAGTTCGGCGATCTCGAACAGGACGAGCTCGTGGACAAACTCGCCAGCGAAATCGACGAGGACGACCTCGTCATGCGATACGATTGGAATGCGCCATAGCTTTCAGAGGCGCCTCGACTTCATTATTCGTCTGTAATGATCATAGCAACGCGGTCGCGGCTGAAAAGCTGTTCATCCGGTGGAATCTCCGGATAGTGGTCCTCATTTTCGTAGGTAGGCCACTCGCCAAAGACATCCGGATACAGTTGTTTGGCAGTCATTTCGATCTGGAAGAGATTCATGATCGGACCCTGGTATCTCATCCCGTGCGCGTACACGCGGTTGTCTTTGACTGCCGTGAGCTCTTTGCCAACGCTGTGTGTGGCAAGTCTCCTCCGGACGTCGTCCATGTCGTAGCGCGGTGTCATTCCCCAGAGATGGAGGATTACGTCAGGGTCTGCCTCCAGCATCGTTTCGTAGCCAACCGAACCCCAGAGACCGTCCCACGTCTCATCCTCGAAAGCGTCGTTGGCTGCGAGCGGACGCGTGTCGGCGAGCCAGAATCCCGGATGGTTGAGGTGATACGTCCAAAACTGGCCGTCGCCAAGTGTAACCCGAACTGCTGTCGGCCGTTCTTCCTGCGGTGGAAGGTTCGTCTGGATGGTTTGTATGAGTCCTTCGTGAACGGATCTGAGCTGTTCGTAACGCTCTCGCTCTCGAAACACGGTGGCGACACGACCGAAGATCTCCCACAGCGTGTAATACTGGTAGTCCTCACTGTATGGTTCCTGCGGATCACCGTGTGTTCCGCTATAGAAATTTCCGAAAAGGGGTCCGATGTTGTGGATAACCTCTTCGATATCGCCCATATCCCAGTTCTCCTGGGTAATCGCCCATGCGGGGTCAAGGAAGTGAATGTCGCTATCGAGGCTGTAAAAAAACTCCTTACTGAAATTATCGTAAGGATCTGGAAGGTCTTCCCAGTCAAAAGAGACACCCGAAAGTCGCTCGTAGTAGTGGTTCATCGATGGACCGGCCATATCTGGAACGAACATCGAATTGATCGCGTCATCGCAATCAAGTGCCACTAGCATGTCTGCGTACTGATTGTACATCGTGAAGACATTCTCCGGAACGGAGTCGAACTCGACTTCTCCGACAGGGGAAACCGACGCAGTGTATGAGCCGCTATCTGATGGCGCTGCTCCGTCCGTGCCGGTATTGCTTGATGTAGCTGTCCTCGCTGATTCAGCACCGTTGCCGGAACAGCCAGCAACGATCGAAGTGCCGAGGAGCAACCCACTGCCGGAGAGGTAGTGGCGCCGGGTGAAGCTCCCAGTATCTCCTGTTTCGCCCATGATTTAGGTTGGCCTAATACTCCCTATATGACTTTCGCATTACATAGCTGTCTATGGCGGAGATGTAATAGCAGATCCGATTGCAACTCTTGATTAGTGCTTGTCACAGCAGTCCTCTGAGCAACTCCTCTCAATAACGCAGTTAGTCACTGAACGGTCCCACCAGAGAAGTTCCCAATGACTCCCGGACAGTCAGTTCGGACTGTCAGTGCCAGTTAGTTCACGAAAGGTAATGGCCTAACCAAGAATGGCTTCTGACTTGCTTGCAGTGCAAGCGACTGATCGTGCCATCACTGCAATGAGTATAAGTCAATATTCCCTGTGTTAAAATTACAAACACGTTGTTCATATATGTATCTGGAGAATGTGGGGTAAATCGGCCCAGTTTAATCTGTAGATTCGGTTTCAATGATGAAATATCGTGCTTATACTTCCATATATTATCAGATTCAAACGAGATATCTGCAGCTGAAAATATAACCAATTTTAAATCTGTATAGAAGCTGCCCTGTCCATTCAGTAGGCTATCACCAAGAGCAAAACTTCCCCAGACCACTATCCGCCGATAGCGTGTCGGGTCGCTGGCGAAATATAACGCCTGTACAGATGTTATTATATTATTATCCCATCACTAGGTGATAGCTTTTTACCCGACGGGGAGTCCGATATCTTGTCAACCTTCGCTACAGCTTTCAGTTGACTGGGTCTCCAAAAATTGATATTCAATTCCGGATCAGTGGGTAGTATAAAACCTCTCAGCCGGAAGTTTATTCGAAATACCATACTGCGATAGCGCTATATCTACTCCGGACTGGAATTAGACGAGCCGTTATTGACACGGGAACGGGTCACGAGCCAATGAACAAGCGGTAGGAGTAGAAAACTCGAACGACTTAGTTACAACTCGACAACGTCACCGCTCTCTGCAGCTTCGTGAATTGCCCGGATGACTCGCATATCTTGGAGACCATGGCGGCCGTCCGGACCAATGTCGGCTTCGGTCAGAACGCGGTCAGCGAAGTAATCGAACTCTTCACGCATTTCGTCCTCCGCGTCAAAACTCTCGTGTTCGACAGTTATTGTGGTCTCGTTTCGAGACAGATGGAGTTTTGCCTTCCCGTGGAACGCTGGACGGATGTCGATTTGTCCGTCGGTGCCAGTTATTTTCAGCTGTGTATCACTGTGGGCGTTCTGGCTGTCGGTCGTGACCATCTTGACACCGTCCTCCAGCGCAAGCAAGGCCCCAGAGCGTTCATCGGGCACGTCTTCAAACGCCTCCTCATACGAATCCATCTGCGATTGCACCGCCAGTGGTTCCCGGTCAAGCAAGAACCGAGTCGTGTTAATCGAGTAAATCCCCAAGTCCATCACTGAGGTGCCATATCCTGACAGATCCGGATCGAGACGCCACTGGTCTTTGTCCGGATTCATCTCAAGCAGTGGCTGGCTGTTGTTTCCGTATACGGATACTGGTTCCCCGATAAATCCGTCTTCGATGAGCTCCTTTGCGCGCCTGACAGCGGGGTCAGTCTGCATCCGATAGGCAATCATCAGCGGCACAGCGGCGTCTTCACAGACCTCGACCATTTCCTCTGCCCGTCCGACCGTCGCTTCCATTGGTTTCTCACACAGGATCGCTTTGTCTAACTCTGCGGCTGTCTCGGCGTATTCCAGATGTAGGGCGTTCGGTGTTCCAATGTAGACCGCATCAAATGCGTTGGCAGCTGCCCCGTTGTGGAACTCTTCGTAACTAATCCCGTGGTTGACGCCGTTCTCATCGGCGAGCCGTTCAGCTTTTTCCGCCGAGCTACTGACGAATGTTGTGGCCTCACCTAACTCAGAGTCCTGAATCGCGGGGAGCGCCAAGTCGATTGTCCACCAGCCGAGGCCGAGTAGTGCATACCGAATGGTCCCATCTGTGGTGGTTTGCCAGTCACGCTCGTTGTATGTATCAATCCAGTCTTTCATAGGAACTTATTCCAAACGCTGTTCGCTAAAACCTTCGGGTTCTGAACATGCAACCGCCATGTCAGTGGTAGCAACACAGGGGACCTCACAATAACTTCGATGAGTCCTCGACGACGTTGCTTGATAGCGTCTGATATCGTGGCGAGTGGGTGGATCGCCGGAATCGGTCATTGTGGAACCGCGATATTGGTACAACCGACCTTGTTCTTTACATAGGTGTTATTATACTCTCTCCTATCATCGGAAAAATAGTGAGAAATCACCGGTCAAATGCTCTTTTCCGGCCAGTTAATACGGTATTATGCGAGTAGGTGTAACCTAATGGATATGAATTCGACAGAATTACGTGCATTTTGTGAACTCTATTATGATATTATATAAATCTGACTTGCAAACTATAAACTCTTGACATGTGGGCAACTGTCCAGAATACCATTTGGTCTCGAATCTTGCGGGCGGGGTCTCAACTCAAGTCATGATCGATTGCTGGAGTGGTCTGCCTCGTTTTTACGATTCAAGAGTGCAACTGACTGGCTTGTCTCCGAGTATCCCATCTGGTAAAACTACAGCTACAGCGACCTATTCTATATAAATATAGACTCTATATCTGGCCAGAGCGTAGCCGTAGTGAGCATATATTCATGCTTTTAGACAGTGAAGTGTTACCACATTGATTATCATACAGGGAGTCATAGAACATGAGTAATAATGCAAATCAGACATTGATATCAGGAGGAACTGTTGTTACGCCTACGGCGAAAATAGAGAACGGGACGGTGACGTTTTCTGACGGTAAAATTGTCTCAGTGGACGCAGAACCTCACGACACCCCCGATATTGATGCGACGGGTAACTATGTCCTGCCTGGACTGATTGACCTTCACGGTGATGACATTGAACGGCATCTCTTTCCGAGAGCCGGGGAGCGTGTCGACACGACTATCGCTCTGGATCGCTGTGATATTGCCAACGCTAGTGCAGGTATTACGACAAAATATCATGCTATCTCGTTCGAAGATGTTCCAGATGATAACCGGAGTATCGAATTAGCCCGTCGCCTCGCCGAACAGATACGGGATTTTGACCGCAAAACCGGTGCTCGTGTCGACAACAGGCTACATATGCGGTGTGAGCTAACAAATGAAGCGGCAGTCGACGCTGTCTCGCAGGGAATCCGATCAGGGGGGGACCTCGTCTCTCTTGTCTCACACATCCCCGGACAGGGTCAGTTCGCTGGCGAAAATACAATCGCACAACGCTATGACTGCCCCGATAAGGAATTTGAGGCAGGCATTCAGACCCTCGAGACACGCCGCAGCAATGTTTCAGACACAGAAATAGTGGCGCGCGCACGAGAGATCACAGATTTAGCGAGCAGTAGAAATATACCGGTTGCCTCACACGACGATGAAACTGTTGCGAGTGTAAATAACGCTGCTGCCATCGGGGTGGACATCAGCGAGTATCCGCTCTCTCACCGTGTTGCACAGCGTGCGACCAAGCTAAACCTGACCGTGGCGATGGGCGCGCCGAATGTGGTTCGCGGTGGGAGTCTGTGGGACGGACCCGACGCGTCTCAGGCGATCAAAGACGGCGTCGTAGACATCCTTTGCAGCGACTTTCGGCCGCAATCATTGCTTAGCTCTGTTTTCATTGAAAACAATGACTCTCTGATAGACCGGATGTTACGTGTTTCTACTGCACCAGCTGCTGCTGCCGGGTTATACGACCGTGGGCGGCTGGAGTGTGGGGCAAGAGCAGATATTATTATTGTTGATCCTAACCCGGAACCATCCATAGTACGAACGTATGTTGCCGGCGATGAGGTGTACCGTTCTGCATAGCCGACTCACCACGCGTACTGCGTAAAAATTCGCCGCGGAACCAAACGCTTCTGATCCGGCTACTCGCTTTCCGGCATTTCCCGCTCTACGGACCAGTGATACACGGAACACGCGCCTGCAACACCTACGACTATGGAGAACAGTCCCAATACCATGTTCCCGGGGAGTGAGAAGGCGACAGAGGCAGCCAGGACCATTGCGCCCAGCATCGAAACGGCTGCGTAATACTGATGCCACTGTCGATCGCTCTCGCCATCCTCAGAGCGGTCGAGGTACGTTTCGAAGTCGTCGGCCTTTTGCGTAAGGGTGATATGCCCACGGTCTTGGTTAAAATCAACGACGCCGATATCGTCCATTTTTGGGAGATGGCACTGGTAAAGACCGACATACACGCGCTTGCGCTCACTTGACGTCAACGCATCAGTCGTGGTCTCGTTCTCGATAGCCGCGACGTGTTCTGCAAGCTCCCCAAGAGAGACCTGTTCGTCTCGTTCCCGAAGAAAGTGGAGGACCTCTCTGCGCCGACTGTTTTTCAGTATTTCAAAGATGACATCCAGAGATATATCGGGATCGTCCTGCTCCTGCGTCGCCGCTTGGTCGGCACTGCTTTCCTTCCCCTTCGGCGCTGGGACGGACTCGTCGCTTAGTTTACTCTCCGGTTCTGCTTCCGTTTGTGCGGTGTCTTTGACTCCCATATTTACCCACTTCCTGTGTGCTGCGACATCGTCCACCCGTCTGGAATCGCGCTCACACAGCCCCCCGGCTGTATCGACGGATCGTTACGCTGTCAGCCAGCATTTCAAATCAACATCACCTTGCCACTTAATACTTTGTTATGTAATATATTAGATAATTTTTTGCTGGTTACCGATAAGGGTAGTCAGTAGTTGCATTGGTATCCTAGGGGTAACGGTGCTCTCTGAGTCAATTTTTGACGATCCTCGGTAAGCTAGAGCTTCGGTGGGCGGTGAGACGTGATGAATAAACAGGACGACCGTAACAATCGCTGAAACGCGATAACATCGCGGTTATCCGCAATTCTCTTCCTCACATTGTCTGAGATAAATCGTAGCGTATATCTAGTGTTCCTGTGGGCTGTACAAGTAACGGAATCTTATGACCCCCAATTGAGCGGCGAGGTATATCGCTGAAATCCTCCTCGATATACGAAGCCTCTGGCGAACTCCTTCTAGGGAAAGTCCTCAGGAATTGCAACCTTACCGGTTTTGAAGTAACCATATTTGATCAGGAACCTTCCGACGGTCGAATGAGTGGTTGAAACGCACCATCCGCAAATTAGATTGAAGAACGGTATTACTCACCATATACTCAGTATGCAGGGTAATCAACCGGAATGGTGTATGGTTACGAAGCGACACCAAGCGACACGAGCGAAACAATTAACCACAGGCACATGGAATATCCCTGTACACGAGTCTGTATCCAAAGACGGTAGCTGGGACACTCGTGCATACGAATAGATACGATGGCAGACTTTGATCAGTGGGATGAAGTGAGCTACGTGATCAGTTCACGGTATCGAGTCGAGACTCTCCGTCGATTGTCAGAAGGCCCCGCGACACCGTCGTTGATCGCGGACGATCGAGACATGAGTATTGCACATGTCTCACGTGCGTTACAAGAGCTCCGTGAGTCGGAACTTGTTGATTTACTAGTCTCGGAAGATAGAAAAAAAGGGCGCGTGTACGATATCACGGAGAAAGGTGTCGATATTTGGGAAACAATCGAACGGAAGAACATGGCATAACCGTCACGTCTTGGACTTGCGTCAGCAAGGATGTGCGAGCGCATCAGCTTAGAACTTTCTCCGTGCTTCTCTTCCATCGAAGGAATGTACAACAAATATAACGCTCTTGCGTATGTGATACTTTGTTACAATAGATCTGGGATTGTATCACGAGTGGTGTGTTTTCCGCGGAGCCAGATGCGGCAGTCGTTTAATTGAGACAGCAACGATCGGTATCAACTCACTACGACTATGCTGGACGCTGTCACTTTGACGGACGTGTCTGGTGGTAAACGAACGCTACCTGTTCTGAGGTCTATACTGCGGGAATCCGCTCTTCGATGTTGAATACAAAGAGTGTCTACCAGCGGGTATAACAGCCGTAACAATAATGATTTGTAACATACCTGTGTACGCATGTTGTCAATAGGCTATGGAAAATTACTGATTGGATGCGTTGCTGGACTGGTGGTCCTTGGAGGTGCTACGTTAGGGCTCGGAATCGGTGGCTTCGCTGATATGCCCGCAGATCCGGAGACCACTGCCGGCGAGGACGAACTGGAGATCACCGCTGTGCAGTCTTCAGCCGAGATTCGGCCGGACGAGCCGTTGCGTGTACGCCTTCGAATTACGAACGCAGGGTCGGAAACGACAACGAAACAGGTAGCGCTACGGCTGAGCGGCGACGGGGAGCAACAGTCTCCCGAAACAGTAACAACAAAACAAGTCGAGCTTTCGGCAGCTGAACCGACAGAAGTGACCCTGGCTGTCGAGCCTGAGCAACTCAGTTCCGGAGAGTACACGTACGCCGTTGCTGTCGGTGACTCGTCGTCCCCGGAGACAACTGGAAATGTGGTTGTACTCACTCCCCCCACATTTGTACTCGCCGACACCACTGCAAACGCTACTATCGTCCGCGGCACGAACGCCTCTATCCGGGCAAACCTGACCAATGTCGGTGCATATCGCGGCGTCCAGACCGTCCGATTCGCTGTCGATACTGACCGAAACGGCCAATACTCCGATACCGAAATCTTGAACGAGAGCGTATACTCGCTTGCGGGCGGCCAGAGTCAGGTGAGCACTGCCACGGTCAACACTGCTGATTTGGCCCCAGATGAGTATCAATACAAGATCGCCACGGAGAACGCAACAACGACCGGGACCCTCAGTGTCCAGCAACCGGCGACGTTCCGGCTACAGAACATGACCGCACCGGCTAACGTAACGAAAGGTGAAACTGCCAATGTCTCTGTAGTCGTCGAGAACGTCGGCGATGTGGGTGGTACCGACAACGTCACGCTCCGCAGTGATTCCACGAACACCACCTACTCACGCTCCGTTTCACTCGCTGCTAATGAGTCGGCGTCGGTGTCTATTGGGGTGCACACGGCGAATTTGAGCCGCGGGATACACAACCATTCGCTCGGGACTGCTGCTGACAAGGAGACCGTTTCGATGACGGTGGAGGACAGCCATTTCGAGGTGTCGGATCTGGACGGACCGAACGTCCTGTACGTCGGTGATACGGCTGTGTTCTCCGCGAGCGTAACGAACACTGGCAACGTAACTGCGACCCAATCGATCCAGCATCGCATCGACAGCGATGACGACGACCGACCAGAGACCTATGGAGTCAATAGAAACGTTACGCTTGCACCTGGTGAGTCGACCCGTGTTCGCTTCGAGATTGAATACACAGTAACTGACTCGACAGATTATCCAGTAGAACCATTAAGTCTGCAGACGTACGTTTATGGTATCTACTCAGAGGACGCGCGTGCGTCAACTGCCATGTCGGTCAAACCGTCGTGGGCAAAGGACGGTAGCGGGTCCAGCAGTTCCGGCAGCAGTACCAGTGTCTCTGAGGGCGATCGCGCCTCGCTTGACGAAATAACCCAGGATAAGTACGGACTCTACTATAACGAGGTTAGCGGCGAAACGAAGCGCCAGATCGAAGAGATTCATGAACGGCAGCCGTTCGCGGACGGTCTTGCGGCTGCAGAGGTGCGGACGCGTGAGGAGATCGCCCGGCAAGAGTATGGAGCTGATGTGAAAGCTGGCGATAAGTTTAATTTCACTGGATTGGATATTGAAACACAACAGAAGGTCGAAGCGGACTTCGATTCACAGTTCCAGACTGATTCCGGTGACCGAATCGAGTCGTGGGACGAACTGGCAAACGACACCTACGGAGCGTCGTACGAGAACCTGACCGCTAGTCGCCAGGCGGACATCAGAACGACGTATCAGGATCAATTCGAATAACTCCCTCTCGCTGTTACCGAGTAATCGACGTACACAGGCACTTTTTGGATTGACCTAATGAGATATTTATCGATTTGATGCGTCACTGTATATGACTGCTAACCCTGGAAAGTAAGGAATAACAATAGATCGATTTCTCCAACATGGCGTCAGAGAGGGCCCCATTGGTGGCCGGTGACCGGCCCTACGACCTACCATGATTACCACTGAACCAGAGGTTGCTGTTGGCGCGTGGGTCTGGCATGCACGCCGACCCCAGATGAGTAGTTCACCTGTCGATAACTCTGTGTCAACCGTAGCGGAGTCCCTCCAGCAATGCGACTGTGCTGTGCAACTGACAGAAGCGAAGCGACACGGCTCATACTCGGGGGGGACATGGCGTGTATAACGGTTCGACAATCGGTGTTGTTGTTCCCGCATACAATGAGGAGGGATTTATTAGTGATGTCATCGACTCACTTCCGGAGTACGTTGACCAAGTGTTCGTTATCGACGACTGCTCGACAGATGGCACGTGGACCGAGATCAAGGAATACGTGGATACCGAAGTGACACAGGCAGGTGTGACCGGTGATTCTGCCGAACAAATAGTTGTTGCCGACGGGGCAGGAACAACGATATCTGAAAGCCAGACGTTTCTCGACAAGCGGATCGTCCCGGTCCGTCATCAGACAAACGGCGGTCGCGGAGCCGCTATACAAACTGGCTACGAGCTCGCGCTTATGAGCGGCATGGATGCGATTGCAGTCCTCGATGGCGACGGTCAAATGGATCCGAACATCCTTGATGAGATTCTCGACCCAGTCGTTAAAGGAGAAGCGGATTATGCGAAGGGCAACCGCTTGATATCACGACGCCACTGTGCCCAGATGTCCAACTGGCGGTTTTTCGGAAACGCACTCCTCACGATATTGACAAAGGTCGCGAGCGGACACTGGAAGATGCGCGACCCACAGAACGGATACACTGCGATTTCCGCAACGGCGCTCGAACAACTCTCGCTGAACGATTTGTTTGACGACTACGGGTTCCTGAACGATATGCTCATTCAGTTAGACGCCAATGGACTGACTGTACGGGACGTACCGATGGAGGCGTTTTACGGCGACGAATCAAGTGGGATCAGATACAGTTCGTTCGTTCCGAAGCTGTCTATGCTGCTCCTGCGAGGATTCTTCTGGCGAATCGGTAAGAAGTTCTTCAGATGATACGTCGTCCGATTATGTAGTTCCTACTTATATCGGACCAGTGGTGACCGTATCGCATGAGTAGATGGTCCGCATCTCTGTTGCGAGTGGCTGATCTGGTGGCCGTCATTCTGCTTACCGTGCTGGCGCTCGCGGCAACTTTCCTGTCAGAGTCACTGCTCCGAACCGTGGTGACGATACCGTTTCTGTTCTTCGCACCGGGGTACTCGGTGGTGGTGGCGATGTTCCCACACCGGCGCTCGTCACTCGACGGCGAGCAGTTGTTCGGCTCCGAGGCGCTTCTGTTGGGAATCGCTACCAGCATCGCCCTCGCGATTATCGTCGGGGTGAATCTCGAGTACACGGTCTGGGATATCGCCGCGGCCCCAGTGATGGTCGCCCTGTCGTCGATAGCGCTTTTGGCGGCCAGTATCGGGATGTATCGCCGACTATCGACTCTCAACGAGACCTCCCCTACTACGTTTGGTGGCTCCTCGTACCGGGCCAAGACCCCGAATATCGGCGACTCGATACAGCTCAGCTCAGTCGTTGTTGCCGTCGCTGTGCTCGTCGCGGTACTCAGCGTCGGTGCTGTCGCACTGGACCCGCCCCGCGGTGAGCGGTACACGGAGTTCGGGCTCCTCACCGAGGCGGACAACGGGACGCTCGTCGCTGACAACTATCCGTCCGAGATGTCGGTTGGCGACCAGGAGACACTGTATTTCACGGTCACGAACCGTGAGATGCAACCCAAACAGTACACCGTCGTGATTACGCTCGTCGCTACGAACGAGGACGGAGAGGCAATCCAGCGTGCGCAACTGGATTCGTTCAGAAACGAAGTCGCTGCCGAAGAGACGTGGCGGCAGGAACACACGGTCGAACCCCTGCTGAGCGGTGAGCGGTTACGACTGACGTATCTGCTTTACGACGGGCCTGTCCCCGAACAGCCCACGGCCCAGAACAGCTACCGGGAACTCCACGTCTGGCTCGACGTGTCGTAACGAAGCTCTGGTGAGGCGCTATACCGCTTGAGTCAGGCCGTTCTGTGAGCCGGGGCTGCGGTAGGCAGGTGCGCTCGAATGAACGCCTCGTAATCCCGAAGCACGGCTTCGGGGGCGAAATCGCGCGCCCGCTCGACTAATCTCTCTTTGTCCGGTGGGTCGGCCAGAGTGGTACGTATCCCATCTGCGAGGGCGCTATCGTCCCCGACCGGGACTAGTGGTCCGATTTCGCCACCTTCTAAAATTTCGTAGGGACCGCTAGGACAGTCAGTCGAGACGACCGGGCAGCCACACGCTAGCGCTTCGATGAGCACTGTCGGGAGCCCCTCGTGTACCGACGACATTGCTAGCACGGATGCACCGGCCATGTAGCCGTAGGGGTTGTCGACGTAGCCCGGAAACGAGACTTTCTCGCTGATTCCGAGATCCCGGGCCAACTGCCCGAGTTCGCCACGCTCAGACCCTCGACCGACGATGATTGCTCGCGTTTGTGGGCGCGCTTTGTGTACCCGTTTGAACGCTTTGAGGAATGAGCCGAAGTTCTTCTGTGGCTCGAGGCGGCCGACGCCGAGTACGACCTCGTACTCCGGAACGCCGACCCATTCGTGGTCGGCCGGGTCCCGGGACCGCATGCGGACCTCCTCGACGGGAATCGGGTTGTGCAGTACGGTCACGTCCTCACGACTGACCCCCACGTGTTCGACGATGCTTTCGGCGGCACCTTCGGAAACGGCGACGAACTGGTCCGCTCGGTCGGCAAGTCGGCCCGCGAGCCACTCGACGAACTTCTCTTTCGGCGAGTCCTGCACGCCGAGGGTATTGTGGACCGTCGGAACCGCGACCGCATCGGAGCCGGCCAATCCGTGTGCGACGAGACAGACATCGTTGGCGTATGTCATCTGCGAGAAAATCATGCTCGGCGATTCGGTCCTGAGATACCTGCGGAGTGCCGGGACAGCGGCACCGATACCGATTCCCGGGATAGACGGAGTCTCTAGGTCGATGAGGCGAACGTCGCTTCGCACTTCTTTCTTGAACTCGCCTTCACAAAACGAGACGAGGAGATCGACGTCGTACCCTTGCTCGGCCAACCCGTTTGCGATTGTCACCGTCACCCGTTCAGCCCCCCCAACCGTCAGGGACGGAACGTAGAACGCCAGCGGCCTCTGCCCTGTCATATCGACATCGTCTCGGTCAGTAGGCTTTTTTACTATCTTCCTACCCCGAGGCATCTCTCGTATCTTTGCCGTACCGCACGCTGTGGGATGGTCCGCAAACTGGTCGGGAGACTACGACGGAATTTGGCGACAAACTCGTCAACGCGCGAATTCCGCTCCGGAGCAGTTACGCGGTTAGGACTGTGATACCCTGGAAAGCACAGGCTTAACAATAAGTATCGGACAGCAAGCGTCCTGCACAGAATGCGCATCCTACGTGTCGCCCAAGATATCTTTCCGGACAAAGTTGGGGGAGCACCTTATCACATACACGCTCTAAGCCGCGACCAGGCCGAGATGGGCCACGATGTGACGGTCCTGACCGTCTCGAACGACCAGTCTCTGCCACAGACCGAACAGAGAGCCGGGTACACCCTCGTCCGTCTGTCGCCGCGTATCGAACTGTTCGGTAACGCGCTGTTCGCCGGGACGGTGAAGTACCTCCGCAACGCTCGGGAGTACGACGTGGTACACGCTCACTCACACCTGTTTTCTTCGAGCAACCTCACGGCGGCTTACAGCCGGGTGACCGACATCCCGCTCGCCGTCACGTGTCACGGACTCATGTCGCAACGAGTCCCCGAATGGTTTTCGCGGTTCCACCTCAACACTGTCGGACGGTTCACATACAACGCGGCGGACGTACTCTTCTCTTACACTGCACTCGAACGCGAGCGCCTCCGGGACCTCGGCGTCTCGTCCGATATCCGCGTCATCCACAACGGGATTGACGTCGACCGATTCACGCCAGTCGGCAAAACGTACGACCGGATAACCGATGCGACTGGTCCGGCAGTCGTTTTCGTCGGTCGTCTGGTCGAAGGGAAACGGCCTCGGGACGTTCTGAAAGCGTTTCAGATAGTCCAAGACAACATCCCCGAGGCCAAACTGTTTTTGTGCGGTGACGGACCGCTTCGGGACAAGCTAGAACAGATTGTCGAGCGAGAGAATATGCGCGAGTCGATACGGTTTCTGGAGCGGGTTCCGTATCAGGAGATGCCGGCGGTCTACCGCGCCGCGGATCTGTTTGTACTTGCCAGTAGAACAGAAGGATTCCCGCGAAGCGTCATGGAATCTATGGCGTGTGCCACGCCCGTTCTCAGCACCCGACTGGAACAGACGGAACAGGTAATCGAGCAGGCTGGCCAGACGGTACCGGTTGGGGACACGACGGCACTAGCCGAGGCCATGTCTTCGATGCTCGACGATAGAGATGCGCTACGAAAGCTCGGCCAGGCCGGCAGGGAGATTGTGATGCGAGAATACGACTGGTCCGAAACGGTCGAGCAGACGACACAGGCCCTCGGTACTATTTCCACGTCGACGCCCTCCCAACAGCAGGTCGACAGCGACCAGGCCGAAGAGCAGGTGATACCCGCCGGCTCGAACACGGAGCACGAGCAATGAGCCGCTCGGACACGACACACGAAGCTCCCACCGCGGGCACCGACAGCTACGACGACGCCTCCCACCAATCCCCGGACGAGACTGTTCGCGTCTGCTTTCTCATCAACAAACTCGCGCCTGACGGCGCACCGACTATCGTCCTGAACCTCGTCGAGCAAGCGCGAGACCAACCGTTCGATTTCACGGTCTGTTTCTTCGGCGGTGACGACACGCTCCGGACGGACTTCGAAGACGCAGGCGCGCGCGTGGTCGACTTCGGAGCGGTCGGGGAGTTCCCGCAGTTCGACCCACGCTCGCTCCCGCGTATGCTCCGGTTCTTCCGCCGGACATCGTTCGATATCCTCCACTGCCACTTGCCGTACTCACAATCGCTCGGACGACTCGTCGGCTCCGTGGCCGACGTCGACCACATCGTGAGCACACAGCACAACGTCCCGGCGAACTACCATCCCATCGAGCGGGTGGCGGAACGTCTCACCCGACCGCTCGACTCACGGACCGTTGCCGTCTCGGAGGGCGTTCAGACGGCCTTCACCGGTGAGAGCGAAGTCTTTCACCACGATGCTGGTGGCCAGTGGAGCACGATTCCCAACGGGATTGACGTGGATGCCTTCGCTGGCTCCGTGGACGCCGCTGACGGACGTGCCGTCCGCCAAGAGTGGGGCCTTTCGGACTCTGACCCGCTCTATCTCAACGTGGCCCGATACGAGCCCCAGAAGCGACAGCCGACGCTCATCGAGGCGATGGGGGAGGTCATCGACAGCGTGCCGTCGGCACACCTTCTCATCGTCGGGTGGGGGTCGCTCGAAGCATCGCTCCGAGAGAAGGTCCAGAGCGCGGGCTTGTCCGAGGCTGTGACGGTCACCGGACGCGTCCCGGAGATTCACGGGTATTACGCGGCTGCCGATGCCTTTGTCTCTGCATCGGCCTTCGAGGGACTGCCGGTGACTATCCTCGAAGCCATGACCGCGGAGTGCCCAGTGGTCGCCACGGACATCGACGGCGTGAGGGAAGTCGTCCTCGACGGTGAGACCGGACGGTTGGTTCCTCCTGATGAGCCAACACAGATGGCAGCGGCGATGCGAGAGCTCGCGGACCACGCGACCCGGGAGCGCTACGGGGAGCAGGGGTGCGACCGTGTCCGAAACGTGTTCACCGTCGAACAGATGGTCTCCCGCTACACTCGGCTGTATCGCTCTCTCGACGGCCGACAGGGACGGGAGAACAACGCCGGAGAATACGAAAACGATGCCTGACACCGATATGCACGACACTGTCGTCCGCGGTACTGCCGACCCTGGCCGACCCGCGCCGACGGCCCGTTATGCTGCGTTTACTTATTGTTACAAACCCGAACAAGCGGACGTGAACCGTGTCACTGGTAGTGACTTCATCTCTCTCCACCAGCGATGAGTATCGTAAATAATCTCGAACGCCGTCTCGACAACTGGGTCGGGTTTACCGATAGCCATCTGCAAGCGACTCTCGCCGTCGTTCTCTCGGGCCTCCTCCTCGCAGAGGGTGCGCTGTTTCTTCGCACCCAACTGGCGACGGGATACGAAACGTCAATTGTCGAGTCGCTCCCGTCGGCGTACTGGCTCCTCTTCTATGCGATACTAGCCGGCAGCATCGTACTGCTGTTTGTCGCCGCTACGACTGGCACCACGTTCTGGCGACACGGACTGGCCCTCTTGCTGGCGAATTACCTCATATACACGTTCCTGCCAGTTGCCCGAGGGTACAAGCTCTATGGACGCGGTGAGGCTGACAAACTTCGGCATCTCGGGGACGTCCAGGGTATCGTCGAAACCGGGAGCCTCCCCGGCATCTGGTATCCCGGCGAACACGTTCTGATGGCGGAACTAAACATGCTGGGCCTTCCGCTGACGAGCACCCAGTACGGCATCAATTTCGCGTTTACTCTACTACATATCGTGGCTATCGGGGCTGTCATCCGTCTGTTCAGTCAGCGGCGGGAGAGCATCGCAGTCGGACTAGCAGTCGGTGCGCCGCTCCTGTACACCACGTTCCACCTCTCGGCACATCCTGCCATCTTGTCCTTCATGCTACTCCCGGTCGTTTTGTTCGTACTCGAACGGTACCGCCAGACGAACGAGAAGACGTACCTCATACTTCTCGTTACGCTGGGTCTCGCGGTCATCTACATGCACCCGATGACGACGCTGTTCATGATTGGGATGATTACGGTGACGGCGGCGTATTCAATTCTGTACCGAGGCCTCTTCGATAGCTCAATCGAGACGCTCAGTCTCCGTCTGGGTGCCCTCTTCCTGCCGCTTCAGTTCATCTGGTTACAGGGCTTCCGACAAACGAAGGTGTCCATGTACAACATGTTCGGACCGGACAAAGGTCCGAGCCCGGCGGCCCAGGAACTGGCGAAAGCCACGTCGGTTTCGTTCACTCCGGTGCAGTTAGCTTGGAAGTTCGTCGACCTCTACGGCAGCGTGTTCCTCTACTTCCTGATCGCGGGCCTCTTTCTCCTACTCGTTCTCGTGGCCTTCCTCCGCAGAAACAACCGCTACGACTGGGGCCTCGGCGCGACCCATTTCATGGCCGGTGTAACGCTGGCAGTGCTCTTCTTGCTCCGTGACCTCGTCGTCAAGGGCCACATCCGTCTGTCACGCTACGCCATCCTCTTTGCCGCAGTGGCTATCGGGATGTTCATTCTCCATCTCTTCGAGCGACAGCGGTCATCTCTGATAGTCTTGTCCGCACTCGTCGTGCTTCTTGCGGCTGGATTAGGTGCCCAGGCGGCATACGAGCCGAACCGGCATCTCACCCACGCTGAGTACGACGGGACGCAGTATCTGTCGACGAACTACGACCTCGGAGAGCCCGTATACTCGATGGATACGTCACACAAAATGAAGGAGTTCGTGCTGTCGAGCAATCACGACCGCCTGTGGCCGAGAGGCATCACTACGGAAAACGACGTTCCGGATGCGTTGGGATACACCGGACCGGATGTGAGGGCGGCGGATACGTACGGCAGTGCGTATCTCGTGACGAAGACGTACGACCGCAAACGACACACTGCTTCCCACTACACCCCGGAACAGCAGGAGTTCCTCTTCCGGTATGGCGAGTCCCATCTGAATGAGTTAGAACGGGACTCGACGGCGAACAAAATATACGTGAACGGCGGGTACACAGCTTGGAGAGTATCGCCACAAGTAGATGAGGGGACCGCCGAATAATCCGGCTCGGCACGCTGCTCTCGGAGCGGTCTTACTCGACTAAGTATCCCAGGTCGGACAGTTGGTCTCTGATGTCGTCGCTGAACTCGGCCGCTTCCCCGTCGACTTTCTGACTGTCGATTTCGCTCAGTCGCCGCTGGAGGTCCGCCTTGAGTTCGTCCCTGCGGTCGGGGTACGACATAGAGACGTCTGACTGTTCATCGGGGAGTTCGAACAGCACGTCACCTTCCGAACTCTGCTGATATTTGAACTCGTGGGTCCGGAGCGAACTGAGCGCCGCGTCGTGGAAGTACTCGGTATCGAACGACGGGTCGTGCTCCTGTATCGCCGAGAGTGGGCCCTGGATGTCGGCGGCACGCTGGCTGAGTGCGGCTGTCCGTCGCTCGTTCCGGAGGTCGATGCCGTCGAAACCGGTCGTATCGCCGCCAGCACACTCGACGAGCGTCCGGACGATGTCGACATGCTGGACGAGTTCGTCCTGTTTACCGGCCACTGAATCGAGCCCGTGTACGACGGCCGGGACGTGAACCAACCCGTCGTGAAGGACGAATTTGTGACCGAGCAGGCCACACTCCCCGAGGAGGTCACCGTGGTCGGCGGTCACGACGAACACGGTGTTTTCGAAGTCAAGCGCCTTCAGATGGTCGAAGAGCTCTCCAATCAGCGAATCAGAGTACGCGACGAGCGTGTCGTACATCACGTTCAAAGCGCTCCAGTCCGCGTCGCCGAACTCGCTGACGTTGGCGATTCCTCGGTGCAGGTCGGCGGTGTGTTCGAAGGCCCGCTCGCTCGCTGCTCGTGGCGATTCGATGAGGTCCGACGCGAACTGGTCCTGCCACGCCGGCGGCGGATAGTACGGGAGGTGTGCGCCGTGGTAGTGTGCGGATATGAAGAACGGGTCATCCGTCCCGGCTCGGGACGAGACCTGCTTCTTTACGACTTCGTTGACGAAGAAGTCGGGTCGGTGTTTCGTCTTCTCCGTACTGAGACCGCCCGAATGGGACCGCACGTTGCCGAGGAACCGGAGCAGCGTAAGCGGGCTGACCTCTCTGAACAGGTCGCTCGGATTGATGTGTTTGAACGTCTCGAACCCACGGGAAAGGCCGGTCGATTCGCTGAAGTAATGGTTCGCAGAGACACCGACCGTCTGATACCCGACCTCCCGAAGTCGCTCGGCGACGGTGCTGACGCCCTCTGGAAGCTTGTTCGTACCGTAGCCCGTCCGGTGGTGTTCGGGAAAGGTTCCGGTGAGTATCGATGCTGCCGACGGCAGCGACCAGTTCGCGGCGGCAATGCAACTACTGAAACTGACTCCGTCCGGCTGATTGGCGATACGTTCCATGTTCGGCGTCGTCGCTCGCGTGTGCCCGTCCAACGTGGTGCGGTCGTAGCGAATACTGTCGAGAGTAATCCAGATGATATTAGGCGGAGCAGTTGACGCGCTCATTACTGCGTTAGATTCGGCGTTGGCTGATTGTTAATGACTACGTACACCGACTGTGCATCGCACGTCTGTGAAGTCCAGCGATTCTCCCGCCGGTGGCCGGCAGACTCTATCGGTCGCTGAAACACTGTACGCGAAGTAGCAGGAGATTGGTCGGTTTTACCTCGTATAACTATACCCGTCGGTGAAAAACTGGGTGCCAATGTCACCGAAGCAACGGCCGAACGTGCTGTTGATAGTTCTCGATACAGCACGTGCGCGCACGGTGCTTCCGGGTCTCGAATCCGGACTGATGCCGACGCTGTCGCGTATTGCGAATGACGGAACGACGTTCACTGACGCGACGGCCACTGCACCGTGGACGCTCCCTTCCCATGCCGGGATGTTCACTGGAAAGTACGCGTCATCACACGGCGTCCACGCCGGGAACCACATCTTCGACCCGGACTCCGCGCCGCTCGCGTCCCGACTCTCCGACGCAGGCTACCGAACGGCGGGCATCTCGGGCAACGTCTGGATAAGTCCGGAGTTCGGCTTCGATGCCGGCTTCGACGAGTTCTCGATGAAGTGGGACCTGTTCTGGGACGCCCCCGAGCTTTCGAGCGTTATCAGCAACCGGAACACGACGGCGACCGGCGACACCATTCTGGACGTGTTTCGGGGGCAAGGCCCGGTCGACCTCCTCAAAGGCGCGCTTACTACCGGCTACGCGAAGTTCCTCGCGGAGCGCCACGACGATGGGGCACGCCACACTACCTCACGGACGGTCAAATGGCTGGAGCAGAACGGCACGGCGGACGACCCGTTCTTCTACTTCCTGAACTACGTCGAACCCCACCTTCCTTACGAGCCGCCCGAACCCTTTCTCGACGAGTACCTGCCTGACGGTGCCGACCCGTCACGCGTCTCGAACCTCGACCAGGACCCCTGGCAGTACGTCGCCGGCGACCGGGAGCTAACTGACGCGGATATAGAACTATTCAAAAGCCTGTACGAGGCAGAACTGGCGTATCTTGACACGCAACTCGGACGGCTGTACGATACACTCGCCGAACAGGGTATTCTCGACGAGACCGCCATCATTCTGGTCGGGGACCACGGGGAGAACATCGGCGAACACGGGCTGATGGACCACCAGTACTGCCTCTACGAGACGCTGATTCACGTCCCGCTCATCATCCGATACCCGGAACTATTCAACGATAAAGAAGTTTCGGGACCCGTCGAACTCCGGGACCTGTATCCAACCGTTACAGACCTCGCGGGCGCTGAGCCGCCGGCCGATACGGACGTTTCGACGCACAGTTTGGTTCCCCGAGACGGAACCGTCCCCGTACGGGACAGCGCAATCGCCGAGTATCTCGTCCCGCAGCCGTCGATGGATGCGCTCCGGGAGGCCGTGGAGTCGTTCGATGAGACCGCGACGCGGTTCGACCGCCCGCTTCGAGCGATTAAAACCACTGACTGGAAATTCATCGAGGCACCGGGCGACACCGAACTGTACGACCGCGATGAGGACCCTACCGAACGGATTGACATCGCGTCGATGCACCCGGACATCTGTGAGCGCCTCGGGACAGACCTCCGAGACGAACTCGGTCGCCTCGCTCGCGGCACGTCGGACGAAACCACCATCAGCGCGAACAAAAAGGAGCGCCTCGAAGACCTGGGGTACCTCCAGTGACACTCGCCCACTGCGCCGTCCAGATGCTACGAGAACCACAGCTACGCCGGACCACGACGTGGCACCGGACGACACACTCGACCGACTCTCCCGATACATCAGAACACATCCAACAGGTATGAACGACCCACTCGTCAGTGTCGTCCTCCCGACGTACGACCGTCCGGAAAACCTCCGGAACGCCGTCCAGAGCGTTCAGGAGCAGACGTACAGCCACATCGAACTCGTCGTCGTCGACGACCACTCACCGACGCCGGCGGCGGACACGCTCAGTTCCCTCTCGTTCGACGAACTGACCGTCGAGATAATCAGACACGAGGAAAACAGGGGCGCAAACGAGGCCCGAAACACGGGGATACGCGAATCGACGGGCGAGTACATCGCTTTCCTCGACGACGATGACGACTGGGCCCCGTCAAAAATCGAAAAGCAAGTGGCGGCGTTCCGCGAGGCCGGCCCGGAGGTCGGTGTCGTCTACACGGGGTCCGAGTACGTGTACGACGATTACGTGCGTACGGTCGTCTTCTCGCTGGAAGGGGACGTCACCGAAGCGATGCTCCGCGGTCGCTCCCTCGGTGAATTTACCACCCTAATGGTACGTCGGGACGTCGCTCGGGCCGCCGGGCTCCCCGATACAGACTTCCCGAGCTGGCAGGACCGCGACTGGCTGCTGCGCCTGTCCCGTCACTGCGAGTTCAAAACCGTCCCCGAGGCGCTCACCACTCGGCGCCGCAAGACCGGAGAAGACAGCATCAGCGACAACTTCGAGGAGAAACGCGACATCTCGTACCCGCTGTTCATTGAAAAACATAGGGACCTCGCCGCGGAGTACGGGTGGCGATGTGAGCGGGCGTTCATGGCCGCGACGACCGAATCACTCGGGCAGGAGGCGCTGAAAAACGGCTACTACGCTGATGCAAAAAAATACCTCCTCAAAGCGCTCCGATACCATCCACTTGATAGATCGCGGCTCGTGTACGCTCTCGTCGCATACGGCGGGAAGTACACCTACAGGGCGGCACACACGCTAGCCAGTCTGCTCCACCGGGTCAGGACGGATACCATCCACAAGTAGGAACTGACTAGTAATACTGCCGGTCGGCTCGCTACAGTTGCAATCGTGGCTTGAACTCGAACCCTCGCGCGCGCCGTCCGTACAGTTGATTAACACCTCTCTTACTTTGCTCCCGATAGTCTTGGGGACAGATAGAATGGACTTGGATGTCGAAAACGTCCTCATTTACGTCGACGACGCTGTTAGATACGATTCGATTGCGGACACGCTGTCTGATTTCGGGCCGACGCACAAGACCATCGCAGCGTCGACTCATACCCCGACGTCGTTCGGGAGCCTACTGACCGGATTGTTACCGCCGCGGAGCGGAATCCACAGTTTCAAACACACAGTACCCCCTGACGTACGGTCCGTCTTCGACATCGAGACACACGAGACGTCGATGGGGTCCGAGGGAGGGATGAACGACGGCATCGCAGATATCTTCGGCTCTCCGGCGCGGACGACTATCGAGGAAGCGAAGCCGCCGTTCGTCCACGTCGTCCGCCGTCCCGGCGGACATGCGCCGTACAACGGGTTCGAGTGGGACCAGTACGAGTACGCGGACGAGACTGCCGCCGAATACTTCGACAGGATTTCGAATCAACCCGAACAGGCACGAATCGATTACGAGCAGGGCGTGGAACGCTCGTTCGAGGAATTCCAGCGTGTCCTCGGTGTCCTGAAAGAGCGCGGGCTCGCCGACGACACGTTAGTGGTCTACACGAGCGATCACGGTGAACTCCTCGGCGAGTACGGGTTCTTCGGCCACACACACGCTGCCACGCCCGAAGTCGTCTACGTCCCGACGACGTTCATCCATCCCGACCTCGAACCCGGACGGGCCGATGGGCTCTTCCACCACGTCGACTTGGTGCCGACCGTCGCCGACGCGATGGCATGCCCCGTCGACATCGGACAGACGGACGGGGTTATCGATGGCGCTGACCGCGAAACTGGATACAATCACCTCCGGCACATCCGGTACGGGACCCTTGCCGACCCGCTCGAACGGCTGCTCCAGCTGACCGGCGGATTTGAGCGGACCATCCAGAGTCTCTGGGATGCGAACGGTGGTCACGTATTCGTGGAGGGGTCACAGGTCACTGCCTCGCTCATCTACCTCGTCCTGTTGCTACAGAAGCCGTTCGGGAAACAGGTCCGACACGGCAATCGTGTCTTCGAATCGTACAAGATGTTCACGCCCGGACACGCGTCGTACGGGCTCCCCGGATTCGACACGTCCGAGGCCCGGTCGAAAATCGACTCGATTCTCGAGGGCGAGACAGCCGGCAGCGAACACGACATAGATGCAGCCACTGCGGAGCATCTCGAAGAGATGGGATATCTATAGCGGGGACAGCGTTTCGGTAGCCGTATTATAATTTTCACCCGGGGAGTCCTGCACGCAGATATTGTGGCCGATAACACAGCGAACCACGCGTACAACCGACCGCCCCGGGGTGCACAGGATTGGGACGTACTGCTCAACGAGAACTTTTCGCGGATAGACGGCGACGTCGAAATCCGGGACACAGAGGAGAACCGCAGTCAGTACACGCCGAAGACCGGTGCGAAGTACCTCGCGACAGACACCGGACAGGTGTACATCGGCGACGGGAACGAGTGGCAGCGACGCGCATCGGTCAACGTCGTTCGGAACGGTTTCACTCGGACGGCCGACGGAACGGTGATTGCTCCGCCGGGCGAGCTTCAGGCGGCAATCGATGCGACCGCGACGAACTCCAACTTCGGTCAGCAACCCACACAGACTATCAGTCTCGTTTCCGGGCGAACGTACGAAATATCCGATACAATCACCCTCAAATCCGGTGTCCGGCTGGATTGCAACGGCGCCAGAATCGTCCCCTCCGGCGATTTCAACGTTTTCGAACTCCACCGTGAGACACAGCTAGTCCGTCCCCACATCGACACGCGGAACATGGACTGGCAGTCGATTCAAGTCCTTGTCGGAACCAGGGAGTCCGACAAGCTAGAACCGTCGAACCGAGCCTGGGTACAGGACGCCTATCTGCTCGGTGAGCCGGGACGGGGCACCGGCTTGCAGTTTCGCGGACAGGACGGACCGTGTTCGATGCAGGCAGCCAGCGGGATACTCAACGGATTCGACACCGCACTGGAGTTCTACGCGGCGGGCGGCGACACCAGCGGTCAGGGCGACTGGTCGAACGGCAACCATTTCGAGGGCACTATTCGGAACTACCGTGTCGCGATTAGCATGCGGTCGGACGGTGCGGCGGTCAGCGGGAACACGGTCAGGGCGCAAGTACAGGCAAACAGCAAGCGGAGCGAATGGCTCCTGTGGATGGCTGACGACCCCCGAAGCGACCGAGACAGCGAGAACTACCTGATGAAGGGCAACACCCTCTTCGTGTACCCGTGGGACGTGAACAACTACAACGCGAATAACCCCTATAGCTCTGATTCGGACCGACGGGCGCCGATATGGTATCTCGGTCGAGGGACCCGCTACGGGAACTCCATCTACGATTTCAGCGGCCTGCTAGGCAACGAGTTCATCGTGAACAACTCCGACAATCCCGACCGAAACGGAATCTTCACCGCACACGGCGGCGAGGTCACTGGAACGACACAGCTCCGGTTCAACCCCGCATACGACCGAAACGATAGTCGCAGATGGCACCCGGAGTCCGAGAACAGCTGAAACCGGGGGCTTCTGGACAGCGGTCGGTACGAATTACGAGTTACGCGTTACGCGTTCCGTGACTCGTGGTGCCAGTTCCGGCTGTCGTTGCGCTGGTAGTTCGGCGGCTGGCTCCACTCCGTCGTCCCCGTTACGTGCCCGCCGTGACCGGTGAGAATACCGTTTCTGTCGGGGGTGTCGGCGTTGTTGACGATGTACTGGTTGCCCATCAGGCCACCGAAGTCGTACAGCGAGTTCGCGTACTGCTTGCCCTTCCCGATGTACCACACCGGGGGCTTGCGGTCACTGCTGTCGTAGTACGGGTTCTTTTCGTAATTGATGTTGTCCCAGGACTTCACCAGCATGGCGTTGCCCTTCTTCACGTAGGAGGAGTCGCCGCGCTGAGAGCTGGAGCGGGGGTCGTCTTCCATGTACCAGAGCCATTTACTGACTCGCGGGTTCGGCTGGGCCTGCAGGCGGAAGGAGTTGCCTGTGACGGCTGCACCTTCCGACCGCATCGAGACCCCGATTTCGTAGTTCCGGATGAGCCCCTCGAAGTGGTTGCCGTTCGACCAGTCGCCCTGACCACTGGTGTCGCCACCCGCCGCGTACAGGTCTATCGCACGCTTGAACCCGTTGATAGTCCCGGTCGCCCACTGCATCGAGCAGGGGCCACCGCTTCCGCCGCGGAACTGGAGACCCGTTCCTTCTCCCTTGTCGCCCATGAGGTAGGCATCCCGGACCCAGGCCCGGTTCGCGGCTTCGAGTTTCGCAGCGTCGTCGGCACCGACGACGATTTGGGTCGAACTCCAGCCCTGGTTCCGGGAGTCGATATGTGGCTCTATGAGCTGGCTCTCCCGGTACATCTCGATGACGTCGAAGTCGCCGGAGGGGACGATTCTGGCGCCGTTGCACTCCAGTCGGACGCCGCGCCGGAGCTTAATCGTGTCCGACACGGTGTAGTTCTCGCCCGAGACCAACCGGACGGTCTGGGTCGGCCGCTTGCCCCATTCGGCGCCGTTCGACGCGTCGTCGATTGCGGACTGGAGGTCGCCGGGCGGGGCAATTATCGTCCCGTCGTCGGCGGTCTTCGACCCCGTAGACGAGGGTGTGATGTCCCCGATGGGGTTCCACGTGTCGCCGTCTCCGAGATACACTGTCCCCGTATCCGTCGCCAGGAACTTCGCACCGGCGCTGGGCGAATACTGGTCCATGTTGGATTCGGCGTCCCGGAGTTCGACGTGGTTGTCGAGCTTCTTGAAGTTCTCGTTGAGCGGTACGTGCCAATCTAGCGTGCCCTCCGCGGGCGTGTTGTATCGTTCTGCCATTGTCTTATTGGGTACCCCCGTACCCACCCATCCCGTAGCCTTCGCTGCCGAAGTCGTCGGTCGCGGTCTCGGTCTCCGTCGGTGTCGGCGTCGCCGTTTCCGTCTCTGTCGGCGTGGCCGTTTCAGTCGGTGTGGCCGTCTCGGTCTCCGTCGGCGTCGCGGTCTCGGTCTCCGTTTCGGTCGCCTCCCGGAACTCGAACCAGTTGAAGTCGATACCGGACCCGACCGCCTTGACCTGGATGACGTGTTCGCCACCGGAATCGACCGTCACGTCCGGCAGCGTCGCCGTCTCCCAGGCGGTCCAGTCGCCCGTGTTCGGGACGGCCACCGTGCCAACCCGTTCGCCGTCGAGCGACACCCGCAGTTGCCTGTCGTCGCGGGTCGTCGCCACGCGGACGTCGACGTCGTAGGTTCCGGCCGGCACCTCCACGGTGTATTCGAGCCACTCGCCGTCCTCGAAGTAGCCGACGTTGTACTCGCCGGAGACGTCCTGTGTCTGCCGGATGTCCACGTCGGAGTCGCGGTAGTCGAGGTCGTACTCGCTCCCGGCGGTGGTGTCGTGGTACGCCACGCCCTCGCCGCCGAGGTCGTAGTTCTGGGCCTGCACTCGGCCCGGCAGAACCGGGACGCCGTCGTACGGCTGGTTGCCGGCGACGACGAACTCGGCCCAGTTGAAGTCGATGCCGGAGCCGACGGCCTCGACCCGGAGGACCTGCTGTCCGTCGGCGTCGATGGTCACGTCCTCCAGGGTCGCGGTCGTCCACGCCGTCCAGTCGCCCGTGTTGGGGACGTCGACTGTACCGAGCGTCCGCTCGCCGAGCGTGAACCGGAGCTGTCTGTCGTCCCGGGTCGTCGCCACGCGGACCCTGATGTCGTACTGGCCCGGCGAGACGTCGGCGGAGTATTCGAGCCACTCGCCGTCCTCGAAGTAGCCGACGTTGTACTCCCCGGTGCTGTCCTGGGTCTCCCGGATGTCGACGTCGGTGTCGCGGTACCCGGTGTCGTACTCGTTGCCGGCCGTCGTATCGGAGTAGGCGACGCCCTCCCCACCAGTGTCGTAGTTCTGGGCCTGGATACGGCCGGGAATCGTCGCGGCCGTCCCGTTGTACGGGTCTTGTACGTCGACTTTCTCGAATTCGACCCAGTTGAACTCCACGCCGGAATCCAGCGCCTCGACCCGCAGCGTCGATTGCTGTTCGGCCGTTATCTCGACGTCCTCGACCGTGACGGTCTCCCACGAGGTCCAGTCGCCCGTGTTGGGCACGGTGACGGTCGCGAGGGTCCGGTCGCCGAGGGACAGTTCGAGTTGGCCGTCCGAGAGCGCCGACGCCACTCGCAGGCTGATGTCGTACGTCCCCGGCGAGACGTCGGTCGTGTATTCGAGCCACTCCCCGGCCTGGAAGTAGCCGACGTTGTACGTCCCGGACTCGTCCCCGGTCGGTCGGATGTCCACGTCGGTGTCCCGGCTGGCGGACCCGTAGATGTTCCCGGCGGACGTGTCGTGATACGCCTCGCCTTCGCCGCCGATGTCGAAGTTCTGGGCCTGGATACGGCCCGGAATCGACCGGACCGTCCCCTCGTACGGGGACTGGGACTGCGTCGTGGTGCCGGTCGAGAGGGCCAGCGAGTAATCGCCACCGCCCCGACCGACGTCCATGACTTGCAGATAATGTGTCGCGCTGGTAGAGAGTGATTCCGGGAGATACACCGGGGCCGCCGAACTCGCGTACGCCTGTGACACCAGTTCACCGTCGGGGTTGAACACCCCGAGGGCCGCGGGCCCCGTGTCGGGGCCGGGCGTGAACGTGACAGTCACGTCCTCGGTGTCGGGCCGAAACGCGAAGAGATCGGACGAGCCCGGAGACAGCGTCGTCGAGAGCCGAGAACCCACGTCGAGGCTGCTGACCGACTTCGCCACGCTGGCGTCCCCGGCCACCTCCGAAACGTCGACCGCGGCGAGCTGGGACGTCACTGCGGGCTCGCCGCCGTAGCCGAACTGTGCCGCCGAACTGCCCGTGGTAGGACCACCTTTACCGGTACATCCCGCCAGGGCCGCGGTGGCAACACCTGCTAATTTCAGGCACGTGCGGCGGTCTACGACGGTCGCGTCTGTCGGAATCCTGTCCTCCCGCGACACCTCCTCACTGTCGTGCGAGCGATTCTGTTCTTCGTTGGTCACACTCCGGTAATCCCTATTTACTATTTTATTCGTTGTTGCGGGTTAGGTGGCTTTTGAAGTACTTGCCACCCATGCAATCTATCTTGCATATCATTATTAAAAGAAAATTACAAACGAAAATGACAGTAAAACTATCGAACGCCAGCCGATATTGCCGAGCAGGACCAGAAGTAAGAAGGTATTAACAGCAAGATGCGGCAGAGTGTAACGCTGGCGACCTCAGTTCCCGACTCGCTTACCGGGCCTCAGTCGCGTGGTTCCGGTCCGGCGACGACGCGACCTGGGTCTCGAGTCAGTTCACGTAGCCGAGATGCCCGAGTCGCTCGCGGGCGGTCTCTTCGTCCTGTTCGGACGTGTCGGAACCGGCGAGATTCTCAGAAGTGATTTCTGGGCGATCGCCGCGCTCGTATGTCAGCCACGGGACCGTGACCAGCCCGTCGGCGTACACCCCACCCGGGTGTCCATACTCCCTTATCGGCACCGGAAAACTCCGCTCACCGATGACCTGCCCGTGGTCCGCGGTGACGACCGTCTTCCCCGAAAACTCGTCGAAGAGCCGCTCGACCTCGGGCAACACCACGTCGAGGTTCTCCCTGAACGCACGCTCGACGACCTCGTCGGAGACGTCTATTTCCCCGCTGAGGAGCTTGTGCCACTCGAAATTAAGCCTGTCTAGGTCGAAATTTTCCTGTCCAGTCGGCCCGAGGAACGGGTAGTGTGGCTGGAGGTAGTGGACCAGCAGTCGCTTGTTGGGGTACCGCTCTTTCGCCTGTATCGCGGCTTCGGTCATCGTTTCTGGGAGGACCGTCCGGTACTCCTCGTCCCAGCCGTCCTCCCTCCACACGTCGACGATGTCGTGAAACCGCGTCTCTACCCTGTCTCGATGCCTGTGCAACATCGGGCTTCCCGTTACGTACACCGTATCGAGGAACTTGCGCCCGTGAAAGTTCGCTTTGAGGAATTCCTTTGTGTCGGAGGCCCTCGATTCTACTGACTCCAGTGTCCCGGGAAGCGAGCTCTGCTGCTTGAACATGTCGTAGCGACACGCATCCAGAATGAGGAGGTGGTCCCAGTCCCTAGCAAAGACGTCGATGCCGTCGCGGTTGTACGGCCACGTCCGGAGTCGGCGATAGTAGAGGCGGTTGACCTCCTGGAAAATCTTGTGTGGTTCATCGAGGCCATGTTTCAAAGACTCCAGCGTGTACATCCCTGACTGGTGGGACCGCTGTCGGACGTATTGTTATACCGTCTAAAACCGGCCCACTTTGCTACTGTAATCCCGGGCCCGCTCCCAATCCGAATGCGATAGGCCGCCCCCGACTCGTCCTCGCTGTGCAGTGTCCACGACCCGGGGGTGACGCCGAACGCTCCTGTGATTACCCGGTCGGGTCTTCGATGTCAACCCGGCACCGACGCTGTAGCGACTCTTCTTCCTTTGCCAGACACGACAACGAGATGATGGTGTCTCTGTTCAGGAGAGATGTTTGAAACGAAATGTGGTCGCCCACTGTAACTCCGTTGTACAGCGTTCTTGACGCCCGGTACTCTACCGATCCGGTCCGGCTGAACATGTTGATAGTACCGTCAGCGTGGTCGACTGTGACTTGGAATTGTACAGAGTCGTATGTTTCCCGCAGCGAAGTTGCGACCGCTGTCGAGATCTCCCCGGGTGATTGCCCAAGTTGGCCCTCGTGCTTTGACGAAACGGTTGTCTCGTCATTGTCAATGGAGGCGATTTCAGTCGTCTCCCCCTCTGCAATGCCGACGAACCGCTTTTGAACGATCTCACCTTGATTAACGAGCAACAGCTGATCTAACCAGCGCCCACCCTGTAAGAACGGGAGGACACCAGCAAGTACTGTTCGACGCTTCATCGCGCTTTACCTTTCCGTTCGCCGAGCCAATTGATCTGGATTACCTGTTTCATTTTGATCACGCCAACGTATCGAATATGGATTCGAGGTTCTGCTTGACTTCCCAATTGAAACTAAACATGAGAGCCAGAGCCAGGGCCACATAGACTCCGATACCGACCAGAACCATCAGAATAAACTCCAATACCGGCGCGTTGAGAGTCACTGTCTGATAGACGTAGGTCACCGCAGCTGCCATCCCGAGACTTGCTGCCAGTGGATACGAGACCTCCCTGAGCACTCGAACCGGAGACGCCTCAATTGTCCGGGAAATAAGATAGGTGTCTATCGGCATCATCGGGAAGATGTAGATGCCCGTAATGAGGGCCGCGGTCCCCTCGATTCCGTACATCATCGTGGCTGGATAGATGAATATCGCAATGAGAGTCACACGTACAGCGGAGAGTTTAGCAATATAGTCTGGCCGTCCGACCGCTTTCCAGACTGGCCCCATCGTCGCACCCATCGAACGCAGTAGCCCATAGATAGCTAGCAACTGCATTACGGGGACCATCGGCCGCCACTCTGGAGTGAAGAATGCTTCGACGAATGCGGGTGCGACCGCCGCGATACCCATAGCTGCTGGGAACGAGGCCAGAGTGGTCATCCTGAGCGTCTGGAGATATCCGGATCGGAGCTTATCGACATCGTTCTGGACCTTCGAATATGCCGAAAACGTCACACTGGAAATTGTCTGTGTGATTTCGGTCGCCGGTGCGTTCGAGAGCCGGTAGGCAAGCTGATAAAACCCTAGTGCACTCGCCATGAGCGCCCAGCCGACAAATGCATCATCCCCTCTACTGTACAGGAAATAGAGGATCGAGTTGGCTGTAACCCACTTCCCGAAACTGTACCGCTTTTTCGCAACACCGAGGTCAAACGACGGCCATGGCCGGTATCCGTCTGCGATATACGAGACGAGAAACCGGGCGGCATCGCCGGCGATGAATCCGATTGCCAGTGCATAGACGGTTGGATCATACAGAGCTATACCCACGGTGACGACGAAGTATGCCACCGCACCGCTGACTCTGTAGACGAACTCTTTGTGGAAATCTAGACTCTTCTGAAAATAGACGACAGCAGGGTTTTGTAACCCAACAATAAACGGCGAAAGGGCGATGACCCGAAATAGGTCGGTCGCCGCAGGTTGGTTAAATAACGAAGCTATAAACGGTGCCCCAAGGAACAGGATTACGCCAATTACCGTCCCTCTCGCTGTCTCAATTGTCCAAGCCGTGTTGAGTTCGTCGTCGACATTGTCCTCCTCGGCCTGTATCAGAGCAGACTTGATGCCCAACTCCGAGAATTTCTTGAGTGAGGATAGCGTCAACAGCGCGATTCCCATCAACCCGAATGCACGTGGGGACAACAGTGAAGCGACGATGACTAGCAACAGCAACTCTAACCCCCGTTCAGTGACGTTCATGACGCCGACCCAAACGCCACTTTTGACAGCCTGTTCCATGACATCGTCACTGGCAGGGAGCAGTCGCTTTATCAGCCGTTTTAGTTTATCTAGCATCGTCGTCCAAACTCCTCGTCACGTCTGTGTCGAGCCACTCTGCTAAACTGAAATGTGTTCTGCCGACGTAATACTCTATATTGCTGTGCCTGCATAGACTCTCCGTTGCTACACACTTTGGATACCCTCTGTTTGTTATGAACGGGATAACTGCGACACCGCTGAACTATCAGGGCGTCTCCTGACGACCCCCTCTTGGTTGCAACTGGTCGAGTGTACTGGGGTTTACTGATTGTCAGCGGTGAGGACTTGTCCACTTTCAACCATCGACTCCAGCGGGTTATCGTCGATTTCCAGCGGGAAATCGACTCGCCCACACCGGCGAGCGGATTCCCAGCACCCGAATATCAGCTCTGTTGCCTGCAGTGCATTGTCTGCTGAAAGCTCGGGTTCACGGCCTGTGGCAAGTGCGTCGACGGTGTCCGCAATGGCACGGTCGATATAGGTTTCGGGTCTTGTGTTCTCTACAGTGACTCCCGGTATTCGAGCGCTGAGCTTCTGTTTTGCAGCGTCGAATATTGTTTCGTTGGGCCCATGCACATCCTCTCCATCAGTGTCGATTGTTGCCCAGCTTTTCCCGGTCCGGAGCCGTAGGGGAACCTCGCCGCCGATTTCTATTACTCCGTCTGTACCAAGCAGTCGCATATGACAGTCGACAATGCCACCGTCCCCTGTCGATGCAAGCCCGTTGACACCGTTTGTATACCGCCATTGCGCGATGGCCTGATTCTCGTTGTGGGCCCCGAACTGTACGTTTTCCTCGCTGTATTCGATCCCAGCCATCACCCACTTCGACATTGCTTGATCAGTGAAATACCCACAGAGGTCAAACAGGTGTGACCCGTAGTCGAACAGATTTTTTCCACCAAGTTCAATTCGCTCTAATGAGCCTATCTTTCCGTTTTCAAGCAGCGACTTGGCCTTCCGGAAGGGCTTCCCGAATCGCCGTTGATGATTGAACGTGAGTTGGATGCCGGCCCGCTTACAGGCCGACACCATTGTCTGACAGTCCTCCCATCTCGTTGCCATCGGCTTTTCGCAGTGGATCGCGTCCATTACCCCGCTATCAGCACACGTCATCACGACAGGTGCATGGATATGGGGCGGAACACAGACACTGACGATGTCGGGTTCGACAGCAGCGAGCATCTTTTCAGTATCTGTGTAGATGTTTCCGTCTGGGAGATTCCATCGTTCACCGAAGTTCTTGGCATTTTCCGGGACGACGTCGGCACATGCGGTAATTTCACACGAACCTAGCCGCCTGTACGCGCCTGCATGTCTGTATGCCATTGCGAACCCGTCGGTATCCGGGTCGTCCGGATCTGCGCCAGTCCCAATGACTGCGACAGTGTACGTCATCGGTTGAGAGTGGGACAGTAGCCCCAATAGTAGTAACCTCGTACTGCTAACTCTGGCAGTCTGCAACAACCGGCCGCTCTCTTAATACGACTGGGTCCATATCTGAAACTCTGTATCAGTACGCACCCATCTCATGGGGTTTTGGAACACGCACGGTGTGGTTATATGACTACTAACTCGGACTTGTCGGACTCCCAATCAGAACACTCATATCAGCAACTACGTAGATGTTCGGTCGTGACTTGATTCTCCCTTCTCGAGTACACATACGACGACAGCCACAAGTCGGCGTTTACTTTCTGTGCCCTCTATATACGTGGTAGCTAGGCCCATGTCCAAACCACATGGCGATCAACAGCAGGATATGCTACAGCATGACTGACAGTATGGCCTGTTTACTAAAACGCGCCCCGTCATTGGATTCCTGATAGCGATGGATCAAAATAGCCGCCGACATAGCGTAGCTACAGGAGCAAGAAGGACTATTCCACGGTACTGATGCCTTCAGATGATGAGACCAAGACCATGGAGTCGGAGCAGGCCACCCGGCGGACCGTTCTTGCCCTCGTCGCGACTGGTCTCTCGTTTATCGCTGCAGTGCTTGTGAAGCGAGAGCTATTCTATCGTGGATACGGTGAGGATGGATATGGTGAACATGGCTTCGGCGAGTGACTAACACAGAATCTCCTCCGACTTTGTCCACGGATAGAATCGCTGCAGTAGCTGTCAGGTTGCCCCAATCCAGCACTGACGGAATCAGTCTAAGATTATTCTGACGGGTCTGCGGACTGGGAAGGCCGATCAATCTCTGGTACCTCGCCCCTATCCGCTTCTTGCTGGGGGTGACTAAGGAACCCTCGAAGACGCCCGGCTGTCTTCGCAACGGTACTCCCCGCCTCTACCACGGTAGCTGTTGGCGTTATTCTGATGTAATTCAGTGGGTCAAATGCTTCACAGGAAATGTTCTTTAGTTGATCAGCTCGCGAGATGTTACACTTTGACCAGTAGTATGGACTCTTCGTTTCGAGTTTATACTGCTTCCGCCAGTATTCGGTAATAGAAGACGCGTACGGATGATCGACAATGAGTTCGGGATCGTAGAGAATATCAAACTTGCTGCTGACTCGCCTGGCAAGTTCTTTTTCTTCGTGACCCCACCCCATCTGCTCGTCCCATCCACCGACGGTCCTGAATACGTCCCTGTGAACGCCCATGTTACACCCCCAGAAGTGTCTGACGTAGCACGCATCGTCTCCCCAATCGTAATGACCGGTGAAATGTCGGGCAAATACGTCATCTGCTGGGTGAACGGTTCGACCGGCGTAGGCCGCCTCTGTTTCGAGGACTTCGTTGGCTTTTCGAAGATATCCCGGTCGAACTCGTGAATCATCATCGAGAAACACGATTTTGTCGCTTGAGGCACGTCTGATCCCTTCATTCCGTGCTCTGGTTACTGGGCTCTCATCGCAGACGATAACCTCGAAGTCGTCGAATGCCTGTTGCTCGAGGCACTGAATTGCTTCAATCTCATCCCGCGGCTTCAGTGTCGCGATGACAACGCTGACCGATACCATGTAATCCTTCTATGAAGTTGATATCGCCTTCAATATATTAGTATAGCCTACCTGTCACTATTAGGCACAACATTCGTGAGTTTGGCCTACGCCGGCATGGTTGCAATAACTGCCTGTACCCACGATACAACCCCGTAAACAAACACCACAAACCCACTCATGGAAACCCAGCGCAGTCGCCTGTGATTCTTCGGCCTAGGGCCGTCTGGTTTACTGAGCTCAACTGCAAAGAGAAACCCCGCATAGCTGAGCAAGTAATACAATAACGGGTTCCACCGACCAATAAACATCATACCTCCCAGCGTCGTCGATAGCCAGACGACGAACACACCCACAAACTGTCGGACCCAGCTAGCGCACATAGCTACGCTAATATACCCCTCCTGTTTTGTTATACTACTGCTAGCGCGTGCTGTTGGCCGATAATCTGAACGGTGCTTCCAGTAGCAGTTCCCGTATGAATAGCTGTGGTGTACGATGTTCTAGCTTGGGCACTACTGAGAAGCCACAGAAATTGGATCATTGAATTTGGCGCCCGAAAACAATGAGTCGAATCACATATAATTCGCCATCGGCTCACCGGGACCAACACAACGGTGATTTGGGAGCGCTTTAGAGGCGGACTATTGTTGGATATTCCCGCCGCTAGTGGGCGGCGCGGCTGCTTCCTTTGAAAGACGCTGTTCTGCAGCATCTCTGTCTTCAGGATATCCAACGTCGATACGCCATCCGTTAAGACGAACGGCGTCGATGGTTCTTCCGCTGTCCATCAGTAAATCAATGGCATCGCTGAGTTCGTACTCGCCCCGATCAGAGGGCTGAACCAGGCGACATGCTTTGAATATTGCTGGAGAAAACGTGTAAAAGCCGGTCATGACCAGATTAGATGGAGGGTCGTCCGGCTTTTCTACCACATCGGTTATCTCACCGTATTTATTCGTCACGCAAACGCCATACCGAGATGCCTCGCCCTCCGGGACCTCTTCTACCAGAAATGCGCAGTCGACGCGTTGCTCTCGTTGTCGTTGCACGACTGTGTCGAGGTTTCCTCGAAACACATTGTCTCCCAGCATCAGCATAAAATCCTTCTCAATTTCCTGTTCGGCCTGTAATAAAGCGTGTGCTAGCCCAGCAGGCTCCTCCTGATGAACATACGTTATCGGGACACCATCGTACGAGTTCCCGTAGTAGTCGATAATCTGCTCTTGGCGATATCCGACGACGATAACAAACTCGTCCGCATCAAGTGAAACGAGTTCGTCAAGACAGTGTGTCAAAAGCGGCTCTCCGTTTACCTTGACTAACGCTTTTGGAAGGTTATCAGTCAGTGGCTGGAGTCGTGTTCCCCTCCCAGCTGCGAGGACTACTGCTTTCATCACTCACACGCTTTCCCAGGTGCCACATTGTAATGCTGCTACTAATCAGAGCTTATCACATGTAAGCAAACCGCACATCCTTTCGGTCACCAGCGCCGTTCAGCTATCGGCGTAGATCTCGAAGTGAGTCCGAATGAATAACAATGAACTCTTCTTCACCAAGTTGTGACTCGTGCTCTGGCAAAAATATCAACTGTGAATCTGTGGAAGATTTGACAACAGTGAGTTCTTCCATCTCGTAACCTAGGTCCGATTCCCAGTCCGGGTCTGTTGCTACGTCCTCCCACTCCTCTGAGGTCATCATTCAGTCGCTACTCCATTCAAATGTCCTGATATTGACAAACTCAAACACTTGTGTGTCAACCGCGAATCCTGACTCCGGTCCAGTAGTCCTGATCTCATATTAAGACGATATTTATACTCTCTCTCTACCGCGCTGACATCGAGCATATCTCGGAAAGGTGTAATTACTATATTAAAGATTGCGTCTCTATACACGGCATTCTTATGTAAATTACAACCCAGTTACTTACCAGCCTATCCTGCGACTTCGCACTCAACAAAACTCATAATCCCAGGAAGTAAGATCAAATTACTTCGCTATTCGCTAGGTTTGGACTGTGGATGACACTGTTCTGTGACGTATGTGGATACTGAACTTAGCCACAGGATCACTCAAACTTCTCTGTACATCCATACCAATAGTTCTGTATCTACGGGTCCTAATTGACAATCTCATGCGGGCTATTTTAACTGTAATCGTTACGCCTGAATCTCCAAACCAACAACGTCCTCTCAAATACTGTCAGTGGGTGCCTTCGTTGGCTTTGGCACTTAATCAATCTGAGCAGCTACTGTCGCTCTAGTACGTCGTGGTGGTAAGCTCAGCTATGCCAGAATAACACAACTATAACAATACATCCTTGCGTGTAAGAGTCTAACGGAGAGGGCAGCTACCCGACATCCACAACACCGGCCCAATCCTTACCACCCCCCTCAGGGACGCTCGTGCCCTGTATAGTCGCTGTCGACTCGGATCGCTCTCTCCACTTTGACAGTGAGCTGGAGCGGCTTCGTTCACACCGCCTTTCCGGCTCACTCCGGTCTTAGCTCCTTAGCTATGCCTACTGGCGTCAGACACTTTGCTATGGCTTCGCCGACCCCACGAAGAATTGTTGAGTCACTACCGTCCTCTTCAAATTAAAATCAAGTCATGAGAAAGTCACTGATATCTACCAGACCAGGCGCGGCTGACACCCGAAATCGTAACTGACGAACAGATATTATAGCCTTACTAATATATGTATGACCACTCCCCCAGCCAACGTCTGGACAAGCGCTCACAGTATCACAAAATTCAGACACTTATAACGAAATCCCGAAAGCCCGATGCAAATATGCTCTGGACATCGACAACTGACAACCGTCTAGAAGAAGCTGACTACCTCAAATATGAACTCAATTACTAAACTGTAACAGTTACAGGTAGCGGTGTATGCCGGAACATATCTCCGACAGCGAAATGGAACGGATCTCGGAATTCGCGAGCACTCCGATGTACAAACGGTCGCCTGATCAGTTACTGCCGGACAGTGCGGCCGACGACGAAGAATAACACACCCTTGGGGGGTGTCTTTTTGATCAGCCTACAGTTCCGTTCACGGCTCACCGATGTCGAAGGTTTTATCCTTTTTTCTTCGGCGCATGGAGACCGCGTGAGCAATAGAAAGCACGAGAAATGAACTGATGACGACTAGTCCGATGACTAACGGATTAACGGCACTGAGCAGAGGCACACCGACGATCGCTGCTATAACCAAAACGGCATTCAAGAAAGCTACAGCGCCATAGTACTGATACCACTTTGACTCGTCATCGCCATTGCTGATGAACGGTTCAACTTCCGGCGCATCCTCTCGAAGAGCTATCTCACCCGTATCGGCGTCATAAGTTATTAGCCCTGCCTCTTGCAGCTTCGGAGCATGGGTCTGATACAGCGAAACGTACACCCGCTTTCGGGCCTGCGAGGAGAGTTCTTCAACGGTTGTATCGTTTTCCCACGCGGCCAATTCCTCAGCTAAATCGGTCAGCTGTACTGGTTCCATCTGTTGGCGCAGATAATAAAGTGTGTATCGACGCCTAGAACTGCTGAGGATATCGAACATTTGGTCGCGCGAGAGCTCTTGTTCTTCTTCTGCCATCGGTGCACTCATGACCTCTCTTGCTGCATTGGTTTATGTTCAGGCCGCGAGAGCGACATATATACACGAAACCCGGGGTACCGTTTTGTTACACCCCCGTTACCCTCTAATTCCTCAGTAAGAAATAGCTACTTGTATGACGTACTAGAATTCTGTCCGTCACTGACTGGCCACAGTCAGCATATAATCTCTGTACCTGTGATGTGGACGTATTCGCTATACTACACGCCGCAATCACAAAAATTGAGTATAGATAACATGTAAGTATGAAGGCGAAAGCGCCGTACGGTAAGTTTGTGCTCGGTTGAGACACCCCTCTGATTCACACTACCAGACCCTGGATCTGCTTCTATTAATACATATATAAGTATTAGAACTGTACTATCAGATTCTACCGAGAGCAGACAGAAATTACGTAGTATCCTATTAATAATATATCGGGGATATACGACACTGGTTATGTACTCGCTGAAGGAACAGTAGGAAGTTGCCAGCCAGCTACGTGGGCGTGATCTCGATTGTCTCGCTGTCTCGGATCCGAACGGTGTACCCACTGTATGTGAAACTGATCTGTATATCGTCGTTGGACCGCCCTGTGACGAGCGCGTCGAGGGCATCCGGGTCGATCTGATTATATAACGGCGGGAGGCTCGTTTCTGTGACGGATTCTTTGGCTGCTATCGCGGTCACAATCGCTTCACTCGGTGATTCGTACTGGTTTGCCCAGAAGACAGTTTCTGTCTCGTTCCACTCCAGACTCATTATTCCTTGTATGGACGTGCTACCGTATCAGGATATACTCTATCAGACTAGCAAACTGAAATTACAGACGCTAACTATCTAGATGCTGGGTCGTTCCACCCTCGCTAAACAATTGTTCGAGTAGTTTCCGGACAGCGACCCGAAGATGATGGCTAAACGTTGGTTGTGATATATCGAGTGTATCGGCGATCTCCTGTCCGGTCTTGTCTCGGGGAGATTGATAGAACCCGCTATAGTAGGCTGCAAGCAGGACCTCGAACTGTCGGGTGGTTAGCTGTGCCGTCAGCTCCGAGTGGAATGACTCGCGGGTCTGGACACCACGTTCCCGCTTGTGACGGCTCACGAGCTCGATATCTGGACACGAACGCCGTAATTCGGCTATGAGCTGGCGAATATCGACAGTCTGTGGGACCTCAAGCTGTATCTCTAGCGTCTCACCGTCGGACCGGAGTAACTGCGGGGCCCCTCCCTGCTCGGCGACTGTCAGTGCAAGCTGTGTTCCCGATACTGCCGCCTCGAACAACCTCGTGTCTTCTGTATCAGTCAAACACTCTAATCGCTCAAGTCGGGGGAGGGTGTCCAAACACGCTTGTAAGTCATCGGGGGAAGCGTCAGTGCTGAAAAACACGATACAGCTGGTCTCTCCCTGTGGAACGATACCCTCGAATGTGACCTCTGCATCGGCGATGCCCGCGATCCGATGAATGATATCGTCGGACTCCGTTGCTTCCAACTGGAGTTCGACGGCCCGATCTGCGACGAGCCCTTGCTTCGTTTCAATACTATTAATGGCGTATCCGACGGTCTCACTCACCTCTTCGAGTACCGACTGTGTCGGCAGATCGAAAGTGTCCGGCGTTTTCGCGTATACGGTCAGGATGCCGTAGGAGAGTTGCTGATAGCTAAGTGGAATACTGACGACTGACTGGAACCCTCGTTCCAGTAGCCGTCGTTGCCACCCTTTGCCCCTGAGGCCGTCCGCGATGTTGTTGTTCAGCGTCTGTTCGTTAGTCCGGGCTGTCTGGACTGCTGGTGGAGGCGGCGTCTCATTCGAGGGCGTGCGGGATTCTTGCAAAAAACCACGGTCGGTTCCTGCCCACGTCCGTGGTGTGACTCGATCGTTATCGGATTCGTATTCGCCGATCCAGGCAAACGAACAGATGTCTGACGCGACCAACTGATCACACACCGCTTGCTCTATTTCGGAGCGACTGTCTGCCCTGAGCACTCGCTCGTGAATTTTCTGGCTTAGCTCCGTCAACCGATTCATCTGCTCAAGCTGAACCGTCTGTTGCTCAAGATCGCGCTGCCTGTCCTCGAGTTCCGTCTCGTAGGTTAGCCTATCGAACGCCGTTCGAATCGTCGCCCCGAGGAGCTCTGTAATCCGGTGCGTCTGGGTATCGAACACGCCGCCGGTGGTGTCACCTGCCCGAATGACGCCGTGGTCCCCCAGCGGGACGAACACGGCTTTCCCGTCAGCTATGGCCTGTTCATTCGCATCACCGGTCGACTCCTCGTCACGTACTATCGTTTCTTCGGCGAAAAAGGCCGAACTCACAGGGCTATCGTCGTCCGCCGGAATCGCTCTGTGCCCTTCGGTATCCGTGGCCGCAAGCGGGCGGAAAGCGTTCGTATCGCTGTCGAACGTATACAGCACAACCTCGGGGAGCCCGATGATATCGCGCGCCCGGGAGACGACGATCTTCGCGGCTTCCTCTTCCGATGTCACACCCAAGAGGTCCGTTGCCGTTTCGTACAACTGCGTAAAGCCCATCTCCGCCCGCTGTGTCTGTAGTTCGTTTCCGACCCACTTGCTCAGCAGGTCTACGAGTGTCACGTCCCAGTCTGAGAACCCAGTTCCGCTGCCCCCAGATCCGTAGAAACAGAGCGTCCCGTAGATACTCTCGCCAACAGTGAGTGGCGTCCCGAGGTACCGATTGACTTCGCCGTCCCATATGTGGTCTCGACCACTGCCGCCACATTCGGCATTGACATCTGTCATCACGACCGTCTCTTCTCTCGTAATAACCTTCGCACAGGGCGTTTCTGACAACGGAATGGTCCCTCCCGAAAAGATCGTTTCGTCAGGTGTCTGAAGTACTTCGAAACCGTATTCCATCCCATTGATCTGCGACAGCGTCGCATACTCGGTTCCCAGTACGCTGCGGCCCACTTGCATGAGTTCAGCTATCTGTTCTCGTAGCGCCCCTTCTCGCGTGGTGAACACTTCGGTAATCGTCCGCAGGACCTCTTCGCGCATTTCGAGCTCGGCACGCGTGGCTGTTGAATGGAGCCCGTCAGCGACGATTTCCGCAAGCTCTGACAGCACAGTCTGCTCCGCCTCGTCAAAAGCGTATGGTGTGTCCGCGTATATCGAAATGACACTCGGCACTGATCCCGTGTACTGGATCGGGAGGACGATCATCGATCGGAAACCGTACTCCGATGCGAGCTCGCGCCAGGGCTGGCCCGACGATTCGACCCGGATGTCGGACATCACCTGATGTTCGCCGGTTTCGATAGCGTGGCCGAACGGCCCGTCGTCGAACGCCGAGCGGCCGTATTTAGAGAGCATTGCTTCGACGTATTCGAAGGCGTCCCCACCGCCCGCAGTGGGGACGATATCACCCGATTCGTCCTTCTCGCCAATCCAGGCGAACTGGTAGGCGTCCGAACTGGTAAGAATCTCACAGACGGCTTCTTTGATTTCCTCTGCTGTAGAGGCCCGTAGTACCTGCCGATTAATCTCCCGGAACAGTGAGTTAATCCGTGATAGCCGCGCAGTTTCTCGGCGGAACCGGTATGACTCGACCGCGTTCTCGATTCTGTTCGTGAGCACTGCGTATTGCTCCGGACCGCCACCTTTGACGAAGTAATCAGTGACGCCAGCGGAAACCGCTTCGCTGGCGAGTTTCTCGCTCCCTTGGCCTGTCAACAGAATAAACGGGAGGTCTCCGTTAGACTGTCGCACCGTCTCTACGAACTCAATCCCGTCAGTCTCGGGCATCTCGTAGTCACTGACGATGCAGTCGATCGACTCGGAATCGAAGTAGCTGAGTGCATCCTCGACACTTGCGGCCTCGATGACATCGATACGGTCGTTTTCGTGTTCCAGCAGCTCCGCTGTCGTCCGCCGGAACTCCCCGTAGTCATCGACTAACAGTACCTTGATTCTCGAAGCGACCGTCCCACTGTCCGCTGATGCCGGCCCGGTTTCACCGGCCAACTTCCGCATACTACATCAATTACGAGACAGAGGGTATAAACGTTTGACTTGGTTACAACGCCGCCATGATTCTACGTCTGCTAGCAGCTGTCTCTCTTGGAAAAGTCGGCTCCTGACAAGCAAGTGAACAGTTCTTATCGTTTAGAATGTGTATGGATACGACAACTTTCGCACCAGTGGCTCTAGTTGACCTCTCCTCTCAGACCGGTCTCTGTCTGGAAATCTTGGAAGACTCAAAGTACCCTTTCATTATCCATTTCCGGTGAGTGGTGGTCTGTCTTCAATACAGCCTTTCTGCGGAAGGTGACTGAAAAACGAATACGGTGTCGCGTATTGCGGACGTGTACTAGTGCCGCTAACACATCAGGTAAAATTCATTACCGAATACATAACACATATATTACATCGATGGTGGCTGGCAGACAAACTCCGTCTTTATTTTTGTAGCTCAGTGTCAAAATCACACACTAAGGGTGTATCTATTTATATGGAGCGTCGACGCACAGCAGACTGTGGCCACGCGCCGTCAAAAACTATTACTGAGCAGGCCGGAACAACTGGACAATGGCTGCTGACTCCGGTTGCAAAGTAGACGCGGTCATCGACAAGTACGCGTTGGCGTCGGCAGACCCCGTCTATGACTCCCTCGACGATGGGCTGCTCGCACGCTGGACTGGTGCTGATGACCGAACCGAAATGGGGTATCGGTCGTTGACAGCGTGGTTCAACAAACGACTTCTTAAACAAGTCTACACTGAACACGGGCGTGACGCCCTCGATACCCGCATAGACAGTGACTACGAGACATTACGGGGCAAAGACGATCTGCAACGAGACGAACTGATAGAGCGACTCCAGGCGACTGGCATTCCGGGTGCATCGATCCGCAATGACATGGTTTCGTGGGGGACGATGCGGACGCATCTCAACGAGTGCCTCGACGGGGAAAAAGAGCCCCGGGAGGCAACAAAGAACTGGGAGCGCGAAAGTGTGGCAACGGCCAAAACTGTCGCCGAACAGAAGGCCGAAACAGCATTGTCTTCGCTCGCGAAGAAGGGCGATATCGACGGCGGTGACACCGCGGAGATAGAGGCTCAGATACAACTCGGATGCCCGGATTGTCCGACCCGTGTTCCGTTTGCTGTCGCACTTGAGCGTGGGTACGTCTGCAAGCAACACCGGAGCGCGAACCTGTCAGCACACAACTCATGAGCTGGACCATCGAAATCGAACGAATCGCGGGGATACTCGACGGATCGGCGACGATAGAACCGGGACTGAATGTTGTCCGTGGCTCAAACTGGCAGGGGAAATCGAGCTTCATCGAATCTATCAAGACGGCCCTTGGCACTTCTACTGAACTGACTGAAGGGGCGGATGACGGTGCGGTGCATCTCGAAACGCCAACCGGTGCCTACGATGTGACGCTCAGCCGTGAGAACGGTACCGTGGTCCGACGGGGTGAACCGTATCTCAGTGACGAGTACGACGTGATCCGCGCTGAACTGTTTGCGTGCCTGGACGAACGAAACGAGGTCCGCCGTGCCGTCCGAGCAGGAGAGAACTTGGAGGACGTGCTGTTGCAGCCGCTCGACTTCCAGAATATCGACTCACAGATCGAGACGTTACAGCGGGAGCGCGAACAGATTGAAACGGAACTCACGCAGGCTCGCGAAGCGAAAAAGCGGATTCCAAGCGTTCAGGAGAAAGTGACACGACTGGAAGACGAAATCGAAGACCTGCGGGCCAGACGCGAGACAATCGACGACGAGGCGGGAAGCGACGACAGCTCTGAGTCCGTGCGCCGACAGCTCAGTCAAGCACGGACTGAACAGAATCAGGCCAAGAACCGCGTCGAACGACTGGAGCAAAGTATCGAGCGGACGGAACAGCGTCTCTCTGACCGCAAAGACGCCCTCGACGCCCTCGAAATCCCGGAGTACGATGATATTGAAGACAGGCTCTCGGAGGCGCGGGAACGGCTCTCGGAGGTGGAGCGCGACGCTGAGGTGCTCCAGTCTGTGTACTCGGCCACCGAGATGGTACTCAGCGAAGACCGGCTCGACTTGCTGGCCGAGGTGGAGCGGGATATCGCCGGGGACACCGTCGCCTGTTGGACCTGCGGCAGTGAGACCACACGAGCAGATTTGTCTGACCAACTGGACACAATCGGAAGCGAACTCACAGCGCTTCGCGCACAGAAGGAGACCTACCGAGATACTGTCGAGGAACTGGAAACACAGCGCGAGGAAATTAGTCAGGCTCGCCGGCGAAAGGCCGATTTAGAAGAAGATATCGCTGAGTTGAAAACGACGCTGGCCGACCGGAAACAGAGCCTCGATACAGCCAGAAACAGGCTTGAACAGGCTCAAGAGGACGTAGAGCGGCTTTCCGACCACGTTGATGCGGCTGTGGCGGAGCTTTCGGATGTCGAAAGTGAGATCAAGTACCGAGAGGCTGAGCTCGAAGACACTGCCGACGAACTGGCGCAGCTCGAAACGAGAGCGGCCCGCGTCGACACGCTCGAGACTGAGCTTGAATCGCTCCGGGACGACCTCGCGGAACTTCGAAACCGGAAAGACCGAATCAAGCGTGAGTCACGGGAAGCGTTCGACACCGCGATGCAGGACATCCTCTCCCGATTTGGGACGGGGTTCGAAACGGCTCGCCTCACCGCTGACTTCGATATCGTGGTCGCTCGCGACGGCCAGGAAGCGAGCTTAGATGCCCTCAGCGAGGGGGAACTCGAACTGATCGGCTTTGTAGCAGCGCTGGCCGGCCGCCAGTCGTTCGACGTTAGCGACACTGTCCCGCTCATGCTCGTTGACGGGCTGGGTGGTCTCGATGACGACAATCTGCACACCCTCATCGAGTACTTGCGGCAGGGCACCGAGTATCTAGTATTCACTGCGTACCCGGAATACACTGCGTTCGACGGACGCGAGATCGACCCGACACAGTGGTCTGTTGCGAACGAGAAAGCGGCGTCGGCTGACTGAGTTCTCTCGCCCTTGAATCTCATTATCGACGCCCAGTCTCTTGCTCGGCTGCACACCGCTGTTGTCTGAGAAACGACTGGACACTCCTAGGTGTAACTCAAGTTTTAGGATAATTATACAAAGGAACTATGGGTGTTTGGCATACTCTTCCGCCAAATGGCGAGCATACGGGTAAAAGACTGGACAAAAGAAAAGCTGAGAAAGATACGGAACGCGGAGTCGCATTCATCGTACGATTCGGTTATCAAAACAATACTGAAAGACCGCAAAATCGCGAAGTACGCGGACGAGGACTCCAACACTGCGATAGGCGAGTCCGCCCAGTCACAGGATGCGGACATCGACAAAGCGTTCGACGACCTGACTGTGCTGGCGGAACTGACTGGGAGTCACGACGATGTGTTGTTCCTGTGGTGTCCAAACTGCGGGAACGAACTCGTCCATCTCACAGCCGAGCGGCCGCTTGGTCTTTCTGTGTTTGAGATGGAGTGCCAGCGGTGTCTTACCCACCTTGACAGCCAAGCCATCGTAGCTATCGAGTTGCGGTATCCAATCGAACAAAAGATGATCGAGGGACAGCTCGGGGCGGATCTCAAATCCTGCGTGATGGACTACTGGGACCGGACACTGAAGACGGCAACTACTGAGACGGTCGAAACAGAGCCTTCCGCTGCCCGTCTTGTCTGGCAGTTCGACCAGTACCACAAGCAGTTCGACTGGGATTGTCCGACTGCTGTCCCGACCGTCAGCTTTGTTCCCGGCGTCACGTATCGCAACACTGTGACTGACGAGCGAATCGAAGCTGTCGAAGCTGTCACCGAGAACCGGAACGCGATGGACTCCTACAAAATCAGACGCTACACTGCGGACGGTGGTGTCATCTCGGACCAGCTTGACAGCAGTACGCTCGTCGACTGGATTGTCAACCGAGAGCTGGTTGTTACCGATAAGTCCATCGAAACGACCGAACTCACGACGTAGCGAACCGCGCGGTACCTGTCTTAGCTCATTGCCAGTGGATCTGGTCTATAGTAACACTGAAACGATTTACACACTTCGCACTGCCATCGTGCGATCAAGTGTGTATTGATTTCCAATGGCTACTATAGCTTTCAGAACTGGTCTGGTGGGAGCCGAGATGAGCGCCCTCTCCGAAAGGCCCCCTCTTCGCCCGATCCGGGATCTGCACTCTGTACAACACTCTGAGTACCGTGTAGCGTATCTCAACTCATATACCCGGACGGGTTCGACACTGAGTAGCATTCTCGGTATCCTAGTGGATATTCTCTCGTCGGATATAAGGAATATCGAGGCTTCCGAAGACACCCATGACGTTTGTCGACAACAGTTATACCGTACCAGTGACCTACGTCACAGTATGATTAGGCCGGTTGGATGCAGGCGTTTCGTTAGTCGCATCTCCGTGTGTCTGTCGGAGGCGGGAGCGTAGCAGTGAGTAAATCAACGCACCCTCGTACGCTCAAACTCCCGCGTGAGCAACACGGATTGGCGACGTCGACGGCAGCGACGAGACGGATACAGGGGATTCTCCCAGCGTTTCTGGAAAAGAAGCTCATCGACGCGGAGGCCAATGGACTTGTCGTGCCCCTTGACGGCAGTGTCGAATCGGCGGTTGCGGCGGCATTGGCCGTCGACGGCATCGGGGCCGAACACGTGACTGGACTCGTGATGCCGGTACAGTTAAGCGACGAAGGACCTGCCCGGACGGCTGAAACCGTCGCGTCGCTGCTTGACATCGACTGCCACCGAATCCATCTGCAGCCAGTGCTTACGGCGTTCCAACGAGCCGTCGGTGAGACCGGTGAGCCGACCGACGACCTCGTGGCGATGCAAAACGCCAGCGAGCGCGTCCGAATGGCGTGTAAGTACTACGTCGCAAACAGCAAAAATGAGCTGGTCGTCGGGACGGTCTCACGGACTGACCGGCTGCTGGGCTCCGTTGCGAAACACGGCGAGAACGGCGTGGATCTCTCACTGTTTGGCGATCTCTATCGGACTGAGATCGAGTCCCTGGCTGCTGCACTTGCGGTCCCATCGGACCTCCTCAACCAGTCCACACATCCGGTGAAAGACACTGGTGCAACCGATGCCGCGGAACTGGGCATAGACCAGCAAGCTCTCGATAGCATCCTCCACTTCGCGATTGATAGAGACTATTCCGCGTCGATGGTGGCCGACAAAGTCGGTGTTGGCGAATCTGTCGTCGAGCGTACGATTCAGTGGTGTGCCAGCACGCGCCACAAGCGACACACGCCGCCAAAGCCGTCGATGGATACCTGACACTTTCATCCGTCGGCCTGTGATGTATTGCGCCACCCCGGGGGCCGCAAATCTCCCGCAAGAGGGATGGCCAACAGTATGAGACACGCCGTGGTACGTCTGTGAGCAAAGCAGTTAACAGCTATACTCCGCGATTCTCACACCCATGCAGGCCGACCCCCAGGAGATAATCGACACCGGCGACAGGCTACTGTCTGAGTATCCCGAACTGTTTACTGAGCAGTACGAGACAAACACTCGACTCGTTCAGCGACTTGCCAGCGTGGATTCGTTTCGTACCCAGACCCGACTCACCAGATACATCACCCGTGAGAAACGGACACGAAACGGCCCGAAAACGTGAGACCACCGCGAACCACACGCGACACACGGAGTGCCACACGTCTGTGCCCGGCTTGTCTGCACTCGGTGGTCGCCCCTATATGAGGACCTTCTTTATACAGAGACCGTCTTGCAGAACGTATGCTACTCACTGGGACTGTCGTTGCAGATTCCGAGACTGTCCTGCAGGACGGGGCGGTCGTCGTCTCCGGGGACCGTATCGAGGCTGTTGGTTTACGGGCCGAACTCGAATCGCAGTACGCCGATCACGAACACCAGTCCTACGACGTGTTATTGCCGGGACTCGTCGGCGGCCATATCCACTCCGTACAGAGTCTCGGCCGCGGCATCGCCGACGACACGGAACTGCTCGACTGGCTGTTCGACTACATTCTGCCGATGGAAGCCTCCCTGACCGCTGCGGAGATGGAGGTCGCGGCGAAACTTGGCTATCTGGAAATGATCGAAAGCGGGACCACGACCTGTATCGACCACCTCTCGGTCGCACACGCGGACCGCGCTTTCGAAGCAGCGGGCGAGATCGGTATTCGTGGCGTGCTCGGTAAGGTGCTGATGGACCAGCGCTCACCGGACGGCCTGCTAGAGGAGACACAGGCCGCACTGGACGAGTCTGAGCGCCTTATTCAGCAGTATCACGGTGCCTACAACGACCGGATCCGGTACGCCGTCACCCCGCGTTTTGCCGTCTCCTGCAGTGAGGCCTGTCTCCGGGGCGTGCGCGAACTGGCGGATAAATACGACGGCGTCCGCATCCACACCCACGCCAGTGAGAATCAGAGCGAAATCGAGACGGTGAAAGAGGATACCGGGATGCGCAACATCCACTGGCTCGACGAGGTGGGACTCACCGGCGAGGATGTGGTCCTTGCGCACTGTGTCTGGACCGACGAGAGCGAGCGCGAAGTCCTCGCTGAGACGGGAACCCACGTCACACACTGCCCGTCATCAAACATGAAACTCGCCAGCGGCATCGCGCCCGTCTGGGACTATCGCGACCGCGGTATCAACGTCGCTATCGGCAACGACGGCCCGCCCTGTAACAACACGCTCGACGCATTCACCGAGATGCGACAGGCGAGTCTCCTCCAGAAAGTCGACCAGCTGGACCCGACGGTGACGCCGGCGGCAGAAATCTTCGAGATGGCGACGCGAAACGGCGCGAAAGCCGCTGGGTTCGAGGAACTCGGCGCGATTCGGGAGGGATGGCGCGCTGACATCGTCGGTCTCGATACGGACCTCACGCGCGCGACGCCGCTGCACGACGTGCTCTCCCATCTGGTGTTTGCGGCACACGGCGACGACGTTCGGTTCACGATGGTCGACGGGAACGTCCTCATGGAACACGGTGACGTAACGACTATCGACGCCGACGCCGTCCGCTCTCGGGCCTCGACGATGGGGCTGGAGATGGACCTCGAAGACGAGCGCAAGTCCGCACAGGAACAAAAGCCCTGAGTGGCCCTCGGCGGGTGCCCTTACTCGCTCGTTGCGATGGCTTCGATTTCGACGCCGACACCCTTTGGCAGGTTAGCGACCTCAACTGCGCTCCGGGCCGGCGGCGCGTCGTCGAAGAAGCCGGCATATGTGTCGTTCATCGCCTCAAAATCGTCGATATCGTCGAGATAGACGGTCACCTTCAACACATCGCTCATTGCAAGCCCCTCGGAAGCCAGCACCGCTTCGACGTTCGATAGCGCCTGTTCGGCCTGTGTCGCTATCGGTTCGTCGTCGAGCAGGTCGCCGTCGGGCGTCATCGGAATCTGGCCCGCGGTGAACACGAGCGAGCCGTTCGTCGTTGCCTGACTGTACGCGCCGACCGCATCGGGAGCATCGGTCGTGCTGAGTATCCGTTTCATCAATCTGGAGTTCCACCATCAGCATCTTAAATTCACAGGCCGTCGCGGCGGTCGGTGAACTCGGCACGGTCTGCAGCAGTGTCGATATCCCAGTGGATGCCAGGGTCTGCAACATCGATGAACGCTGTCTCCTCGTTGGCTTCGATGACGTCTCGGCCACCGCGGTCGCCGGAGACCGAGGCGAGGGCATCGAAGTGGCAGCCGTCGAAAAGCACCGGATTACCCCGCTGCCCATCGTATTTGGGAACGACAATGCTTGCCGAGCCTGTACGGTACGTTTCGATAAGTGTCTCGATGGTTTCGACGCGTACGAACGGCATATCGCCAAGCAGGAACAGGGCGGCGTCCCAGTCGGCCGAACGGGCGAACTCGACGCCGTGTCGAACTGATGCACTCTGGCCTGCCGCGTAATCGCTGTTGTGGCGGTGGGACAGCGAGAGTCCATCGAGCGCCTCAGCGACAGCCTCGTCCTCGTAGCCGAGGACGGCGACAACGTCCGTCAATGATGACTGGCTGGCGGTTTCGGCCACCTGTCGGACGACCGCTGTTCCGTCGATAGTCGCCAGCAATTTGTTACCCGGTCCATACCGTGCGCTCCGACCAGCGGCGAGGATAACACCGCCGACTCCGGGATGGTCCTGACAGTTCATGCTTACCTTCCTCTCGAACCGAGACTGGCTGTTTCCACGAAGTCAGCCATCGCTCTCTGCCTCTTGCAGATCTGCTTCTGAGACGACTTCACAGATATCGGAGGTGAACGACGTGATGACGCCCTGAGAACACCGCTTCGTCTGTGAAAGCGAGTACGTGAGTACGTCTCTGGCGGTCCGCTGCTGTGGCTCGGTATCCGCTTTGTTGATTAACGGTATCACAGACGCCCCGGCTGGCGCGTTTCGGAGGCCACCGTCGGGATGTGTGAGCACTGTTCCGACAGCGTCTGGCGTGATCGTCTCGCCAACATTGATATCGGTGATGTCTGCGACCCGCTCCGGCCGATGGACCACATCCGTCGTCAGCGGTTCACCGACGGCGGTGACCGAGGCGACCGGGACGACGTGGCTGGCCGTGCTCGGGACGACTGGCTCCCCATCTCCAGGTGCTTTGAACTCTCGCCTGCGTGCCCCGTCAGCCTTGATGAGGAGCCAGTCGAACAGTCCAACACTGGATAGTTGTTCTACTATACTCGCCTCCAATCCGCGAACCTTCCGGTCAACTCGCGCCGGGTCGGGTACTTCCTCGCGAGCGACGGCAATTGGTGGGTCGTGTGCTTCGAGGTCAGCGCGCCACGCGTCCGGATCGATGAGCGTCAGCGGCAGGTCAGACGGCGGTGGCATCGCCGTTGTCGTCGTGTAGCCCACGTCGTACCTCTCGTCGGTGCCCTCCACCGTCAACTGTCCCATCGCGGTTTTCTTTCCGCCGGCCCCGACAAAAGCGACAGCGGCGCTGGACCCCAAGCCCAGCGCAGCAGCCAGATGCATACGGTCGCTCCGCGGAAGACACACAAATAGCTTACCGGGGCAACGGTATGTGGCGGCGATAGTGTTTTTGTGACATGATGACACACGTACCGGTATGGCTCGCGTAGACGTTCGTGGTGAAATCTGTCCCCGTCCGGCGCTTATCGTCCGACAGGCGCTTTCGGATCTCGATACCGGTGAGACGCTCGTCGTGCGGGGCGATTACCCCCCCGCTGAAGAGAATCTCCGGAGGATGTGTACGACGCACGGTATCGACGTGACGACAGCGGAGACCGCTGGCGAGTCCGACGAGTTCGAACTCGAACTCCGGGTGACCGAGATGGCGTCGCTATCGGAGGCCTGAGTGTGGGAACCGACGCTCCGACTGCGGACGACGAGACGACGCGCCTGACGGAGTACACCGAACTCCACGGCTGTTCCTGCAAAGTCGGCCAGAGCGACCTCGATTCGCTGCTCGCCGATGCCGGCCTCACCGGTGAGAACGACTCGTTGCTGTTCGGCATCGGCGAGGACGCCGCTGCCCGGAAACTTACCGACGATATCGCGTTGGTTTCGACGGTGGATTTCTTCACACCTATCGTCGACGACCCGTACGACTTCGGTCGTATCGCCGCTTGTAATGCCGCTAGCGATGCGTTCGCTACAGGTGCGGTCGAGAACATCGACTGTCTGGTCACTCTCGGCCTCCCGCGAGACGTAACCGAGAGCGCAGCGCCCATCCTCGCCGGCATGGCTGACGCGCTGGACACGATGGACGGCGTCATCGCTGGTGGCCACACCATCATGAGTCCGTGGCCCTTCGCCGGCGGAGCGATTTCGGCGACAGCACGACCCGACGCCCTGCTCACTTCACACGGGGCTAGCCCCGGCGACCGACTCTACCTGACCAAACCGCTCGGGACGCAACCGGCGATGGGGGCGACCCGCGTAACCGACGAGCAGTTCGTTGAGATAGTCACCGACGCCGCTGAGCGCCCGCTCGACAGTATTGCTTCGGAAGCCATCGCGTGGATGACGACTACGAACCGGGACGCAATGGTCGCGTGCCGCGAATATGCAACCGCCGCAACCGACATTACCGGCTTCGGCCTCGCCGGCCAGAGCCGCGTGATGGCCGCCCGCTCGAATGTCGGTATCGAACTGACGCACCTCCCGGTCATCGCAGGAACGCCCGGTCTCTCGACGCTTTTCGGATACGGGCTAACTGACGGAGAGAGCGCGGAGACCAGCGGCGGCCTGTTCGTCTCCGTCCCACCGGCTGCGACTGCTGCCGTCGAATCGGCGTTCGACGACGCCGGCGTGTTCTATCGAGCTGTCGGCCGCGTTACGGCCGGACGCGGCGTCACGATTGACGACCCGACTATCGAAGAAGTTCGTTCATAACGTCAAGTAGGAGCCTGCTACCGCAACCGGAGCACTGCCTCCAGCACCCCACCGCCGAGACACAGTGCCTTGTCGGAAATCTTCGTTGGGTCGACAGACTCGCCACGGGGATCGACGTCGCCGAGCTTAGTGCCCTCACTGACGCTGAGGCCGTCGTGAACGAGGCCGCGAACCAGCCCGTCTATCTCTGTCTCGACCGGCAGTTCACCGACCGTGCCGACCACATCGCCGGCTGTGACAGTATCGCCGATGGCGACCGTGGGGGTCCACTCACCGTCGGTCGGTGCACGGAGCACCCGCTCGTGGGTGTAGCCGCGCCGCTCGCCGGGCTCGCCGTCGTACTCGCTCGCTGCCCCCTCGTAGAACACCCGGCCGAGCTCGTGCCCGCGGTCGGTCTCGACGACCGCGTCCACGTCCTCGCCGGCCTCGAAACCAGGTCCCATCCCAATCACTACGTCGGCGTCTCCCCGTCGCGTGCCGGTGTCGAACGTCCCTTTCGCCATGATAGCATCGACGAGGACTGCAGCGTTGAGTTCGTCGGCGACGGCCGCCTCAGGGTCGACGAGGACCGGGACGACATCGTCGGCAAGCAGTTCAAGCGCCTCGTCGATGTCCGCTGCTGCCCGGCCAGTGAGTCCCTCGACCGTCACTTCGTCTTCGTACAGTGCAGCGCCGAAGGCGACTGCCCGCCGGACTACCGTTGGCTGTTCGACCTCTGTGACGATAACCGGAAAGCCAGCCTGCTGCAGGCGATAGACCACGCCGCTCCCGAGGTCGCCGCCGCCGCGGACGACGACCAGGTCGTCGAGGTTCAGTCGTGTCGACCGCTTACCGGTGGCGTCGTGGCGGTCCATGGTGACCTCGGAGAGGATCGAGAGCGCGACGGCGGCCGGGCCGCTCCCGCCGAGGTCGAGTCCAACCGGAGTTCGGACCCGGCTGAGTTCCCGACGGGCGTAGCCCGATTCGGCGAGTGAGTCGAGGACGTGATTGGCCTTTGTCTCGCTGGCGACGAGGCCGACGTAGCCGGCCTCACCGTCCAGCGCCGCTGCGACGGCCTCCTGATCGAACGTCCCGCTTCGCGTCGCGACAGCCACCGCCGTCTCCGTCCCCATTGGGAGGTCGCCGAGCACGTCGCCGTAGCCGCCGTGAATTACGTCCGTCTCGTCGGGGAACTGCCCCGGATCGGCGTACGCCTCGCGGTCGTCGACCACGGTGACGGCGTAGCCCAGTCGCTCGGCCAGCGGGGCCAGTTCGACGCCGACGTGGCCGCAGCCAGCGATATAGAGCCGTGCCTGCCCGCGAACCCGGTCGATGAACACGTCCATCTCGCCGCCACAGACCATTCCCGTGTTGCCGCCGGGTTCGAGTTCGTACGTCCGGACGCCGGGGTCGTCGGCTCCTGAAAGCACTGACCGGGCGTCCTGTACGGCGAGATGCTCGACCGTGCCCCCTCCGATGGTCCCGTACTCGTCGTCGCCTGTGACTATCATCTTGTCCCCTACGTCTCGCGGTGCGCTGCCGTCCTTGCGGACGATAGTCAGGAGTGCTGCCGGTTCTCCCTGCGCGGCCAGTTCGTCGAGCCGTTCGAACAGACTCATACGAAGCTCTTGACCTCCTGTTCGACGAGGCACTCGACCACGTCGTCGTAGGATATCCGGTCGATGTCCGGCGGGAGTGAAACGCCACGCACGTCTACGTCTCTCGCGACCGCTGAGACGGAGGCGTCGATATCCGGCGTGAGGTAGACGCCGTCCTGAATCAGCACGACGCGTGCCTCGGGGTCCCCGGCGGCGGTACGCAGCCCGATTTCCGCCATCGGTTTGTCGATGAGATACAGCATTGTCAGAAGTCCAGTGTTCGGTCGGCGTCACGGATGCGGGCGGTAACGCGGTCGTCCGACCAGACGGCCACGTCGTCGTCGATTTCGCTCTTTTCGATACTGCGCTCGGCCATCGCCGCGCCGTCCGCGACCATCTGTCCGTCCTGTTCTTCCAGATCGGCGACATGCCCGCTCATGTTGAGCGCGTTGCGGTCGACGGCCTCCCGAGCGCCGTACACGCCGTCCTGTGTGAATATCACGGTCACGTCGTGCATGTCGAAGCCGGCCGCGATACCACGGGCGGCGCGCAGCCCCTCCGGGATATGGACACGTCCACACGGCGCACGGGTAAGCAGGACGACGACATCCTGTTTCATAGCGAGACCACCCGGTCGACCTCGCCGATGATGTCCGCAAGGTCCGGCAGCAGTCCGACTTCGACGCCATCGGGGTAGTCGGCGGGCGCGTCAATGCCGCGTGCGTCGACACAGAGTCCACAGCAGATAACCTCCGCGCCGTCCGCGATAAGTTCCTGAAACTTCTCTGTCGGCATCTCGTCGTACAGCCCGCTGTCCGAACAGCCCGGCAGGGTCTGGTCCGCGACAGGAACGAGCGCGCCGTCGAGGTAGTGGAAGTAACTCACCTCGTGACCCTGGTCCAGCGCCGCCCGCCCCAGTTCGTAGGCGGTACGCCACCGCTCACTGTCGAAGGGACCCCCTGTCAGCAGAAAACCGATGTACGCCATACTGTCGAGGTTTTCCCGACCAGCTCTTAATAGTTTGCTCGACACACCGAAAAAACACTCCGTGTGTGATATTACACGGAAGAAAACTGCCCGAAACAAACCTATCTACCATCGGCAGACTGGTCGTCGAGTGCCGCCTTCAGGTCGTCCGCAGTGAACGGTAGCTCGGTCAGCCGAACGCCGACGGCGTCGCGGATCGCGTTCGAAAGCGCTGGCGGGACCCCGTTTGTCGGGAGTTCCGCGATAGACTTCGCGCCGAACGGACCCGTGGGTTCGTGTGTTTCCACGAGAATGGTCTCCATTTCTGGGTGGTCCGTCGTCCGCGGCATCCCGTACTGTCGAAAGCCGAGTACTTCGGGGTTCCCGTCCTCGTCGAAGGTCAGGTCGCCGCTCGTGGCGTATTCGAGGCTCATGTGCTCACCGCCCTCAATCTGGCCTTCGACCAGCGCGGGGTTGATGGCGACGCCGCAATCCGCCGCGAACACCAGTCTGTTGAGTTCGTACTCGCCGGTCTCCGTATCGACAGTCACGTCGACGAACTGCGCACCGTACGGCGGTGGACTCTCGTCGGTCGAGTGGTTGCCGTCCCCGAGGATGTGTTCGCGCTCGTCGTCGCCGTAGGCGGCCTCGTAGCCGATCTCTGCCAGCGAGACGCGGCTCCCGGTCTGCTCGCTGTACACGCCGCCGTCGCCGGTGTCGAGCGCTTCCGGGGGCTCGTCGAGCAGTTTCGACCCCCATTCCAGCACCCGTTCTTTCGCGTCTTCGGCGGCCTTCTTCACCGCTCGACCGCTGATGTACGTCGTCGAGGAGGCGTACGCGCCGTAATCGAACGGCGTCAGGTCGGTGTCGGCGGCGATGACGACGACATCGTCCGGCGTGCAGCCCAGCACCTCTGCGGTAATCTGGGAGAACATCGTGTCCGCGCCCGTGCCGGTGTCGACGCCGCCGACCTGCAGGTGGAAACTCCCGTCCTCGTTCATCTGCACCTGTGCCGCGCCGAGTTCCTTTCCCGCGACGCCGCTTCCCTGGGCGATGAGCGCCATGCCGACCCCGCGCTTGCGGTGGTCCTCGTCAGGCTGTTCGAGGTCGTCGTAGCCAATAGCTTCCTTGCCGCGCTTGACGCACTCGCGGATGCCACACGAGCGAATCGTCCGGGTGAACCGGTCATCGTCTTTCAGAATGGCGACGCTTCGGTCGCGGTCACCCTCCCGAACCGCGTTCTGGAGACGGAACGCGATGGGGTCGAAGTCGAGGCGGCGGGCCACCTCGTCCATGTGTGCCTCAACGGCGAAATGGCCCTGCGGCGCGCCGTACCCTCGCATGGCCGCCCCCATCGGAAGGTTCGTATGCACCACATCACCGGAAAAGCGGACGTTCGGGACGCGTGGATAGAGCGGGAGCGGCTTCGTTCCGACGTTGTTCGCGACGGTCATACCGTGGGTCCCGTAGGCCCCTGCGTTCGACAGCGTATAGAGGTCCATTGCCTCGATGTCGCCGTCGTCAGTCACTGCGGTCTGCATCCGCATCCGCATCGGATGTCGAAAGCGAAGCGCGGTGAACTCCTCCTGTCGGCTCATCTCCAGTTTGACCGGCCGGTCGGCTGCCAGATGCAGTGCGAACGTTATCGGCTCGATTGCCATCTCCTGTTTTGACCCGAATCCAGCGCCAATTCGCGGTTTCTTCACCCGCACGTCACGGATGGGAATGTCGAACAAGTGGGCTATCTGGCGACGGGTGTGAAAGGGGACCTGCGTCGCTGTGATGAACGTGTGCCGGTCGTCCTCGTCCGTGTACGCGATGGTCGTGTGCGGTTCCGGAACGCAGTGGGACTGGTACGGTGTCTCCCACTCTGTCTCGATGACGTGCCGGTCGTCTTCACTCTCCGCTCGTTCGAACGCCGCGTCAACGTCACCGAGTTCCCCTTCGAAGTGTGATTCGACGTTTCGGCTGTAGTCTGCGCCTGACTGCTTGTTCTCCACGTCGTCGGCTTCGAACAGTTGGGGCGCGTCCTCGTCGAGTGCTTCTTCAGGATCGAAGACGGCGTCCAGTTCCTGGTACTCGACTTCGACTTTCCGTGCGGCTCGGTCGGCCGTTTCCGGGTCGTCAGCTGCCACTGCGGCGACCGGGTCACCGACGAAGCGGACGTGTTCACGCAACACTTTCAGATCCCACGGACTCGGCTCGGGGTAGGACTGTCCCGAACTGGAGTACAGCTTGTCCGGAACCACGTCGTCGAACGGCGTGATGACGGCGTCGACGCCGTCCATCGCCTCGGCGTCGCTGGTGTCGACTGATTCGACGTAGCCGTGAGGGATGTCACTGCGAATCACTTTCCCGTGAGCGAGGTCCGGGAACCGGTCCCGGTAGTCCGCCGTGTAGCGGGCCTGCCCGGTGACAATTTTCCGTGCGTCGTCTTTCTCTTCGTTCACGGTAATCGCGTCGCGCTCGGATTCGGCTTTCCGGTCGGGTTCGCGTGCGATGTCTGCCGCTGCCTCCTTCTCGGCTTCGGCAGACTCCGCTGCCTCTCTCTCTGTCCTGTCGGGCTGCTCGCCTGTCTCCTGGACCCGGTCGGAATCGCTCACTGCTCGCCCTCCATGCAGCCGCAGTCGGTGCGTGAACACGTGGCCTCGGTGGTGACGCCGTCGTCGCTATCGAGTGCCCGTCCACCGTCCGCGGCGACGGCTGTCCCGCTGTCCATCTTTTCGGCGGCGTCCAGCACCGCTTCGACGATTTTCTTGTAGCCGGTGCACCGACAGAGATTGTCCGAGAGCGCTTCCCGAACCTCCTGTTCGGTCGGGCCCGGGTTCGCTTCCAGTAGCGCCGTCGAGCGCATAATCATTCCCGGAATGCAAAACCCACACTGGAGCGCAGTATTCTCCACGAATGCCTGTTGCACCGGATGCAGATCGTCCTGTGTACCAAGCCCTTCGATTGTCTCGACGGATGCGTCCTGCACTTTCGTCAGCGGCTCGACGCAGGCTTTCACCGGCTCCCCGTCGACGTGTACCGTACAGAAGCCGCACGCGCCGGTGTCACATCCCCGCTTCGCGCCGGTGTACCCGTTCCGTCGAAGGACATCGAGAAGCGAATCGGATTTCGATGCGTCGACAGTCCGTTCCACACCGTTAATTTCCAGTTCGATTTCCATATGGCTCATCAGCTCGCTGGCTATGTCAGGTACGTGACGAACAGAACGATAAATAGCTATCGCGGATTTGCGATATGGCACGCCGCCACACCGGGTTTTGCCGTGACTGGCACTCCGTCCCGAGTCAGGGGTTGCGCTCGTCCAGCTGTGCCTTGATTTTCTCGGCGGTAATGGGCATCTCCCGGACACGGACGCCGACGGCGTCCCGGACGGCATTTGACAGCGCGGGCGGGACTGTGTTCGTCGGGACTTCGGCGACCGATTTCGCGCCAAACGGCCCGGTCGGTTCGTGGGTCTCGACCAGAATGGACTCGATGGGCGGCGTCTCAGTCGCCGGCGGCAGGCCGTACTCGTCGAAATCAGCTACCTCTGCCCGTCCCTCGTCGTCGAGCGTGATGCCCTCGCTGACGGCCATCTCGTAACTCATGTGATTCGCGCCCTCGATCTGGCCCTCGGCCATGCCGGGGTTGATGGCGACACCGCAGTCGACGGCGACGACCAGTTTATGAACTTCGAACTCGCCGGTGGTCTCATCCACCGTCACGTCGGCGAACTGCGCAGCGAACGGCGGGGGACTCTCTTCGGTGCAGTGGCTCCCCTTCCCTAAGATGTGTTCGCGCTCGTCGTCGCCGTAGGCGGCCTCGTAGCCGATGTCTTCGAGTGTGACCGAATCGCTGCTGGCCTCGCTGTACACGGTCCCGTCGCCGGTTTCCAGCGCCTCGACTGGCTCCCCAAGCAGTTTCGATCCCCAGTCGAGAATCCGCGCTTTCGCATCCTCAGCGGCCTTCTTGACGGCCATGCCGCTGATGTACGTCGTCGAAGAGGCGTAGGCCCCGTAGTCGAAGGGCGTTACATCAGTATCGGAGGATTTGACGATTATGTCGTCCTCGTCACAGCCCAGCACCTCGGCGGCAATCTGGAGGAACGCCGTGTCAGCGCCCGTCCCGATGTCGACGCCGCCGACCTGCAGGTGGAAACTCCCGTCCTCGTTCATCATTATCTGAGCGGCCCCGAGTTCGTCGCCAGCGACGCCGGTCCCCTGTGCGGATAGTGCCATCCCGATGCCGCGGTGCAGGTGGTCCTCGTCGGGCTGTTCGAGGTCGTCGTAGCCGATGGCGTCCTTTCCGCGCTCGATACACTCGTCAAGGCCACACGAGCGGATACGGCGGTTCGCCCCCTCGCCGCCCATCATCCCCGCGATCTCGTCGAGGTCGCCGACTTCCATGTGATGCCGCCGCCGGAATTCGATGGGGTCGAGACCGAGGTCGCGGGCCACCTCGTCGAGATGGCCTTCCAGCGCGAGCGTGCCCTGTGGCGCGCCGTAGCCCCGCATCGCGCCGGTCTGTGGCGTGTTCGTGTGGACGATGTCCGCCTCGAAGCGGGCGTTGGGGACCTTCGAGTACAGCGGCAGGGGCTTGCTGCCGACGTTGCCCGCGACAGTCATGCCGTGGCTTCCGTACGCGCCGGTGTTCGACAGCGCGTAGATGTCGATTGCCTCGATGTCGCCGTCGTCGGTGACGGCGGTCTTCGCTTTGACTTTCATCGGATGGCGCGACCGCATCGCGTAGAACTCCTCCTCGCGGCTGGCCTCGTACAGGACCGGGCGGTCGGTGGCGAGCGAGAGCGAGAGCGGAATCGGCTCGACGACCATCGCCTGTTTCCCGCCGAAACCGCCGCCGACGCGGGGTTTCTGGACGCGGATGTCACGGATGGGGATGTCGAACAGGTGGGCGAGTTGTCTCCGGGTGTGGTTGGGAACCTGTGTGCTGGTGATGAGGACGTGGCGGTCGTCCTCGTTCGTGTACGCCAACGAGGTGTGTTTCTCGACGTTGGCGTGGGACTGCCGGATTGTCTCCCATTCGGTCTCGTGGACATGGGTCTCGCCGTCGAGCGCCGCGTCCACGTCGCCCAGTTCGCCCCCGATATGTGCCATCCGGTTGCGGTCGTAGTCGTGGCCGACAATTTCGTTTTCTACCTCGCCGTCCTCGAACAACTGCGGCGCGTCGTCGTCGAAGGCCTCCTCCGGGTCAGTGACGTAGTCGTCCTCCTCGTAGGACACCTCGATAGCCTCGGCGGCGGCGGACGCGGTCGCCCGGTTTTCGGCTGCGACGGCGGCAATCGGGTCCCCGATGTACCGGACGTGTTCGTTCAGCACGTGCATGTCCCACGGGCTCGGTTCCGGATAGGACTGTCCGGCGCTGGTGTATTTTGCGTCCGGCACTGCGTCGGATTCGGGTGTCAAGACCGCGTCGACGCCGTCCATTGCCTCGGCTTCACTCGTGTCGATGTCGGTCACGCGGCCGTGTGGGATGTCGCTCCGGACGACCGCCGCATACGCGAGATCTGGATATTGTTCCTCGTAGTCGGCGGTGTACTTCGCCTGTCCGGTGACGAGCTTCCGGTCGTCGTACTTTTCTGTCCGGTGGGAGACACTGGCCCGTTCGTCGGGTGCCTTGTCGTTGTTCTCGGGTTCGTCCCATTCGAGCGGGTGCTCTTCGGACTGCCCATCCTCGACAGCCTCGGACTGCGAGGCCGTCCCCCCGTCGGCCGTGGGTGTCTCGTCGTCGCTACTCATCGCAGCCACCTCCGCAGCAGCGGGTCGACTCGTTCCCATTCGGCGGCACAGTGGCCGAGTGGCCGCCGTCGGCGGCGACCGACTGCGCCCCGCGCATTCGCTCTGCCGCGTCGAGCACGGCTTCGACCGGCTTCTGATACCCGGTGCAGCGACAGACGTTGTCGTCTAGCGCCTCCCGGACCTCCCGCTCGGTTGGGTCTGGGTTCGAATCCAGTAGTGCCACCGCCTGAATAACCATTCCTGGGATACAGAACCCGCACTGGACGGCGAAGTTGTCGACGAACGCCTGCTGGACCGGGTGCAGGTCGTCCTGCGTCCCGAGCGCAGCGACGGTCTGTATCTCACTCCCATCGGCGTCCACTGCGGCCATTCCGCAAGCCATCCGGACGTCGCCGTCAACGAACACCTTCGATGCGCCGCAGGTTCCGCCGTCACAGCCACATTTCACGCCGATGTGACCGTGCTGTCTCAATACCGTCGCCAGGTCGTCCGCCGACCCGGCTTCGACTGTCGTCCGCTCGCCGTTGATTGTGAGTTCGATGTCCACAGAGGTCCCTCCAGTTTTCGGTATGCGATACGCACACGCGCCTCTTAGTGAACAACTGTACAGCACTCTCTCATATATGTATGCTTCACAGGTGCGTGATCGCAATATTGCCAGAAGAAATCACGGCCACGGCCCACTACAAGGCACTAGACTGACACAGCTACGACAGACGTGCGGGGTAATGTGTGGTATGTGCCATATCTGTGACAGATACTCTCTGTGACTGGACCCGCTCATTCGGCGGCCTTCGCCTGCACGGCGTTCAGCAGTACCTCTGCTCCGGTGACGATGTCATCCCACTCGGTAAACTCGCTCTCGCGGTGGCTAATCCCGTCGACGCTCGGGACGAAAATCATGCTCGTCGGGGCTATCTTGTTGAGGTAGTTCGCATCGTGGCCTGCGCCACTGACCAGCCGTGTGTACTCACAGCCGACCGTCTCGGCGGCCTCGACGACCGTGTCGATGCAGTCCTGATCGAACGGGTCCGCATCGACTCGCATGATTTCCTCGATCTCGTATTCAAGGCCTTCGCGCTCGGCGGCGTGGGCAATCTCTTCTCTGATCTGTTCGACAGCCGCATCGACAACGGCATCGTCGTACGAGCGGAAATCGAGCGTGAAATCGACCGTCTCGGGGATGACGTTGATGGCGTTTGGCCAGACGTCGACGCTGCCGACCGTGCCGACGAGGTCCGTGCCTTCGGTCGCTGTGATTCGCCGCACAGCGCGGGTTACGTCCGCCGTCGCCACGAAGGCGTCGTGGCGCATATCCATCGGCGTCGGGCCGGCGTGGTTCGCCTGCCCCTCGAAGGTGACGTTCAGCCATGCAAAGCCGAACACGCCTTCGACAGCGGCGACTGGGATGTCCTGCTGTTCGAGAAACGGGCCCTGTTCCACGTGCATCTCAAAGTAGCAGTGGATGTCGTCGGCTTCACAGGGCGTTTCGCCCTTGTAGCCGATGCGTTCGAGTTCGTCGCCGAACCGCTTCCCGTCCTTGTCCTCGCGCTCGTACGCGTAGTCGAGATCGAAAATATCACAGTAGACGCCGCTGCCGAGCATATCCGGCTGAAAGCGGACGCCCTCCTCGTTACTCCAGGCGACGACCTCTAGCGGGCGTTCGGTCGTCACCCCGGCGTCGTTGAACGCCTCAATGACTTCCAGTCCACCGAGGACGCCGATAACGCCGTCGTACCGCCCGCCGCTGTACTGGCTATCGATGTGCGACCCGAACAGGACCGGCGCGGCGTCCTCCACCGCTCCGTCCCGCCGACCGAAGATGTTGCCCATCGTGTCGATACGGACCTCCAGCCCGGCCTCGCGGAACCACTCGACCAGCGTGTCCCGGGCCGCCTTGTTCTCGTCGGACAGGCTCGGCCTGTTCACGCCGCCTCGTTCCGTCGCGCCGATCTCGTTGAACGTATCGAAGCGCCGTCTGAACCGCTCGCTGTCGAGACTGACCGATGGCATTGGGTAGCTGTTCCGCGGTGTCGTCTTGAAGATTGCGTCGGGGTGGTGCCACACAGATTGACAGACGCAGTGTGGCACGCGCTCGCCCGCTGTGACACACGGTCGGGACCACCGAAAGAGCCAAACGACCGTTCCGCGAGTCGGCAGACATGACCGAGCCGAGTGTCGCGTCTATCGCGTTTCGAGACGCGCGGGTGCTGGACGGGAGCGGTCGCCCTCCGTTCACTGCGAGCGTGCGTGTCGCCGACGGTCGAATCGACGCTATCAGCGACGCCCCGCTGGACGCCGACCGCGTCGTTGACCTCAACGGGTTGTATCTCGCGCCGGGGTTCATCGACATGCACGCGCATTCGGAACTGCGGCTGTTCGGACGTCCCGGGGCAAAGGAGAAACTGACACAGGGGATCACGACGGAAGTCCTCGGCCAAGACGGTGTCAGTGTCGCGCCGGTGCCGCCGAACCTCACCGACGAGTGGGCGGAACGGGTCAAGTCACTTGACGGCACGCTGGGCGAAACGTGGCCGTGGCACACCGTTTCCGGCTACCTCGAAGCGCTTGAATCCGCCGAACCAGCCGTCAACTGTGCGTACTACGCCCCACACGGCAACATCCGGTCGATGCTGGCCGGATTCGAGGACCGCCCACTTAGCGGTGAACACGTTGTCGCCGCCGGGCCAGTCACCGGTCACCGGCTGGATAGACCAAAATCGGACCACGACACAGCGCCCGGTGAACTCGACGCGATTCGACAGGAGCTCGAAGTTGCGCTGGAAGAGGGCGCGTTCGGTATGTCCAAAGGGATGATATACCCGCCGAGTTCCTACGCTCGTGACGACGAACTGGTGGCGCTGGCGGACACTCTCGCCAAGCGTGACTCGTTTATGATCTCACACGTCTGGAACGAGACGGACCGCGTAGTCGAGTCCATCGACCGGTATCTGGACATCTGCCGACGCGGCGGCTGTCACGCCCACGTCTCCCATCTCAAGGTCGGCGGCCAGCAGAACTGGGGGAATTCAGAGGCTGTCCTCGACCTGTTCGACGATGCCGTTGCCCGTGGCCAGCGGGTCACCTTCGACCAGTACCCCTACACGGCCGGATCGACGATGCTCACTGCGCTGTTGCCGCCGTGGGCGCGACAGGGTGACTCGGAGGCCATCCGTCACCGTCTCAACTCCGCAGCAGTTCGGGACCGCATCGCCGCCGACATCTCTCAGCCGGGCGACTGGGAGAACCTCGCGTACGCCGCCGGCTCGTGGGATAACATCCTCATTACGCGGACGGGAAGCGGGCGCTATCAGGGTGAAACCATTGCGGACATCGCCGCGGAGGTCGACAGCGAACCGGTCGACGCGATGTGTGACCTGCTTGTCGCGGAAGAGTTGGACGTGACGATGGCGGACTTCGTGATGGCCGAGGAAGACATCGAGCGGTTCCTCGCCGACGACCGCGGCACGTTCTGCACCGACGGCATCTTCGGCGGGAAACCCCACCCGCGGGCCATCGGAGCGTTCGGCCGCATCCTCGAACGCTACGTCCGAGAGCGGGACGTGCTCTCGCCGGCACTGATGGCCCGCAAGGCCGCAGGCAACCCCGCCGACATCCTTGGTCTCAGGGACCGCGGCTACGTCCGCGAGGGATACGTCGCGGACCTCGTGGCCTTCGACCCCGATTCCGTGTCCGCGAACGCCACCTACGAGGAGCCGTTCCAGTACACCGACGGGATGGAGTACGTCCTCGTCGGCGGCGAAATCGCCGTCCGGGACGGCGAGCAGACCGGCGCTCGCAACGGCGCGGTGCTTCGCTCCTACGAGGAGTGGGGCGGTGGGACCCGTCCCGAACTCGACCGCGCCGACGAATAGCTGACTGACACGCTCTGCGCGCTGGTCGGTAGCTTCTCGGTCCGTGACGACGCGAAGCGAAAACCGAACCGCGAACCGGACCGCGCTACTCCGGCACTTCGGCGTCGACGGCGTCGACGAAACTGTTCATCTCCTGGAAGAGGAACTCGTCGCTCTCGCCCTCGAACGGCGAGCCGGCCCAGACGTCGAGGTCGCCGTTGACGATCTTCTCTTCCGTTTCCGCGACGGTGTCTTTGACCTCCTGCGGGACCGCCGGACCCCACTCGTCGAGCGCAGGGAGGTTCGTCTCCATGCCGCCCCAGAAGGCGTCGGATTCCCAAGTCCCGTCCCGGACCGCGGAGATGGTCGGGTCGTAGACCTCTTCCCAGTTCCAGACCGGCGAAATGAGGTAGTTGTCGCCGCCGAACTCCCCCATCGGCGCGTTGTAGCCCGAGGCCCACACGTCCGCCTCGTTTGCGGCCCTGACCGGGGCGGGGGAGTCCTGCTCCTGTGAGATAACGTCACAGCCCTCGTCGATGAGTGAGTTGGCGGCCTGTTTCGAGGTCTGTGGGTCGAACCACGCGTTGACCCACCGAATCTTGAACGTCGCGTCCGGGTTCACCGACCGCGCACCGAGCGCCATCGCATTGATAGAACGGATGACTTCGGGAATCGGGAACGCGGCGACGTAGCCGATGGTGTTGTTTTCGGTCACCATCCCGGCGGCTTGCCCGGCGAGATACCGAGGTTGGTAGATCCGACCCATGTACCGCCCCATGTTCTCCCGGGTTCGATAGCCGGTCGCGTGCTCGAAGTAGGTGTCGGGATACTGTTCCGCAATGTTGAACATCGGGTCCTGGTAGCCAAACGTCGTCCCGAAGACGATGTCGGCGTCGCCCTGCGCGTATTGCTCGAACACGCGTTCCGAATCTTCCGGCGCGACAGCCTCGGTGTACTCGGTTTCCAGCCAGTCGTACTTTTCATCAACCGCCTTCCGGCCCTCGTCGTGGGCCCAGGACCACCCGAGGTCGCCCACCTCTGAGATGTACACCCACGCGGCGGTGACGGAGTCCGACCCGGAGCCTCCATCGCCGCCGGTCGCTGTCCCGTCAGTCGTCTCACTGTCGCCGCTCCCGCCACTACAGCCGGCTAGTGCGGTTGCTCCTGTTGCCCCAAGCGCGCCCAGGATCTCCCGCCGCGATATCGTTCGGTTGGTATTCACCATTACTGAACTGGGTAGAGGTAGCGGAAACTCCTACTTAAACGATACCATTCTTGACCTTGCAGCGAACGAATAGATCTGGTTACAGTTGGACAAAATATCATACAATCCAGAATAGTCCTACGAACGTGGTTATATGTGCCTGCGGACCACAGTAATACCCAAGCGATTACCACAGCCCGAAACCGGTGTCGGGATCAGTTCGGGACCTCACCCTCGACGGCGTCGACGTAGCTACTCATCTCCTGGAAGAGGAACTCGTCGCTCTCGCCTTCGAACGCCGAACCGGCCCAGATGTCCAGCTCGCCGTCGAGTATCGCTGACCGTGACTCCGAGACGGTATCTTTCGTTTCCTGGGGCACTTCTGGCCCCCAGTCGTCCAGACTACAGATGCCTGACTCGATGCCTTCCCAGTACGCATCGGATTCCCAGGTCCCGTCCCTGACAGACTCGATAGTCGGACCGTAGAACTCCTCCCAGTGCCAGATCGGGGAGGTGAGATAGTTCTCGCCGGCGATGTCGCCCATCGGAGCGTCGTAGCCGGTCGCCCAGATACCTGCATCGGAGGCCGCTCTGAGCGCTGCGGGGGAGTCCTGATGCTGGGCCATTACGTCGACGTCTTCGTCCAGCAGGGCGTTCGCCGCCTCGCTCTCTGTCGGCGGGTCGAACCAGGAGTTCGTCCATCTGACTTTCAGCGTCGCGCTGTCGTTGACAGACGCGGCCCCGAGCGCGTAGGCGTTGATTCCACGGATGACCTCCGGGATCGGGAATGCCGCCACGTATCCCAGCGTGTCTGTCTCGGTTACGGTCCCTGCTGCCTGCCCGGCGAGATACCGGGGCTGATAGATCCGGCCCATGTACCGTCCCATGTTCTCCATCGTCAGGTAGCCGGTGTTGTGTTCGAAATAGGTGTCGGAGTATCGCTCCGCCACGGACGCCATCGGGTCCTGATACTCGAACGTACAGCCGAAGATGATATCGGCAGTACCCTGCGCGTACTGCTCGAACACCCGCTCGGAATCAGCGGGGGCAACAGCCTCGGTGTACTCGGTCTCTAACCAGTCGTACTCTGCTGCGACTGCCTTCCGACCCTCGTTGTGGGCCCAGGACCACCCGAGGTCGCCGACCTCGGAATTGTACACCCACGCGGCGGTGACCGAATCCATGTCGTCACTGCTGGTCGCGGTCCCCGCAGCGGCTCCCCCGTCGGCGGTGCCGGTCCCGCCCCCGCTGTCGCCGCCATCGCCGCCATCACCGCCACCGCTGCAACCGGCCAGCCCGGTAATTCCTGCTGCCCCAAGCGCTGCCAGTAACTCTCGTCTCGATCTAGTGTGGCTCTTGTCAACCATTGACTAATCGGGTAGCCATTGCAGAATCAGTGACTTAAATTGTTCCGTTCACGCAGCTTTCGCTACCCTACTATCCAGATATCTGCTGTAGAACTGGACTAATATAGCTATATCTGGCAACTATCTGGATTATATGTCAATACTATTGTCTGCGTCGACAAACGCAACCCAGATCGACAACAGTCGCTAGCACACAACAACTGATACTTGGCAAATGTCCGGCATTTCACGGTCTGGACGGCGAATATAGCTACCTTTGGAAACAATTATGCCACTACATTGTTGATACCCGCCCAAGACCAGAGAGCATGTCCGAACACACCACGCTCAGGATGGAGGGGATTCTGAAGGAGTTCCCCGGGGTCGTCGCCAACGACCACGTCAACCTCTCCGTCGAGCGCGGAGAAATTCACGGCCTCCTCGGCGAAAACGGTGCGGGAAAAAGTACACTGATGAAGATTCTGTACGGGCTCTACTCGCAGGATGACGGCGACATCTACCTTGACGGCGAGCGACTCGACCTGGAGTCGCCACAGGACGCCATCGACGCCGGGATTGGGATGGTCCACCAGCATTTCATGCTGATACCACGTCTCACAGTCGCCGAGAACGTCGTGCTCGGTGAACGTGAACCGGCCACAGCGTTCCGCAGCGATGCGGAGGACAGCTGGCTTCCGGCGGCAGTTCGAAACAACAGTCTCGTCCAAGCGCTTGCCGGGCAGTTTTCGTTAGGCCTCGACGTGCCCGAACAACGGATTCAGGAGTTAGCGGACCAGTACGGGTTCGATATCGACGTGAGCGCAAAGATTTGGGAGCTCGATGTCGGCCAGCAACAGCGCGTCGAGATACTCAAAGCGCTGTACCGTGATGTCGACCTCTTGATTCTCGACGAACCGACGGCGGTCCTCACACCGACGGAAGCCGAGCGGCTCTTCGACTCGCTCGAACGCCTGACCGACGAAGGACTCTCGATAATCTTCATTACCCACAAGCTCACCGAGGTCGACGCTATCGTCGACCGGGTAACGGTGCTCCGAGAGGGGCAAAACGTCGGGACCGCCGAGGTGTCGTCAGTCTCCCGGGCGGACCTCGCGGAGATGATGGTCGGCCGTGAAGTCCTGTTCGAAATAGACAGGGAAGCGGTCGACCTCGGTGAGCCGGTCCTTCGCGCACGCGGGGTCAAGGCCACTGATAACCGAAATATCGAAGCTCTTTCCGGCGTCGACCTGACGGTTCGACAGGGCGAAATCGTCGGTATCGCGGGCGTAAGCGGCAACGGCCAGAAAGAACTCGCTGAGGTCATGGCTGGTATCCGTGACGTGACAGCCGGCGAGATACTGGTCAACGGCGAAGATATCACCGGCGCGAAACCGAAGACGTTCGTCGACAGCGGCGTCTCGTTCGTCCCCGAGGACCGGCTCCAGTACGGCTGTGCTGAGGACCTCTCGGTGATGCACAACGCCACGATGAAGGACTTCAGAGACGGCGGGTTCGGCGACTGGCCGTTCCTTGACTACGGGGCACTCCGTGACTACGCCGAAACGCTGGTCGATGAGTTCGATGTCAGAGGTGTCAGCGACGTGACCGAGACAAAGGCCGGCGACCTCTCCGGAGGGAACCTCCAGAAGCTAATCTTGGCGCGAGAAATCTACCGCGACCCGGACCTGCTCGTCGCCAACCAACCCACCCGTGGCGTCGACGTTGGGGCAATCGAGTTCATCAGGGAAACGTTGCTTGAACAGCGGAAGGCAGGCACCGGTATTATCCTGCTTTCGGAGGACCTGGACGAAATATTTGACTTGAGCGACAGGATTCTCGTCGTCTACGAGGGTGAGTTCGTCTACGAGACGACACCGGCCGAGGCCGACCGGGAACGGATCGGTCTGGAGATGACCGGCGGTGGTGGCGACGACGGAGGCGAAGTGGACACATCGCCGCCCTCGCCCGGAGTCACGCAGGGGAGTGAGAGCTGATGAACGTCGCAGTAACCGTCGACGCGCGCGAAGACATTCCTGTCTGGCTGGCGTACGGGACGCCCGTGTTCACGGTTCTCGCCGCGCTGGCGGTCAGCGCCATCGCGCTGGTCGTCCTCGACGTGAACCCTGTTGCGGCGTACGCGACGATGTTCGTCGACACGCTCGTGACCGAGTTCGGACTCACCGAGACGCTGACGAAGGCGGTACCGCTGATTCTCACTGGCCTGGCGGTGTATCTCCCGCTGAAGGCGGGCCTTTTCAACATCGGGGCTGAGGGACAGCTCGTCGCCGGTGCGCTTGCCGGGACGTGGATCGGGCTGAACGTCTCGCTCCCGGGGTTGGCACTGGTCCCGCTGATGTTCGTCGCCGCGGCCGTAGCCGGCGGTATCTGGGCTGGCATCCCGGCGTACCTGCGTGCGAAGTGGGATGTCAACGAGATCATCACGTCGCTACTACTGACGTTCGTCGCCCTCGAACTCCAGAGCTACCTCCTCCGCGGGCCGATGCAGGGCGGCACCGGGAACTTTCCACAATCGGAGCGGTTCTCCGAGGCCGCGACGATTCCTGAACTGGTAAGCGGCGTCCATGCCGGCCTGCTCGTCGCCGTCTGTATGGTCGTGGTGACCTACGTCCTGATGACGCGAACGCGGCTCGGCTTCGAGATTACCTTCGTCGGCTCGAACCACGAGGCCGCCCGACAGGCGGGGATGAGCAAGTTCTACGTGTATCTCTTCGTGTTCGTCGTCGGGGGCGCGTTCGCGGCCATGGGCGGCATCAGCGAAATTGCCGGTGCACAGGGGCGGTACCGTGCCGGGTTCGAACCCGGCTACGGCTTCACCGCCATCCCGATCGCCCTGCTCGGGCGCAACAGCGCGCTCAAGGTCTTGCTCGCCGGCCTGTTTTTCGCTGTGCTGTTCGTCGGCGGGTCGAGCATGGAGGTGGCCTTCGGCGTGCCCGCGGCGCTGGTCGAGATTATCCAGGCGCTCGTCATCCTCTTTCTGATCACTGCGGAGTTCTTCAAGAGCTATCGTGTCGGTATCGACATCAAACGCGGGCCAACAGAGACGCCTGCCCAGCCACAGCGAGGTGACGACTGATGGTGACGTTCATCGCCGGCCTGCTCGATGCGACCGTTCAGGCGGCGACCGTGCTCCTGCTGGCCGGGATGGGGGAACTCATCAGTGAGCGGGCGGGTGTCCTCAACCTCGGCGTCGAGGGGATGATGCTCGTCGGCGCGCTCGGCGGGTTCATCACGACCGTCCTCACTGGGAGCCACTGGCTCGGGTTCGGCGTCGGCATCCTCCTGGGGATGGTGCTGGCGCTGGTGCATGCCTTCCTCTGTATCACGCTGAAGTCGAACCAGGTCATCAGCGGCGTCATGCTGACGCTCCTGGGGACCGGTCTCACGACCTTCTTCGGGTCCGGCTGGGTCGAGGAGTCCATCGACGGCTTCCCGCAGATGACGTTCCCGCTCGTCGGGCAGTACCTCGTCGGCGTCCCGGTCGTCGGCGAGGCGCTCTTCCGGAGCACGGCGACGGACTACCTCGCACTCGGCCTGCTGGTCGTGGTCTGGTACTTCCTGCACCACTCGAACCTGGGGCTGGAGATGATAGCCGTCGGCGAGGACCCGGAGATGGCGGACACGATGGGCGTGTCCGTGTTCAGGCTGCGGTATCTCGCGGTGCTTATCGGTGGCGGGTTTGCTGGCGCGGCGGGCGCACACCTCTCGCTGGCCTTCTCGCAGCTCTGGGTCCCCGGCATGACCGCGGGCCGGGGCTGGATTGCCGTCGCACTGGTCATCTTCGCCCAGTGGCGGCCCCGCCGGATGCTCGTGGGGGCGTACCTGTTCGGACTGCTCGACGCGTTGCGCATTCGCTCGCAGTCCATCTCGCTGACGCTGGGTCCTGACGCGCCGCTCGCCGGGGTCATCAACCCAATCGTCGAGTTCCTCATGACGCCACAGATCATGGGGACGTACCCCTACCTGGCGACGATTATTGTGCTGGCCTACGCCGTCATCCGGACGAAAAGCGACCAGCTCGCGGTCCCGTCGGCGCTGTTGCAGTCCTATAGCCGCGAGACGGACTAACCGGTCCGCGACGCGCGCCAGTATCGGCGGCCACACCTTCCACAGACCGTGTGTGTGGCCAATCTATTTATCCATATTCGGAGAATTCAGCATGTCTCATGAGCGCCAATCAGGTCTTCGAGAGAGGCGACCGTGTCGGTCTCTACTTACAGGACAAACACTCGCTAGAAGAGAACGTGGAACTCGTGCAGTACGCAGAAGAGCAGGGCATCGACGAGATCTGGCAAGCAGAATCGCGACTCGCACGCGACGCCGTGTCCCCACTCGGGGCGTACGCTGCGGTCACCGACGACATCAAACTCGGGACCGGTGTCATCAACAACTGGACGCGCAACACGGCGCTGATAGCGCAGTCGATGAGCACGCTGGAGGAACTCGCCGGCCCGGACCGCATCATGTGCGGTATCGGGGCCTGGTGGGATCCGCTGGCCGAGAAGGTCGGCATCGACCGCAGCGGCGCACTGCGGGCGATGCGGGAATGCGTCGAGGTGACGCAAGACCTGCTCGACATGGAGAACGTCACCTACGACGGCGAGTTCGTCCAGATGCGCGACGTGGAACTGGACGTCGTTCACGGCGACGACGGGCCACGCACCGTGCCCGTCTACGTCGGCGGGACCGGGTTCAAGATGCTGGAACTCACCGGTCACTTCGCTGACGGCGCGCTGTTGAACTACCTCGTCAGCCCCGAGTACAACGAGAAGGCCCTCGACGCCCTAGAGACCGGTGCCGAGCGCGGCGGCCGGACGCTGGAGGACATCGACCGGCCACAGCTGGTCGTCTGCTCGATGGACCACGACGAGGAGACGGCCCTGGACAACGCCCGCGAACTCATCACGCAGTACCTCGGGCAACAGCCCCACATCATGAAAGCGAGCGGCGTCAGCCAGGACCTCATCGACGAGGTGGGCGAGACCATCGGCGGGTGGCCGGCCGACCACGAAGACATCCAGGAGGGGATGCACCTCATCCCGGACGACGTGGTCCACAAGCTCACCGCCAGCGGGACGCCCGAACAGTGCCGCGAGAAGGTCCGCGAGTACGCCGAGACCGGCTGTCAGTGTCCGATTCTCTACCCGCTTGGCGACGACCGGCGGCTGCTGATAGACGAGTTCGCCGACGGCTACCTGTAGGCTCAGTCGTCGACCGGCGGCGCGCCGGTCCCCGGGTCAGCCTGACTCGGCTCCAGCCCGGCGGTGTACTCGGTCGGCCCCGTCCCGACGCTCCCACCCGGGAACACGATGTTGAGAACGAGGGCAGCCATCCCGCCGGTGACGAGCGCGGACCCGAACAGCGTCTGGACCTCCGACGGGAAGTTCTGGAGGATTTCGGGGCGGAACGCGACCCCAAGGCCCAGCGCCATCGACATTGCGAGGATAGTCGAGTTACGATGGTCGAGTTCGACATTTTGGGTGATGAGGCGCGCTCCCGAGGAGAATATCATCGCAAACAGAATAAGTGCGCCGCCGCCCAGCACTGCGTCAGGCATCGCCGAAACGACCGCGCCGACCTTCGGGACAAACCCGAGTGCCAGGAGCACAACGCCCCCGATGCCGGCGACGTAGCGGCTTGCGACGCCGGTGAAATTCACCAGGCCGACGTTCTGCGAGAACGACGTGTTCGGGAGTGCGTTGAACACTGCGCCGAAAACGCTCATCACGCCGTCGGCGACGAGGCCGCCCCGGATTTCCTCACGGGTGGCGTCCCGCCCGGTAGCCGACACCGTCCCCGAGATGTCGCCGATTGTCTCCATGCCGGTGATGATGTAGAGGAACGCCACGGTGACGACGGCGCTTGGCTCGAAGGCGAGTCCGTACTTGAGCGGGACCGGGACCGTCACCCACCCGGCGGCGGCGACGGCCGAGAGGTCGACCACGCCCAGCGCGAGCGCAACAGCGTACCCAACGATGATGCCCACGAACACGCTGATGACGCGGAGAAACCCCTCGAAGAACTGGTTTAGCCCGACCGTGACAATCAGAACGAGCCCCGCCAGGCCGAGGTTCACGAAGGAACCGTATCCCTCAGCTGACGGGCCGGCCGACGCGCCCGCGGCGTAGTTCATTCCCGTGGGGATAAGCGTCAGTCCAATGAGCATCACGACGATGCCGGTGACCAGCGGCGGGAAAAACCGCCTGAACCGGTCGAACGAAACGCCCATGATGATTTCGACCGGCGCAGCAAGCAGCGACGCGCCGAAGACGGCGGCGAGACCGAACTGGTTCCCAATGCCGATGAGCGGGCCGAGAAACGCGAAACTGGTTCCCATGACCACCGGAAGCCGCGCGCCGACGGGGCCGACCGGGTACGCCTGAACAATAGTTGCGATGCCGGCGACGATAAGCGCCATCTGGACGAGAAACGTCGTCTCCCCTGTAACGGAGCCGACGGCCCCGGCGAGGATGAGCGGGGGCGCGACGTTGCCCAGAAACATCGCAAGCACGTGCTGGATGCCGAGCGGGATTGCCTTCCCTAACGGCGGTTTATCCTCGATATCGTACAGTACGACTGACTGCCGTTCTCCCTCCGGACCGCTCATAGGACGCCATCCAGCCGCCTGTCTTTTCAATCCACCTACTAGAATCCTTATACCAATATATGTGTTTAACTTTACCCGGGATACCTATTCGTATGTCTCGCGAACAGGTGATATTTGTCGCATATGCGACCTGCTTCAGTTTCGAACTGCAACTGCTTGGCTTGCCAGTGTGTCGAGTCTGATTGTAAAACGACAGCGTGCTGGTCAGTGTTGGGGCAACCGTCGATAGCGTCAGTCGTCGGCCGCGGCTTCATCGGCCGTGCCGTACAGGCCTTCGACCTCCGCGATTTCGGGGTCGATTCGGTCTACTCCACCGGTCGCCTTCTCGGCGCTTTTCGTGTCCTTCAGGCCGAAACCAGTGGACACTACGACGACGGTTTCATCCTGTTCGATGATACCCCGGTCGAGTGCCGTCTGGACGCCGGCAATTGGCGCTGCTCCCGCCGGCTCGGAATAGATCCCTTCGGTGCTGCCAAGTAACGTTTCGGCCTCTAGAATCTCCTCATCGGAGACCAGCACGCTCGTTCCGCCGCTCTGTTCCAGCGCGCGGCAGGCTTTGATGGTGTTCCGCGGCCGTCCGACCGCGATTGAATCGGCCAGCGTTTCGGCGATTTCGTCGATGTTCCCGTGATCGTGGAAGGCGTCGTGGATGGCTGACGCCCCCTCAGCCTGGACGCCAAGCATCTTCGGATGGTCGTCGACGTAGCCGAGGTCGTAGAACTCCTTGAACCCCTTCCAGGCTCCGGCTATCGTGCAGCCGTCTCCCATCGAGAACACGACCCAGTCCGGGACGTGCCCGCGAGCGACGGACTGGTCGGCGAGTTCGTGGCCGACGGTGCGCTTGCCCTCGACCTGAAACGGATTGATCGCCGCATTGCGGTTGTACCAGCCGTACTTCTCGGTGACCTCGACGCTGAGGTCGTAGGCTTCGTCGTAGCTGCCGTTGACAGCGAGTACGTCCGCACCGTAGACGAGCGGCTGTGCGAGCTTTCCTGTCGGAGCGTCACCGGGAACGAAAATACGGCAGTCCATCCCCCCGCGGGCGGCGTAGCCCGACAGCGACGCGGCGGCGTTCCCGGTCGAGGCACAGGTGATGATGTCCCGACCGGCGTGTTTGGCTTTCGTGACAGCGATAGCGCTGGCACGGTCCTTGAAGCAGCCGGTTGGATTCCGCCCGTCGTCTTTGACAAGCGTCTCGACGCCTAGCGCGTCGCTGAGGTTCGGCGCGTCGAAGAGGTCTGTCCCGCCCTCGTTGAGCGTCACGATATCGGCGTCCGCTGCGACTGGCAGGAAGGCCTCGTATTTCCACTGGCTCGGTATCGGTCCGCCGAGGTCACCGTCGAACGCGTCGTCAATCGCATCGTAGTCGTACGTTACTTCAAGTATCCCCTTCACGCCCTCGTGTTCGGGACAGGTGTAGATGATCTGGTTCGGGTCGTACTCCGCCCCACAGAGTGTACACTCGAGGGTTGTGACTTGCGTCATGCCCATACCACATCCTGAGTACAACCGGGCATAAAACCGTACTGTGGCTCCAACTCGATTGTGAGGCGAATCGCCTCTGTCGTGACTGGCACACCATCACACATAGCTCACACACCACACATCAATGCGTGACTCGCTTGTCATATCAGACGATGATACCACTGTTACAGCGGGCGGTCCAGGAACTGCCCACGACCCGCCGTTGAGTGGACCTTGTGATCCGTTGCGACAACCTCACCGCCGGCAATGACTGTGTCCACACGCGCGTTCCAGTGCTGTCCTTCGTATGGCGTCCAGTCTCCCACGAACGTTTGGTCGTCGGCAGTGACCTCGTACTCTTCAGTCCGAATGAGTACCACGTCCGCATCTGTTCCGGCCTGTAGCGAGCCTTTTTTCGGATAGATCCCAGCGCTCCGGGCCGGTGCCGCACACACGAGTTCGCGGAGCCGCGGCCAAGATATCCGGCCTTCGTGGACGCCGCCGCTGACGAGGAACTCGACCATCGTCTCGACGCCCGGGAGCCCGGCGTAGGGCTCCCAGATATCCTCCCAGCCGGCTTCGCGCGTCTCGCGGTAGGTCGGGAAGTGATCCGTGCCGATGATGTCGATTGTCCCGTCCTGTACTGCATCCCAGAGCCGCTCCCGCTGGGTGTCGGATTTGAGGCTGGGATTGACCTTCAGGAACGGTCCCCTGTCGGCAACGTCATCTTTCGAGAAGGCTAGATACTGTGGACAGGTTTCGAGCGTAACTGGAACGTTGGCTCGTGATTTGAAGCGCCCGGCTTCGCGCGCACCGCTCCCACTTGAGATGTGGACGACGTGTAGCGGACAGTCGGCGTATTCTGCGAAATAGCCCGCCCGAGAGATCGCGTCAAGTTCGGCCTCCAGCGGTCGTGAGTCCATGTACACGTCGGGTTCGTCGCCGTCGATAGTCGACCGTGCGTCGTCGAGCAGTCCTTGCGTCTCGCAGTGAACACGAACTGTTCCCCCGGCATCGCCGACACGCCGCATGAGCCGGGCGATGGTTTCGTCGTCAGCCAGATACGGGTCAGCGGTAAATGTCTTGAAATCTGCTGTTCCGGCGTCCATGATGCCGGTCACGTCGATTTCAGGGTCTTGCACGTTGCCCGCAACGAGGCCGAAATCGACGTGGGCCAGCGCGGAGCACGTCTCTGCTTTCTCCTGCAGTGCATCTGGGGTTGTGATCGGGGTCTGTGTCGGTAACTCGATGACCGTCGTCACTCCACCGGCGACCGCACTCGCGGTCTGTGACGCGAAGTCGATCCCGTCCGGAAACAGCTCGTCGTCGTGCATATGCGTGTGTACGTCGATAGCGCCCGGAAGCGCGACCATGCCGTCAGCGTCGATGACAGCATCCGGGTCACTGGGGGCTGGGACCGACGACACGGGACCGGCAGCGTCTATCGTCCCGTCGGATATCGTGATTTCACCGCTCCGGACGCCCGACGCCGTTACCACCTGTGCATCTTTGATGTGAATGTCTGTCATGCTGTAACAGCCCGGGCGAATGACGAAAACAGTTGGTGTGTGAGACGCCACATCCGTCGCACACGCTTGTTGTGCTACGGTGGCTGCTAAGGCTGTTCTGGGGCGGAGTAGCTTTTAGTCGATTGACGGTTACCGCCAACCTGTGATACTGAACGCAGGGACGCTCATCACCATGGACGATGCGCGCACGGTCCGGTCGGAGGCACACGTCGTTGTCGAGGACGGTGACATCGTCGCTATCGAGGACGGCTACGCGTCGGGGGCCGACGTGATCGACGCCACTGACGAAGTCGTCATCCCGGGACTGGTGAACTGCCATACTCATATGTACGCGCTCCCGATTCGCGGCGCGCCCCTCGCTGCGTCACCTGAGAGCTTTTACGAAGCGCTTGTCGACATCTGGTGGAACGTCGACGAGGCGTTTACCGAACGTGGCGCTCGCCTGTCCGCACTGGGTTCCTGCGCCGAAATGCTGCAGAGCGGCGTCACTACCTTCTGTGACAACTACTCTGGGCCGAACACGCTGCCGGGCGGTCTCGATGCCGTTGCCGAGGGGGTGTCACAGACGCCGATCCGCGGGATGATTTCCTTCGAGACGACAGCCCGTAGCTCCGAGGCCCAGGCCAGAGACGGAATCGCGGAGAATACGCGATTCATCGACGAAGCGGAAGACCGGTACGACTCCGTGTCTGGCCACTACTGCCTCCACACGCTGTTCACCAACACCGAAGACATCGTGAGAGAGTGTGTCGACAGGGCCACCGACGACGACCGCCCTATCCAGATACATCTCGAAGAGGGGCTGGTCGACGTTCACGAATCTATTGCCGACTACGGCAAACGACCGGTACCAGCGTTAGAAGACATGGGCTTTTTTGACGCCGAAGTCATCGCCGCCCACTGCGTCCATTCTACCGAGTCCGAAATCGAAATCCTCGCAGAAAACGACGTGAGCGTCGCTCACAACCCCTATTCTAACATCAACAACGCTGTCGGTATCGCCGATGTCGAAACGATGCAAGCCCACGAGCTGACAATCGGACTCGGTGACGACGGGTGGGATCCGGATATGTTCGAGACCATGCGTTCGGCCGTCGGCATACACAAACTCAAGCAGCGCAACCCGAGCGGCTTCGACATGGCGACCGCGCTCGAATGGGCGACAATCGGCAGTGCGGCGGTGCTGGGGATGGACGACGCTGTCGGCAGTATCGAGGTCGGCAAATGCGGTGATTTCGTCACGCTGGATCTGGGTCCGAACCCTGTGTTGGACGAAAGTGCTCCCTACTACGTTGTCAGCGCCGCAAGCCGTGGGGATGTGACCCGGACGATTATCGACGGGGTACCTGTGTACGACCAGAACTCAGGCGTCGCTGGTGTCGACGATTCGGACATGACCGCCGTCGGCGATGCGAGTGCCGAACTCTGGGAACGGTTATAACCACGTTGTCGGACCGGTGTAGTTCACATCTGTTGTCATTTGACCCAATTCAATAACACCCTAAGTGTGTAAATTTAGTCCGCTGATCCCTCCTGAAGGACCCTCTCCGACAGCGCACATATTTACACCCTGAGGGTGTATATCAATGGTTGGGATTCTGATTCCACCGCCAATGTGCACATTCTGTACACACGGGATTTCCACTCTAGCGTAGATGAGGGGCCAAATTTGTCTACCCAGTATATTGTAGCAAATGTTTCTGGTTCCCATATGTAATAGTGGGGCTGTGTGCGTGAGTGGCATATGGTAGTTAGTGACGCCTTTGAGACTTTCACGCAGGTACTCGAATGCCTCGACTCGTCTGACACTGAGGTCAAGTCGGTCTCAGTGAAGGGTCAGACGACCGCGGATAACGATGAAATCAGCGCCGACCTGACGCTCGCAACGCCGGTATTCGGTGGACTCTCGATTCACGATGACGTATCCGTTGACGCGGAGGAGTTCGATGTAACTGATAAACGGATTGAGATTGACGTGACTGTTACCGTCCCCGTCGGAACCGACATACCGGTTCCATCAGAGGGGGAGAATGACACGTCCAACGAACTGGCGGACACCCTCTCGCAGTCGGACTCCGTGCCAGCATACAAAGACCCCGAGGCACTCCGGGCGGCCTACGACGCCTGCGATACGTTCCCGGAGATGACCGAGGCGCTTGACGCCGATGTGACCTCCGAAACGGTCCGTCGGTACATGGTAGAGTACGATATCCATGACCCGACTGACACGACGCCACAGGCAGGCGGACTCACCCTCGCAGACGTGCAAGATGATTCCGATACCGATTCTGATCCGTCTGGTGGCTCAGACCCTTCTGACGACAGGCCGAGCGACACCAGTCAAGCCGAAAGTTCGGACGGACTGGGAGCCAGATCTGTCGCTGAGTTGCTCGCTGAGGCGGACTCGCAGGACAGCGACGACAATCTCGTCGCCGATGGACTCGGTATCTCTCGGGACGTCACCGTGGCTGAGCTCGCACAGACCGTTACACAGGCCACTTCGCTGGACGAGGTAACCCAGCGTCTTGAGTTGAGCCAGACGCACGCACGGAGGTTACTGTCGGAGCTTGATCTCCTTGACCTCGTCACTCATCGGCTCGCTGCCAATCAGATCCGTGTCTCGAACGCCGAAATCAAGCGCCGTATCACTGCCACCAGTCAGTAACGACCCTCTCGGTGGTCGCTCGGAGGATTAACCTTCATTATAAAAGGAAAATGTTTTTGCAGTCTGGTCTGGATGTGTGATAAATGGCAACTATCCGCGTACGCGACTGGACGAAAGAACAGATAGAGAAAATACGTGATACAGAGTCGCACTCCTCGCATGACTCGGTTATCAAGTCGCTACTGAAAGACCGGAAGCTGGCCAAGTACGCGGACGATGCCGCAGAGCCCGTTCCGGAGTCGCAATCCGAGACCCGGATGACAGACCCCGACACTACCTTCGATGATCTGACCGTGCTCGGCGAACTCTCCGGTGCGGACAACGGGGTCTTGTTTCTCTGGTGTCCCAGTTGCGGGAACGAACTGGCGCACTTGACTGCTGATAACCCGCTCGGCCTGTCCGTGTTCGAGATCGAATGCCAGCGCTGTCTCACCCATCTTGACAGACACGCCATCGTTGCCATCGAGATCGGCTATCCGATTGAGCAGAAACTGGTCGAAGACTGTCTGCAAGACGACCTCAAGGAATGCGTCGTCGACTACTGGGACCGGACACTTGAATCGGCCACTGTCGGTGCGCTTGACGACGATCTCGACCCGGCACATCTCGTCTGGCAGTTCGACCAGTATCTTCGGCAGTTTTCGTGGGAATGGCCGGCGGATGTCCCTGTTGTCGGCTTTGCCACGGGCGAAACCTACCGCAACTCCGTCACCGGCGAGCATCTCGAAGTCATCGAACCAGTCTCGGAGAACCGGAATGCGATGGATTCGTTCAAGATACGGCGGTACGCCGGTGACCCAGAAACCCACGCCGGTGAAACAGAAATTCTCGACAGCACCACTGTCGTCGACCACATTGTTAGTCGCCGATTGCTGATGGAAGCGCGTGCTGATTCGGCTTCACTGCCCGAGTCGTCCGAACCGACAACGTGACTGACGCCGTCCTTGTATAGGTGTTTTTCTCCATCCGTCAATTCTTGCTGGCCTGATAAATACAAATCTGTTCAGAATAGGCTGACTAGTGCCAGAACAAGCGGCAAATCAGTAGACACTATTATAACGATAGCATCGGCTATTGAAAAATCAAACTATAGCTGAGGCGTTGCGAGGTTTCGTCATACTCAGGGGGAAGACGATGTGTCTTAGTTTGTTTCGGCTGTTGGTCGGGAACACCGCAGGCACACGACGCTCTCTGCGACCCAGTTCACATCTGTTGAGTCACAGTGCGGACAGCGGTGGTGGTCAGTGTCGTACTCCGTGGTTCCACGAGGAGTGGCGAGGAAGCCGTCGTTGATCACCTGCTCGACGAGAGTCGAGAACCGTTGGCGCTTGACGATGGCTCGCTGTGCGAGGAAGCTGCCGGCGTCGTCTGGGTCCGCGCCGTGGAGGTCTTCCCAGGGAATAGCGATCTCGCCGTTAGCCGGGCCACGAGCGACATGCTGGATGAGGGTCGCAGCGGCCTCGAACAGGGGCGTCGTCCCCCACGCCTGCGGATTGTCGACAGCACTTCCGGCGTCGTTGTATGCCGCCTCAGCCTCGCGGTATGCCGTCTCGACCCCGTCGAGGCCCCCGACCGCCCGGAAGTCCGCGACGAATTCCTTGAGACAGGCGTGCTGAACCGGATGTTCGAGCCCGTTGGTCACATCCTTGGCCACGGCGACGCCCTCGACGCCGCGACGTGTGGCGCGCGTATCCTGTCCGGCGACGCGGTAACAGACCGCGCTCGTCGCGAGGTACTGAAGCCCGTCACCGACCCACCCCTTCTCGTCGGCCGCGAACGGCTCGATACCGTCCCGCGGGTCCGCAAGAACACGCCAGCCTGCCCGCGTGTATTCGTCGCCGGCACGCCGGTACTCGCGGTCAGCGATGGCGGCGACTGCCGCCGCCCGGTGTCCCGCATCCTGTGTGCGCATGCGCTGTTTACGACGGACGGCCTTAGAGGCTTTTGCACCCAATAAATCGGTACCGCTGTCGGCCCGAACCGTCAGACAGAATACGGGTCCGTCCACTCAATAGTACATGGAGTCGGTACCTCTTGTCACGGCGCTTACGGTGTCACTCCGGTTTGGTATCGGCGTGGCTGCTGGTGTCGTCGCGACGGTTGTGATGGACCTAGTGATGGCCAGACTGCCGGAAGGCGAAACGCCGCCGTTCATTGCCTCCGGTGTATTGACCGATAGCGCCCCGCAGAACGCCCCCGAGCGGCTCGCGAGCGTGGTCCACTATATTGCTGGCTGGCTCACTGGCCCGCTGTTCGTCTGGGTCCTTTTCACCACTGAAGGGTTGCTGGGCGGGCCGTCGATAGTCGTAGCGGTCCTCGCTGCCGCCGTCCTCTACACGCTGATGGTCGGCTTTTTTGTCTTCGCCGTCCTCCCACGCTCCCGGCTGCCGTCGGCCCGGGTCCCAGACATCAGACGCGACTGGGCGATCTCGGCGGCCGGATACCTACTCGTCCTTGTGCCGCTTGTCGCGCTCGGGTTTCGCCTCGTCTGACCCGTGTGACCGCGGCACCGCTTGACTGCACTGCCACGGGCTTCACGGCCGCTCTCACTCACCGAGCGAAAGCGTGCCGTCCGGTCCCACTTCACCGACTTCGCCGGTGTGATACCAGTTGTCTCGGAGCGTCTGCGCGCCGGTCTGGTCGTCGTGGAGGAAGCCGCCGAGGACGGTCGGGCCGCGGACCAGTAGCTCTCTGTTTTCGGAGACGGCGATTTCAACGCCCGGCATCGGGTCCCCAATCGACCCTTCGACGTAGGAGTCTGCCGGGTTCAGTGCCCCCACACCGGTTGTGCCGACGGAGCCGTAGAGCTCGCATATCGGAACCCCCAGCCCCCGGAAGAAGTACAGCAGATGGTCGTCCAGCCGGCCGGTCCCGGAGAGTGCGTAAGTGAGGTTCGATAACCCCGCGTCTTGTCGGAGCGGCTTGTAGACGAGGCGATTGGCGGCTCTGTATTTCAGCGGCGTCCCCTGTCCTTCGACGACTCCTTCTCCGTAGGACGCTACTCGACCGCCGACCTTCCGTTTCATCCAGCCCATATCGCCGAGACGGTCCTGAATCGTTCCGTAGAGCTGCTGGTACATCTTCGGGACACCGACGAGCACATCTGGCGCAACAGCCGCGAGCTGGTCGACGAACTCATCGGTCCCGAGGTAGGCGACGGCGCTCCCGGTCGCCCAGAGGTAGTACGTCGCGACGCGTTGATAGATGTGTGCCAGTGGGAGCGAACACGTTCCGGTCGCTCCGGGGCCTGTGGGAAGCGCCTCTCGGAGGCTCTCTGCGGCCGCCAGTAGATTTCGGTGTGTCAGCGCGCAACCGGCCTTCTCCGCAGGGGATGCCACGTCGAACGCAACTGTCGCAACCTCGTCACCGTCCGTCTGTAGGCCGGGAAGCACTCTCGCCTCAGCTGTCGGGAGGTCCTCGAAAGCAAGCACGGTTTCGACGGCCAGTGCGAGGTCTTCGGTCACGTCTCCCGCTGCCACAAGTCCGGTTGCGCCAGTCCGTTCGATAATCTGGGCTGCCCGGTCGTCGCTCGCAGACGGGTAGAGCGCGACCGGGACCAGTCCAGCGAAGTGAGAGGCCAGGTCCAGAACGGACCACTCGTACTGGGACTGTGCTCTGATTGCCAGCCGGTCCCCCGGACGCAGTTCCGTCGAGAGGAGTCCGCCAGCGACTGCTTTCGCCTGCTCGGCCAGCTCATCGAAACTCCGTTCAACGAACTCGCCGTCATCTCGGACGAGCGCCGCGGTCCGATCCCCGTGCTCCGAAACGACATCTTCGAACCAGGCCGCTACTGACCCGTCCGGGACCGAAAGCGAGCCCCCGTCGTAGATGTCGCTGTCGAGGCGCACCCCGTCGGCTTCGCTCTGCCGGTCAACTGGGACCGGGTCTTCCGATGCCGTGCGGTCCTGATATAGCTGCCCGGGTTCGTACTCGTAGTCATCGCTGACCTCGTTCTGGAAGTAGTCCGCGTAGTTCTGGTCTTCGTCGCCGGCGGCGATGTGCGCATCCAGCCAGTCTCGGGCGACTGTCAGGACCTCCATCGTGACGTACTCCCCGTTTTCGTGTTTCTCGCGGAGTTCTCGCACTTTGTCGGCGAACTCCTCGTGCATTTCACGGTGGTTGTAGAAACAGTCGCTGCAGTCCATGGCGTAGCCACAGTTCTGCATGAACTCCTCTTCGTCACCGAAATGGTACTCGGTGTAGCGTTCCAGTTCCCGGAGAATGTCACCGACCTCCTCCTCCGAGTGGCCTTCGTTCATTGCAGTGTGGAGGTCGTTCAGTAGCCCGAACAGGCGCTTGTGCTGTTCGTCGAACCGCTCGATATTGGTGCTGTACCGTTCTTCGTCCCACTCGGCGAACGCCCCCGTCGAGTCTGTGCCCATACCTGTTCTGTTACCCATTATTTGAAAAGTAACTCTCACGTTCCCACCGAGTGAAAATGCGGTCTAATTCCCAAGTAGTTGCCAGATAACGTTGTATTCGGGATGCAAGAACTAAGTGACGACGCGGTCGTTGATGTCCTCACCGACAACGGAATCGGCGTGCTGGCACTGTCCAGTCCAACTGGGGGGGCCCCGTATCCGGTCCCGGTGGCGTTCGGATACGATCCAGCGACGGATAGCTTGGCGTTTCATCTGTCAGAGAGCGACGATAGCCAGAAACACCAGCATCTGACTGCAGACGCCACCGTCGGGTTCACCGTGTACGAGGAAACCGAACCTAAATCGGTGTGGCGGAGCGTCGTGGTCACGGGTGAACTGGTGGAGGCGACGTACGACGAGGTAGAGCCGGCCCTTGCCTCGCTGGCCAGCAACACACAGTTCGCCCCGAACCCAGTTAGCTGGGACGATACAGCCACGACGACGCCGTATGAACTTCGAATCGATGACTGGCACGGCCGTGAATTCCGCGTCGGGTGAAACCGGTGTTGAGAGCCACGGACACTCCCGGGAACAGACTCCTCTCCCAGGGGAGAAGCCGCCGCTTTTCGCCCGCGCTGTGTTCTCAGTCTATGGGAAACAGCGCACGTAATTATGCCATAAGATTCGTATCTACAAACAGAGGTGTCCCAGATGCTTTCACTAACAACTGCACTACTCCAGCACGGACCGATGGGGCCCCACGGTGGGGGAATGGGTATGGGCATGACCCCGGGCGGTTGGTGGCTGCTGTTCGCAGCATTTATCATCGCTGCTATCGCGGTCGGTGCTCTGCTGTACGTACAGCTTCAGGGGGAGGCGACCGTCGAGCCGGATTCACTGGAAACGCTCAAACAACAGTACGCATCGGGTGAGATTGACGAGGCGGAGCTTGAAACACGGGCTGACCGATTGCTCCAGTACGAGTCATAGCCCGTCACCGGCAGTTCTACCCGCTCCCAGTCTGGATAGAGTGTCACCTGTATCACAGTAAGGATGGTCCTTGCTTGCGTCCATCGACTGTCCGGCACGCACTTCGTGGTGCATTTATTCCGCAACGGTGAACGGTAGGTATGGACCCGGACGACGTTCGCAACGACTGGGCCTCCCGTTCCGGGAAGTTCTCGCCGGAGTACTACGCTGAACTCGGACCGAACGAGGTGAGTGAGACGCTGGTCAATGTACTCGACCACTACGTCCACGACGACGCCCGAATCATCGAACTGGGCTGTGGCTCGGGTCGCCACTTGGCGCATCTGCAGACCAACGGATACGGGAATCTCACCGGCATCGACATCAACGACGAATCCTTCGACGTGATGGCTGAGCACTACCCTCGGCTCGCGGATTCGGGGACGTTCCATACCGGTGCCCTCGAAGACATCGTCACCGAGTTCGAGGCCGACGCCTTCGATGTCGTCTACTCGGTCGAAACCCTCCAGCACATCCACCCCGATGACGCATGGGTGTTTGAAGAGATCGCCCGTATCGCCGGGGACCTCCTCATCATCGCCGAAAACGAGGGGAACAGCCCCGAGCGTGGACGCGAAGACACTGCGGTGAGCTACGTCGACGACGAGTTCCCGCTGTATCACCGCAACTGGAAGCAGGTGTTTTCGGAACTCGGGTTCGCGCAGCTAATCCGCGAACCCACGTCCCGGGACACCATTCGCGTGTTCCGTGCCCCGTAGCTCTTTTCGTATCTGTCACTTCTCGGTGGTGCCGTCATCGAATACCCATCCACCGATAACTTCACAATCGATAACCAGGCAGCAGCTATTTGTGTCACGGTATCATGCATCAAGTTGGATCGCTATGCAACTGTGCCAAAACTGTCAGGCGGCTATCGACGAGTACCTCTTGGACAAACAACTCGAACCCCTGCGAGACCTCACAGTCGACGACTTCAATCTCTGTTCTGACTGCGTGACTGTCGTCGCAGACGCCTGTGTGGAGTGCGACGGCGCGGTGTACGTTCCCAGGTCCAAATCCGCGGTTCCTGACTGCTGTCCCGCGTGTCGGTCCGAGTACATCGACAAGACCGGGACCGACCCGGGCTGGCATTTCGACACGATGTCAAGCTGACCCCTGCCTGCGTCGGACTGCTGACGTGGGCATCATCCTCGTTTTGCTGTTGCTGACAGTATACTGAACGGTTGTCCGGTGACCGAATGAGAGCTCTGTGTTCCGGAGCCGAGAAGAACGATACGTCTCGGTACAAGTGGCCGCAATAGTACTGCGGACACACACTGTTTTCGGGAATTTCTGAACAACGGGGAGGGCCGTAGAGGCCGTGTGTGTGCGTCACAGTGGCGATAGAAGCTTCATACTCCTCCAGCACATACGGATAGTCTCTACTGGAATGACACGCTCGACACGATATATCGGCTTGCTGTTTGCTGCGCTCGCACTCATCTGGGGACTCTCATTTGTGGCGATCAAGACTGGTCTCGAAAGCGTCCCGCCGGTGTTGCTGGCAGCTGTCCGACACGACATCGCTGCAGTCGTCCTGCTTGGCTATGCTCTCTGGCGAGGGCGGGCGCTGCGTCCACAGACTCGCGATGACTGGTCGCTGATTTTCATCGGCGGCACCGTCCTCATCGGGGCACACTTCGCGCTTCTGTTTCTCGGCCAGCAGTACGTCCCGAGTTCCTTCGGCGCAATCCTGCTCAGTCTCACGCCGGTCGTGACGCCGGCGTTCGCATCGACGTTGATACCGAGCTACAGGGCTCGACCACACGAACTCATCGGCACCGTCTGTGGGTTCATCGGTGTGGTCATCATTGCGAACCCCACACCGGGAGCGGTCGGCGGTCGGCTGCTCGGTGTCGCCCTGCTCATCAGTTCGGCTGTCGCCTTCGCCGTCGGCGCAGTCCTGACCGAGCGCTACACCAGTTCGCTCCCGCTCGTGAGCCTGCAGGCCTGGATGACGCTGCTCGGGGCAGGCATCCTGCACGCTGTCAGCGCGGGGCTGCCATCGGAGCAGCTGGGAACCGTCACGGTCGGGCTCGAACAGATAGCCGCAATCGCGTATCTCGGCATCGTGGCCAGCGCAATCGGGTTCCTCCTCTACTTCCGCCTGATCAGCACAGTCGGGGCCGCTGAAACCAGCCTGGTGTCCTACGTGGTTCCGGCAGTGACGGCCATCAGCGGCTGGCTCCTGCTCGGTGAGACACTCGGCCCGGTGACCATCGCTGGCTTCGCCGTAATCGTGGTCGGCTTCGCGTGGGTGAAAGCCGACGTGCTCCGGTCGCTCCGTCGTCGCCGGACGGACTCGCCATCGTACCGACCGTACGGGCCACGGGACGATTGCGTCGTCGTCAGCGGGAACGCGTACACGACCCGCGAGTGATGCCCCTGAGCAGGGGCGTCAGGCCTTAGCCGCTGCCACCCAATGTACCGGTATGGCTTCTCACCCCGGATTCCACTCCCTGTATGATGAGACGGCGGCATCCATCTCCGTGACCGGTGACCTCCCGGACTGGCTCCGCGGCAGCCTCATCCGGAACGGGCCCGGCGCGTTCTCCCTCCCGAACGGTAGCAGTGTCGACCACTGGTTCGACGGGTTCGCGATGCTGTACCGGTTTACCTTTGACCCCGACACTGACGCGGTACACTATCGGAACCGCTTCCTCCGGACGGACGCGTACAGGGCGGCGACGAGTGGCAACTTCGAGGGCGGCTTTGCGACGGGCGAGACGACGCTTCGCTCGCGGCTGGCTACGTTCCTGACCGACCCCTACGATAACACGAACATCATCGCCGAGCGGTTCGGCGACGAGTACCTCGCACTGACTGAATCGCCCCGGAAGGTTCGTTTCGACCCGAACACGCTCGAAACGACAGGTCACCTCGAACACGACGACGACGTGCCGACCGGCCACCTCTCCTGTGCCCATGTTAAACGCGACCCGACGAGCGGCGTCCTTGTCAACGTCGAAACGGCGTTCGGACGGACCAGCCAGTACCACGTCACCGCAATGTCGCCCGACGGGACCCGACGACACGTCGGGAGCGTCGACACCGACCGGCCGGCGTACATGCACAGTTTCGCGCTTACGCCCCGGTACGTCGTCTTGACGGAGTTCCCGCTCCGACTCGACCCGCGACGGTTTCTCAAGCCCGGCCGGCAGGCGCCCTTCATCGAGCAGTTCGAGTGGGACCCCGACCGCGGGACTCGAATCATCGTCATGGACCGGACTACCGGGACGGTCGTGGCCGAGCCGGTCACCGACGCCGTGTTCGGCTTCCACCACGTCAACGCGTTCGAGCGAGCCGGCGGCAGGGAACTCGTGTTCGATCTCGAAACAGTACCCGACGCGACGACTATCGACTCCTTGTATCTGGATAACCTTCGTGCGGGCGAGATGGGAGCTATCGTCGGCCGCATCGAGCGGTTCACTGTCGCTCTCGGTACCGGGAGCGGCGTGACCCGCTACGGCCCTGCCGACGCGACGGTGGCGCGAGAGATGTTGTACCCCGACGGCAGCGCACTTCCGACTGTCTCACCGTCGCGGTGGTGTCGCCCGCACCGCTACGTGTACGCGATGGGGATGGACACCCCCGTTACCGAGTGGGCCCGTCGTGTGCTGAAACTCGACACTGACACTGGTGCTGTCGAGACGTTCGACGACGGTGGGGACTACTTCGGTGAGCCGGTGTTTGTTCCCGCACCAGACGGCGACACCGAGGATGACGGCGTGGTGCTGGTCGTTGCGCTGAACGCGGCAGACGACCAGTCCCGGTTGCTCGTACTCGACGGCCAGACGTTCGAAGAGCGCGCCAGAGCATCGCTTCCCCACGCAGCCCCGTTTGATTTCCACGGTCGATACTTTCCCGAACTTCGAGTGGCGACCGGCAACTGACGCTACTAGCGGTGAGTCTGCTCCCGCTGGCCGCTCGTCGGTCGAGAAATCGTCCTATTCGAGCGACCACACCGGACGTGCCGCTCTGGTGGAAATTGTGAACGACACACATATTGTTCGGTCTGCCTAAAATTCGAAAACGCTTTATCCATTTAGGCTGCCCTAAACAGTATGTTGGACGCACTGATCGACACCGCTGAACTGCCGCGCCGGCTGTCGATATCACGGATACCGAACGGAGCGTCGTGACTATGGTGACAGTCGGGAACCGAACGGGGACGACCTTCGACCGGGATGTCATTATTGTCGGGGGCGGTCCGGCGGGGTGTGCGGCGGGTGTGTTCACGGCCAGAGCGGACCTCGATACGGCAATCTACGACTGTGGCCGGTCGTCGCTCAAGCGCTGTGCCTACCTCGAAAACTACCTCGGTTTCCCGGCCGGTATTGACATCGACACGCTGTACGACCGCATTCAGGACCATGCTGAGACCGCTGGCTGTACCGTCGTCTCCGAGTTGGTCGAATCGCTTGACAGAACCGATGAGGGGGAGGGGTTCGTAGTCCAGACGCAGGCGGGGGAGACGGCCACGACTCGTCGTGTCATCGCGGCGACCCGCTACGACGGCGAGTACATGCGTGGCTTAGACGACGACGCGGCGATGTTCGAGACGTACGAACACGACGGCGAGGAACGCGAAACCTTCGACCGTGAGTATGCCAACGCGGACGGCACGACACCGGTTCCGGGTCTCTACGTGGCGTCACCGTCCGACGAAGCGGATATGCAGGCGATCATTGCAGCCGGCCGGGGCGCGCGGGTCGCCCGCCGGGTGATCGCGGATGTGCGAATAGACGACGGCTGGTGGGAGGCTGTCGCTGACGGTGTGGACTGGGTCCGTCGCGAGGCCGAGCTAGACGACGAATGGACTGATCGAGCGACCTGGGTCGACTATTTCGACGACCGGTACGCCGAGGACGCCCCCGTTGCGCCGGAGTCGGAGCGGTTCCAGCGGGTCCGTGAGGCGGTCATCGACGAACGCCGGTCGTCGTATATCACGCCCGACGAAATAGCCGCCCGGACCGAAACAGGGCAGGAAACACTAGCGGGCTACCTTGACCCCGAAGCGGTCGTTTCGGGGCTCGATCAGACTGCTGTCCTCGATGCGATAGACGACGAAACAATCCGGGACTACCTCGACGCGAGCGACGGACGTGCGGAGGTGAGCGAGTAATGGCCAGTGAGACACAGGGCGCTACCGATGCGTGGTCGCAAGCCAGATCCTGGCTCGACACCCTCGATGGGTCCCTGTTCGGACTGTGTGTCGCAAGCATTGCCGTCGCCTTTGGGGCTGGCCTGCTCCAGGTGAGCTTCGGGGCGTATTCGATGACAATCCTTCAGGCGTGGCAGGCCGTGTTCGATCCGAAGGTGTGGTTCAGTGTTCAGGCGTGGCAGTCGTTTTTCCTCGGTGCCGAGCTCCCCGAACTACCGAAACGGACACTCATCGTCTGGAACATCCGGATGCCGCGGGTCATCGTCGCGGTGCTTACGGGGATGTGTCTCGCCGTCTCCGGAGCGATATTCCAGGCCGTGACACGAAACGAGCTGGCAAGTCCGTTTGTCCTGGGCGTGAGCTCCGGAGCGGGGCTCACTGTACTGCTAACCCTCGTTCTGTTCAGTAGTCTCGCCCCGTTCCTCCCGCTGTTTGCCGCGGTCGGTGGTTCCATCGCGTTCCTGCTTGTGTATATGATCGCGTGGAAGGGCGGAACGAGCCCGGTCAGACTGGTCCTTGCCGGTGTCATCGTCAACATGGTGTTTACCTCCCTCCAGCGGGGACTGTTCTTCTTCGCCGACGATCTGGGCGTTGTTCAGTCAGCACTGGCATGGATTACCGGCTCGCTTACCGGCGTCGGCTGGGAAGAGTTCCGAATCGCTATCATCCCGACGATGGCTGCGACACTACTCGCGCTGGCCGGCGCACGCCAACTGAACCTCCTCCTGCTCGGCGAGGAGACCGCGCGCTCGCTCGGGATGAGTGTCGAGCGGGTTCGGTTCCTGCTTTCTGGAGTCGCCATTCTGGCGGCCAGCACGGCGATCTCCGTCGCGGGAATCATCGGGTTCTTCGGCCTCGTAGTGCCTCACATCGTCCGACTCATCGTCGGGAGCGACTACCGCCGGCTCCTCATCGGTTGCGTGTTCGTTGGGCCGGCGCTGATGGTCGTCGCAGATGTCGGTGCGCGGCTGGCCCTGAACCCCGCGCAGGTTCCGGTCGGCGTCGTCACCGGCGTCGTCGGCGGCCCGTACTTCCTCTATCTGATGCGGCGACAGGAACAGATGGGTGAGATCTAATGCCACAGAACAACTCGAACTCGGACGGTATCGCCTCGACCAACGACACCGCTGCTGGGCCCCAGTCAGCCCGCCGGGACCGGCCGCTGGTCGGCGACGATGTGGTGCTTTCGTACTCCAGTGCGGATGACCCGGTCATCGACGGCGAGTCGATTTCCGCTGAACCGGGGGCCGTGACAGCGCTCGTCGGCCCGAACGGGTCCGGCAAGAGCACGTTGCTGAAAGGGCTCGCAAATCAGCTCCAACCCGACGCCGGATCTGTACTGCTCGACGGACAAGACATCCAGACGCTTGAGACCAAAGCGATTGCCCGAAAACTCGGCCTCCTCTCTCAGGAGAGTACGTCGCCGAGCAGCATATCGGTCGAGGATCTGGTGTATCACGGTCGCTACCCACACCGCGGGTTCTTCGACAGCGTCACCGAAGAAGACGAGGCTGCTGTCGAGCGGGCGATTGATCTGGCCGGCTGTGGACACATCCGTGAGCGCGAAGTCGGCAGCCTCAGTGGGGGCCAGAAACAGCTCGCCTGGATCGCAATGGTCCTTGCACAGGACACCGACGTGCTGTTGCTCGATGAGCCGACGACGTTTCTCGACCTGCACCACCAGCTTGAGGTGATGGAGATAATCGAAACGCTCCGGGACGAGAGTGACATTACCATCGTTGTCGTCCTGCACGATATCGAGCAGGCGGCTCGCCTCGCCGACCGGATGGTCGCACTCAAAGACGGCGAGATTCAGGCACGGGGACGGCCAGAGGATGTCGTCACCGAACAACTACTCGCGGACGTTTTCGAGATCGAAGCAGAGGTCACGGCCACGCCACACGGCCCACGCGTGAATCCGATCCGTCCCCGCCACGACGGTGACGAACACACTGCTGGTGACGATTCTGCCGACTCGGACCGTGCTGAGGAAGTCGTTGCCGAATAGAGCTACAGAGACCACCTTGCCACCGCGGTTAGAATGACGGAATCTTGAAACGGACGCTAGACGGCGTTTGCTATCGACTGTTCTGGGTCGGCAAATCGGAACAATTATATGTTTTTTAGGTCAGCCTAAAATAATGGCTGGCGACGCTACAGACGCCGAGACACCGACGCGGAGAGAGTATGTGAAGTACGGGGGAACGGTTCTCACCGCCGGGTTGCTTGCGGGATGTACCAGTGACGCCGAGCAGGGGGCCACAGAAACGGCGTCCGGAGCGGAGACGGACACCCACACGGTCGACGGTTCGTACTCTGTGTCGATGTCACCGATGGGAGCGGTGACCTTCGACTCGCCACCGGAGACCGTCTTTACGCGGCTCACACACCACGCCGACATGGCATTCGCGCTGGGGCGTGGGGATACCGTCACGGCAATGCACGCCCCTGAATATTATAACGGGCTCTGGAACCAGTTCGTCGACCGACTTCCGGGGGTGTCGCTGGACTGGACCGGACTGTACTCCTCGTGGAAGCCGAGCAAGGAGAAACTGTACGAACTGGACAGCGATATCCATCTGGCAGACCCGGCCTGGATCGCCAAACAGGACAACTGGGACCGGGAGGACTTCGAGGAGGTCGCCACCAACGTCTCACCATGGTTCGGCAACTCACTGAGCGACCGGCACGCCGAACCCCCGTCCGGGTGGGCTGACTACGAGTACTACACCCTCTGGGAGCAGTTCGAACTCGTGGCCGAGGCGTTTCAGGAACAGGCCCGCTACGAGGCGCTTGCGGCGATCCACGACGAGATGCGCTCGACTATCGACGCGAATCTGCCGCCCGAGTCGGAGCGGCCGTCGGCAGTGATGCTCGCCGCGGCTGACCTCGACGAGATCTACGCCTATACGCTTGACAACCCCGGATTCCTGACCGCGCATACCCGCCCATTCGGGGCACGAGACGCCTTCGAGGGGTCGGTCGAAACGAACTCTGTGGTCGACTTCGAAACCCTACTTGAGGCCGACCCGGATGTAATCTTGCACCTCGGCGGGTTCGAACCGAGTACGAGCCTTCCGGAGCGACGGGAAGCGTTCAAATCTGACCCGGTCGGGTCGGAGATTACGGCCGTACAGAACGACCGGATTTACCCACAGGGGGCGAGATATCAGGGCCCGATACTGCACCTCTTCCAGCTGGAGATGACGGCTAAGCAACTGTATCCCGAGCAGTTCGGCGAGTGGCCGACCTACACTTCGGGGCCGTACCCTGAGATTCCGCCCGAGGAACAGCTGTTCGACCGCCAGCGGGTCGCAGACATCATCAACGGAGCATTTGAAGCATGAGTGATAACGACACGACAACCGACGCACGAACGCGCAGAGACTATCTGAAATACGGCGGGGCGGTCATCAGTGGTGGGCTGCTCGCCGGCTGTACCGGCGATGCCGACTCACAGTCGACGCCGGAATCGACAGACAGTGACGCGTCGACAGTTACTGCAAACCCCGACGCGACGACACCGACTGCAGCGGACTCGTACACGGTGTCGATGGAGCCGATGGGCGAGGTACAGTTCGACTCGGCTCCTGAGCGGTGGATGGCCTACTTCAGCACCTACGGGGACATGGCTATCGCGCTGGGGCAACTTGAGGGTCTTGCGGGGCTGATATTCACTGAGAACTGGCCGATGGCGTTCTTCGACGCCATCCCGAACGTCGACGTGACGTTCGATGATATTCCACAACTGATGCGCGACGGGAGTATCGGCAAAGAGGCCTTCTACGAGATGGACTCTGATGTCCACCTGTTTGACCCGAACTTCGTCCGGGTGCTTGACGACACCTGGTCCGATTCGGACTTCACTGAGGTCAGAACCAACATCGGCCCGATCGTCGGGAACAGCATCCGGCGACGGAACGACGACTGGCACGATTACCGGTACTACTCGCTGTACGAGGCCTTCGACCGAATCGCCGATGCGTTCCAGGAACGCGAACGCTACGCGGCGTTTGCTGACCTCCACGATTCGCTGCTCACTGAAATCAATAACGGGCTGCCGCCTGAAAACGAACGGCCAACAGTCGGTCTGCTCTCGATCAACTCCGACTTCGAAGGCGGGTCGTTCTACGCTTATCCCGTCCACGATGGAAACGGGCACAAGCAGTACCGTGACCTTGGGATGCGCGGTGCGTTCGACGAAGTTATCGACGGGAGCTACGCCGAGTGGGACTACGAGCAACTCCTCGATGTCGACCCCGACATCCTCCTGTTCCAGTACGGCTTCTCGCACGTTTCGACCGAGGAGTTCGAGGACCGAATGGCCACGATGCGAGAAGACCCTATTGGTCAGCAACTCTCAGCGGTTCAGAATGACCGACTCTACCGCGGTGGGACTTCGTATCAGGGACCAATTATTAATCTGTTTCAGACGGAAGCCGCCGCCAAACAGTTCTACCCTGAGACGTTCGGCGAGTGGCACGGCCTCGGTACTACCTCGGACCAGGAGCAACTGTTCGACCGACAGCGAGTGGCAGCCATCATCAACGGCGAAATCTAACCGCTCTCCCCCACACTCTTAGAACCGGCTTGCGTAACTGTATTGAGATCGATACCCACATATCTGGATGAATGGTCTACAACTATAGCAATCACTGCCAGTATATATGGTATATAAGGGTATAACAGTCTGTTTGTCCAGAAAGAATTTATACCACCATGCCATCATCTCACATATGTTAGTACACGAAGGGAACACGCATTCCTACACCACTGGCTCCGACCGATACTGCCGTCATTGCAACGACGTTGCGCTGGCGTATGACCCCTCGGCTGACCGCCCGCGCTGTCGTTCGTGTGGAAAGCTCGTCTAGCTGGGTCTGTCGATTACGGGGAACTCGCCACAGGAGCACATCGTTTGTGCCGGAGCTTCGGCCGTGTGAGTCGTCTAGAACTAGCCGTACCGTTTAGCGAATCATCCCGCGGTTCGCATGACTGTCAGTCACCACAGACCGACTACAACTTGACGAGAACCTTGATCGCCTCGCGCTCGTCCATCGCCCGATATCCCTCGGGAACACCGTCGAGATCGACTGTTTTCGTGAAGATCGGCGACGGGTCAAGCGTGCCCTGCAACACATCGGCCAGCAGGTCGTCAGCGTAGGCACGAACCGGTGCGACGCCGCCGTTGAGCCCGATATTATCGCCGAACAGCGAAAACATATCTAGCCCGGAGTCATCGAGCCCGTGCGGGACGCCGACGTAGCCGACGGTCCCGCCCGGGCGACAGACATCGATGGCAGTCTCCATTGCTGAAGCCGCACCGACACACTCGAGGACGTGGTTTGCCCCGCCGTTGGTCAGGTCGTCCGCGGCGTCCACGGCCTCTTGGCCGCGTGCGGCGATGGTCTCTGTCGCACCGAACGACTCGGCGAGTTCGAGGCGGTCCTCGTGGTGGCCCATCGCAATGATGCGTTCTGCACCTAAGCGGCGTGCCGCCAGCACCCCGCACAGTCCAACGGCACCGTCGCCGACAACAATACAGGTGTCGCCTTCCCTGACACCGGCGCTCACCGCCGCGTGGTGGCCGGTGCCCATAACATCTGTCAGGGGCAGAATCGCTTCCAGCGTGTCCTCGTCGTCGGCGTGACGGTCGGGAACGCGGACCAGCGTCCCGTCGGCTTCCGGCGCTCGGACGTACTCACCCTGCCCGCCGCCGTTTTCGCCGCCCCACGAATCGCCATTGACACAGGACGTATGCAGCCCTTTCCGACAGAACTCACACCGGCCACAGCTGATAACGAACGGGGCGAACACCCGGTCGCCGGGTTCGACAGAGCGCACATCGTCGCCGACCTCCTCGACGATACCCATCGGTTCGTGGCCGACGCGTGACCCTTCCTCACGGTCGCTCTGGCCGCGATAGAACCACAGGTCGGAGCCACAGACAGCGGTGTGGGTCACGCGTACAATCGCGTCGGTCGGCGATTCAATCTCTGGTCGGGGGACCTCTTCGACGGTAATCTCACCGGGGCCACGGTAGATGGCTGCGCGCATGGGCGTGCTTCGGGTCGGCTGTGCAAAACCGTTCTCATACTGCGCACCAAATCCGACTGGCCGCTTTCATTGGATGAAAACAATTACCAGTGAGCGAATAGAAATGCAGAAACATGACAGACATTCTCATTGTCGGCGGCGGCCCCGCCGGCCTGAGTGCGGCACTGTTCGCACAAAAAAACGGACTGGAGACGACGGTCTTCGACACTGACGGGACGTGGATGCACAAAGCACACCTGTTCAACTATCTCGGGGTCGGGTCCCAAGACGGCTCCGCGTTCATGGAAACCGCCCGGTCACAGGTCGATAGCTTCGGCGTCGACCGAAAGCAGGGTACAGAGGTGACCGACGTACAGCAAACTGACGCCGGATTCGAGGTCACCACCGAAGATGACACGTACCAAGCGGCGTATCTCGTCCTCGCGACGGGGGCCAACCGTGACCTCGCTGCGTCGCTCGGCTGTGACATGACCGACGAGGATACCGTTGACGTGGACGTGACGATGGAGACGAGCGTCAACGACGCCTACGCGACGGGGGGTATGGTCCGAGCCGAGGAGTGGCAGGCCGTCATCTCTGCCGGAGACGGCGCGGCCGCAGCGCTGAATATCCTCACGAAGGAGAAGGGAGAGCACTTCCACGACTTCGATACCCCCGCCGACGCGGACGAGATGTTCGGCCCCGAAGCATAGGCCTCGAAGCGAGTTCGGGCAGGCCTATCTCACTACTACCCACCGGACACTGTGTCGCTGGACACTGGCCGGCGAACACAGACTGTATTCGACGATAGGTAACCTCACATCTCCTGACTCTAACCAAGTGCGTACTCTACGCTACTGCGACCGATACCAGCCACTACAGTCGGTCTGAGGTTCTGAAGACGACAGCTAGCATTATCCACTGATTCACTATGACATCACAGAGCCGTGAAGCTGGTATGAAGGAGGTCGCGTTCACCCTCAGGTTCGCTGCGGGTGCTGATCCAGTGATGGACCTGTTTCAGGAGTATCCGAGGGTACGACTTCGGAACGCCACGTGTACCGTGACTGAAAACGCCCTCTGGCGTATCAACCATGTTGACGGTCCCGCTGACGCCATCGCTGCGTTCGATGACGTGTTTCTCGATGCTGAACGCTGTAACGAGTGTCTCGACGGACCCTGCTGTTCTGCGACGCGAGAACACAGGTCCTTGATTGCCGACTCGCCAGCAGGACGGTATATACGTATCACGAGCAGGCTGACCGGTGTTGTGCCGTGCCTGCTGTCGTTACCGATTCTATTGGCGATGGTGTCGTATTCGAGTCGGAACGCACCGGGGGCGCGTACCGATGGCGAGTGCTGTCGCCGGTCGGGACATCGTTTGAGCCGCTGTTCGACCGCCCCGAATCGACACTCCAGACGGGAATACAGCTCGATGTAGAGCACACAGGAAGTGCTGAACGGTGGCGAGCGAAGCCACAGCCCGTGTTTCCACAGTGACCGCATCGAGTCCATTGCTGTGCGTATACAATGTAATAGAACGAAATCAAACACCTGTTACACACGATTCGGCTGTACGCGAGGCTGAAATCAGTGGACCGACCGCTCGTCGCTTTCGTCGATGTCTTCGATGGGGTCGGCGTTGCCAAACGACGGTTCCGGTCCGTCCCCTGCCGCGGCCCACTCGCAGGCATTGGCGAGGACCTGCTGGATAGCTTCGTCGTGGTAAATCGGATAGGTCTCGTGGCCCGGCCGGAAGTAGAAAATACGACCTGCGCCGCGGCGGTAGCAACAGCCCGACCGGAACACCTCGCCGCCCTCGAACCAGGAGTTGAACACGAGCGTGTCCGGCGCGGGGATGTCGAAGCGCTCGCCGTACATCTCGGTCTCCGGGAGTTCGATGTACTCGCCGACCCCATCGGCGATTGGATGGCCGGGTTCGACGACCCATAACCGCTCGGTTTCGGCGGCCTCGCGCCACTTCAGGCTGCAGGTCGTCCCCATCAGCTCGCGGAATATCTTCGAGTAGTGGCCCGAGTGGAGGACGATGAGTCCCATGCCGTCGAGGACCCGCTCTTTCACCCGGGCGACCACTTCGTCAGCGACCTGGTCGTGTGCGGCGTGTCCCCACCAGGTAAGGACGTCCGTTTCTGCCAGTACATCCTCGGTGAGACCGTGCTCGGGTTCTTGGAGTGTCGCGGTTTCCGCGTCGAATCCGCGCTCTTCCAGGGCTGAGGCGATAGCGCCGTGAATTCCATCGGGGTACAGGTCTGCGACTGCTTCGTGTTCCTGCTCGTGAACGTACTCGTTCCAGACTGTGACGCGTGTCATACTCGTGGTTTCCACCTCCGCCGTAACGGCGTTCGCCAAGCGGCAATCCGTACGACGAGCGAACGCGATACGGTCTCGTCTCCGCGACTGTTCGCTGAGGGACTCTCTACAGTACCGCTGTGCACCTCAGATACCTCTCTGTGTAGCTCAGCGCTGCGTGTCCGGTTCGCGAGCGCGCGCCAGCTCCGCTCGACAGTGGCTATGACGACCCCGACGCTGAGCGCCACTGCGACTCGATCTCCAACCCCATCCACAGGACCGCGAATGTCGCTCTGAAACCGTCAAATACAGACGACTGTATGGCGCTTCACCAAGAGTACAGTCGAGTGAAATCCCGGCGTAAAGAACTGCTATACCGGATACACACGACTGTATCCGATTTCGGAGGTTTGTACAAAACACTCCCTGATTTTTGTTGTATCAACGTCTCTCGCTCCCGTTTCGACGCTAATCTGAATAGACTATAATGTAAACAGTAGATAGGTATATATACTCCCTGCTAGACGACGTGACTGATGCATTCCATCAGAAACCGCTGTCTCGGAAGGTTTCGACCGATAGAGCTGTGTACCGAGGTGGTTCCGAAATGAGAGCCCGCCATCGTTTCTCGGGGGTGACGCGCGATGTCTGAGCACACACTGGTGCTCATGGCACTACTCCCGCTAGCGACGATTGCGGTGCTGATGGTTGGCCTGTACCAGCCTGCGACACGGACAATGCCAATCGCGTGGGCGGTGGCGGCTATCGCCGCCTTCGTCGGCTGGCAGATGTCGCCGACGCTCATCGCCGCCGCGTCGATACGTGGCGCGCTGACAGCGACCAGAATCCTTGTTATCGTCTTCGGGGCGATACTCCTCCTGTACACGCTGAAACAGTCCGGTGCCTTCGAGGTGATCAATGCTGGGTTCTCCTCGATTAGCGACGACCGGCGCGTACAGGTCATCCTGCTCGTGTTCCTCATGGGGTCGTTCATTGAGGGTGCAGCCGGCTTCGGGACGCCAGCGGCTATCGTTGGCCCGCTGCTGGTCGGCCTCGGTTTCCCGCCGCTCGCCGCCGTGGTCGTCGCGCTCACGGGGAACATCCTCGCAATCACCTTCGGCGCGGTCGGTACGCCGCTGATTATCGGTCTCCGCGACGTGGTGTTCGCTGAGGGGACCGGTGCGGCACAGCAGGTGGTCCAGCAGGGCGGCTTCGAGAGCGTCGGCGCGTACGTCGCACAAATCGGTGTGTGGGCGGCGATAATCCACGCTATCGTCGGCATCGCCATCCCCTTTATCGGCGTGGCGATGATGACCCGCTTCTTCGGCGAAGAGCGGTCGATTAAGCCCGCGCTCGAAGTCCTGCCGCTGTGTCTCTTCGCGTGGGCGTCTTTCGCAATCCCCTACGTCGCGACCGCGTACTTCCTCGGTCCAACGTTCCCGGGACTGCTGGGTGCGATGGTCGGGCTCCTCGTCGTTACGACGACGCTCCGAGCTGGCTACTTCCTTCCCGACGATGAGTGGGACTTCGGTCCACAGGACCAGTGGCCGGACCACTGGATCGGTAGCATCGAACCCGGAGAGGGTGTCGGCACCACTACGGGCGACAGCCGGGAAGGCACGGTTGCAGCCGACGGTGGCACGGCAACGTTCGAAGAATCTCACTCGCAGGATATGTCGCTGGGGATGGCCTGGCTGCCGTACCTCCTCGTGGCTGCGCTGCTCGTCGTGACTCGTGTCGTCGGTCCGGTTCAGGAGTTCCTGGCGACCACCGGCGTTCTTATGTGGAACAACATCCTCGGCACGCCGTTCTCTGAAGGCGTCGAGTTGTTCTACCTCCCCGGGAGCCTGTTCGTTCTCGTCGCGGTGATCACCTACGCGCTCCACGGGATGGACACTGACGGTATCAAAGCCTCGTGGAGTGAGGCACTCCGAAACATCGCACCAGCCGTCGTCGCGCTGTGGTTCGCAGTTGCCACGGTCATGATCATGCAACGGACCGGCAGTGCCGTCGTGCTGGAGACTGCGCCGATCAACTCCGGGATGCTCGGACTGCTGTCGGAGATTACTGCGAACACGACCGGCCAGATGTTCCCGTTCTTCTCGGGCTTCATCGGTGCGTTCGGCGCGTTCATCGCTGGCTCGAATACGGTCAGCGACATCCTGTTCGGGCTGTTCCAGTTCCAGGCTGCCCAGCAGATCGGTGCGCCGACGCAGATCATCGTCGCCGCACAGGCGGTCGGTGGCGCAATCGGTAACCTCATCGCGATTCACAACGTCGTGGCCGCTCTCACCGTGGTCGGCCTCATCGGCGAGGAGGGACGCGTCATCCGCCTCGAACTGATTCCGGTACTGTACTACGGCGTGTTCACGGGCATACTGACGCTCATCCTGGCCTACGTCGTGGCACCGGGCGCGTTCTAACTCGACTCCTCTTCCGTTCTTACTCATGGCATACGACTCCCGACCCCCCCAACAGCACGACCCGGCGACAGACCCGAGCGCGAACTACGACTACCAGGGCGACAGCGTCAACCGGCCGGACCTCGTTGCGGCCTTAGAGCGCCGCGTTGACGGCGACGTACGCTTCGACGCGTACACCCGGGAACTGTTCGCGACCGACGCGAGTGCCTACGAACAGCTCCCAATCGGCGTCGTCTCGCCGGTCTCGACCGACGATGTGGTCGCGGTGATGGAGTACTGCGCCGAGGAGGATATTCCGGTCCTCCCACGGGGCGGCGGGACCAGTCTCGCCGGACAGTCGGTAAACGAGGCGGTCGTCCTCGATTTCAAGCGGCACATGGACGAACCGCTGTCGGTTGACCCGGAGGCCGAACAGGTCCGTGCGCAGGTAGGCATCACGATTGCTCGACTCAACGACCGACTCGAACCCCACGGCCTGAAGTTTGCGCCGGACCCTGCGTGGGGGGACAAGAGCGTTCTCGGCGGTGCAATCGGGAACAACACGACCGGCGCGCACTCGCTGAAATACGGCAAGACAGACGCCTATATCGAAGAGTGTGAGGTCGTCCTCGCGGACGGCACCCGGACGACCTTCGGCTGGGTCGACGTCGACGACCTCGAAGCGCGAGCGGCCGAGGCCGGCCCCGACGCCGACCTTGAAACCCGGATTTACGCCGAAGTCGCTAAGATCATCTCGGAGGACGCCGACGCGATAGACGCCCGGTATCCGGACCTCAAGCGCAACGTCTCCGGGTACAACCTGGACGAACTGGTCGACAACGCCAGAGAGCGCGGCGAGGTCAACCTCGCCCGTCTGCTCGCGGGGAGCGAGGGGACGCTGGCGGTCGTCACGGAGGCGACGGTCTCGCTGGAGCCCGTCCCCGAGGCCACGGCCGTCGCCATGCTGACATACGACGATATCATCTCGGCGATGCGGGATGTCGACCCGATTCTGGACCACGACCCCTCGGCCGTCGAGGTGATGGACGACGTATTGCTGGACCTCGCGGCGGAGACGCCGGAGTTCGCTGACGTTGTCGGCATGCTCCCCGAGGAGACCGACTCGACGCTGCTCGTCGAGTTCTACGCCGATTCGCCAGACGACGGGGCCCAGAAAGTCGCCGACCTGCTCGCCGACCGGCTTCCGGGCTACGAAGCACGAGAATCGCCGCGTGACGGGGCCGCTTCCGTCACCGACGCCCCTGTTCACGCTGTCGACGCGCTGGAGGCGTACGACGCGGACCGGCAGGCGAAGTTCTGGAAGATGCGCAAAGCCGGGCTGCCGATTCTGCTGTCCCGAACGGGCGACGACAAGCACTGGCCGTTCGTCGAGGACACGGCGGTCCCGGCCGAGAACCTCCCGGAGTACGTCGCCGATATCCGGGAGTTGTTCGACGAGCACGACACCTTCGCCTCCTACTACGCCCACGCCGGCCCCGGCGTCCTGCACATCAGGCCGCTGTTGAACCTGAAATCCGAGGACGGTATCGAGACCATGGAGGCCATCTCCGACGCCATCACGGACCTCGTCGTCCAGTACGACGGCTCCGTCTCCGGCGAACACGGTGACGGCCGCGCCCGGACCCAGTGGAACCGGAAACTGTACGGCGACGACCTCTGGGAAACGTTCCGCGACCTGAAATCGGCGTTCGACCCCGACTGGCGGCTGAACCCGGGGAACATCTGTGGCGACCACGACCCGGCCGACGACCTCCGGTACGACCCCGATTACGCCTTCGACGCGGGCTTCGAGCCCACGCTGGAGTGGGACAACGACAACGGGTTCCAGGGGATGGTGGAACTCTGTCACGGGTGTGCGGGCTGTACCGGCCACCAGGAGACCACCGGCGGCGTCATGTGTCCGACATACCGCGCCGCCGAGGAGGAAATCACCAGCACCCGCGGCCGGGCCAACATGCTCCGGTCGGCGATGGACGGTGACCTCCCCGACGACCCCACCGACGAGGAGTTCATCACCGAGGTGCTGGACCTCTGTATCGGCTGTAAAGGCTGCAAGAAGGACTGTCCGAGCGGCGTCGACATGGCGAAGCTCAAAGCCGAGGTGGTCCACGAACACCACCAGCGCGAGGGCATCTCACTGCGAGATCGGCTGTTCGCCAACGTCGAGACGGTGCTCTCGCTCGGGAGTGCATTCGCTCCAGTGTCGAACTGGCTGATGGACCTGCCGGGGGCGGGCCGTCTCATGGAGAAAACGGTCGGCATCACGGAAGAGCGCACCCTGCCCGCCTTCCACCGGACCACGTTCCGGGACTGGTGGGCCGACCGCGGCGGGGCGCTTGTCGCGGCGAGCAGAGCCGACCGGAAGGCGCTCTTGCTCGCCGACCCGTACACGAACTACAGCCACCCCGATGTCGGGAAAGCGGCCGTAGAAGTGCTCGAGGCGGCGGGCGTCCACGTCGTCATGCCAGACGACGTGACAGACAGCGGTCGGCCCGCGTTCTCCAAGAGTATGCTGGACCACGCTCGCGAGACGGCACGGGCAAACGTGGACGCGCTCGCGCCGCGAATCCGTGAGGGCTGGGACGTTGTCACTATCGAACCCTCCGACGCGGTGATGTACCAGGTCGACTATCGGGACCTCCTTTCCGGCGACGACGTCGACGCCGTCGCAGAGAACACGTACGGCGTCTGCGAGTACATCGACACGTACCGGCTAGGGGAGGCTATCTCCTTCGGTGACGCTGGCGACTCGCTAGCGTACCACGGCCACTGCCACCAGAAGGCGACGAAGAAGGACCATCACGCCGTCGGCGTCCTCCGGCGGGCCGGCTACGATGTGGACCCGCTGGATTCGGGCTGTTGTGGCATGGCCGGCTCCTTCGGTTACGAGGCCGAACACTACTCAATGAGCGAGGCCATCGCTGACCTCTTGCTGGGCCAGATAGATGACTCGCCGGCCGAACAGGTCGTCGCACCCGGCGCGTCCTGTCGGTCTCAGATAGACGATTTCGGCGATGGCGACGCGAAACCGCCCCACCCAATCGAGATGGTCGCGGCGGCGATGCGGTAACCGGGTGCCTGGTGATACCTCCGTCTGCAGTCAGAACCCGATACCGTCCCTTTGTCTGACGGTGACGTCGTGCCCGTCTACCGTTGACCGAAGCGCCTGTGTGAACGGTTCGGCGTCGAACTGGCCGTGGACGCGAAGAGTCGTTGCGGAGTCTGTTCGGGGCCGTGCTGTGATTTTCGGCCGACCGACTCGGCCACCAGTGTGGATATCGACACTGTCGAGTGTGTCGTATGACTGCGTGTCGACCTGTTCGGCTGTCTCGATGGCCGCCGGGACGCCCTCTTCGACCACCCGTGAGGCGAACGCGGCGGCCCGCTGACCCGGCGATCCGAACACCAGGTCGACGGGGGTAAGATAATCGTACTCGACGAAGTAGGCTCGTTCCGTACAGAACAACACGTCGACCAGCCGAAGCGGGTACGATCCTCGCATCGTATAGTGCAAGTGGACGCGGAGTTCGTCGGTCACGAGAACCACCCTTTCGCAGCGGCCGCATCAGCGACCGTTCCGTCTGCCGCGACCTTCGCACGTCCGACTCGATACATCGTGTACAGCTGGACGAGCAGGAAGACTGCCCAGAGGACGTACCCTCCCGGTCCACTGCCGAGTACGGCTGGCTGGACGGTGAACACCCGCAATCCCAGTCGTGTCGTCAGCCCCGTGCCAATCAAGAGGACGCTGAAATAGCCGAAGAACGCGGCAGCGACCCACATCGCGACGATGCGCCCCCAGCCCGGCATCGTATGCTCCGGGAGCCGGACCGTGTTGACGAGCTGTACGATGACGATGTAGGGCCACATCAACAACCCGGACATCGCCGCCCCAACGACCAGGAGTCCGAAGGGGTCGGATATCGATATCGGCAGGCTGAGAATGAGCACGCCCCAGCCACAGAAGACAGTCAGCAATCCCCAGAACAGCCGCGGCAGACTCCAGCCCGCTTCTCGGCCGTACAGCTCGTAGATAATATCGGAACTGTTCCGGACGAACGACTCGATGATCGCGTATTCGGTTGTGAACAGGGCGAGAAACAGCGTGACGTAGATGACGCTCGTCGTGACCCCGCCGACCGATGGCGCGATCTCGATGAGCCACATATCTACTGCGTCACTCGTCGTCCCCGGTGCCTGCGACACGGCGATGACGACCAGTATCGTCGTGACCAGAAGGAGACCAAGCAGGAAGGTCAAGAGGTGTTCGAGCTGTGTCACGCGCCACCAGCCCCGCCAGCGTTTGAGGTTCTGCGTGTCCGGGGTGAACGTGAACCCGTCTTCGTGGACGGTTTCGGGGTCGTCGCCGGCGAAGGGGTTCTTGATCCGGCCCTGATACCGGCCCATTCCATACCCTTTCTCGCGTATCCAGAGGCTCTGTGAGAGGTTGAGGTAGCCGCCCGCCCCGGCGTAGGCCAGCGCCCCGACCAGCACGGCGATGGTCCCGACCGGCGAGTAGTCCCCGACTTCTGTCAGACTTCCTGGAACGCCAAACAGCACGTCCACTGACCCGATGAGCACGAACAGCAACAGTGTAAACGCGATGGACAGTGCCACCAGAACAAGCTGGAGGCTCTCGACGACATTGTACATCAGCGGCGTCACCTGGTAGGTAATCCAGATGAACACCATGAGCCCGATACCGAACAGTCGCCAGCCGACGATGTCGACGCCGGCGAAGTCATACGTACCGAGTGCGAGCCCTTCGGCCCCGATTCGTGCGGCGCTTGCGGCCCAGCCCGGCCAGCCGAGACTGACGAACCCGCCCAGTAGCATGGCCAGCGGGAGGACCGGATGAACCCGCTCGAACGCCCGAAACACGCTCTCACCGGTCGCAAGTGTCCACCGCTGTATCTCGGTGTTGATGATAAAGTGGAGGCTGACAGCCACGAGGAACAGCCAGTACAGTCCCCACCCGTAGCTGGCGACCAGATGCGGCCAGAACAGCGTTTCACCGCTCCCGAGCGACGCCCCGAGCATGATTGCGCTGGGGCCGACGACGTGGCGGAGCTTCGGCACCTTCGGCAACGAGAGTTCTCTGAACCGCCCGCCTGTTCCCGTGTCCGGATGGGCATCACTCTCCGGTGCCGCTTCGAGATTGTCGTATGCGACCGGGGTGTACGATGAGATAGGATACCGCTGCTCTTTGCGAGAGGCGTACACCTCCTCTGTCTCTGACTCCGTCTCGTCTGCTACGTCCGACTGTTCCGTCGGCTTTTCCTCTGGCATCGATGAACTCACCCACCGACGTAGTGCCAGACGTGCTCGTGGTCGGCAGCCAGGTCAACCTGTGGGAGGTCCTCTAGAGCGGGTCCGATTGCGTCCCACCACTCGTCAGCGGTTTTGTAGCCCGCCGGATGTTCCTGAAACACCTCGGTAATGAGTTTTCCGGCATCGGTATCAGGGTTTTCACGAAGATAATCGTACGCGGCCCGCAACGCCGTACGTCGGTCGTCCAGTGTATCCCCCGTCCCCGGTAGGTCCGCATCGGCGATACTGTGCTCGACTGGTGGCTCGCGGTCCCGTTGTGGTTCCGTGCCTGGGCCGACGAGCTGGGAGAACGGGATCCACCAGACCCGACTCCGTGCGCCGACTTTTCGCGTTTCCAGCTCCCCTCGCTCCACGAGTATGTCGAGCTTGTTGTGTGCCGTCTTCCGGGAACAGCCGAGCGCGTCCATCACATCGGTTGCCGTCAACGGCTTCGCTTGGTCCGTCCGGTCTTGAAACACCGAGAGCACTCGCTCCGGTGTGAACTCTGCCGTGGACGGTGGCGACCCGTCAGCCTGACCATCGTCCGCGGTATTGCTCATACGTAGCCATTACAGTCGTATGTAATAGACTTTTCTGCACGAATCTCCGTTTCGGGAGCGAACGCTTACCCGGCGTCAGACGCTCGATAGGTCTCAATCACACACGAAGGTATGAACGGACCCCTCTCAGTAGACTCAGCAACAATGCGGTGCCGAGACTCCGCTCTATCGGTTCACTGCCGCAGCCATCGCGCTTCGTTCGGTCTAATTTTCACTCAGCAGGCTCCGGCGGAGGCACCGACTGCTCGGTTTCTACGACCGCACGCTCCGGAAGCTCGGGGTTGGGTCTCCGACCGACTGTCAGCAGCCGCTCGGTGAGTGTCAACTCCTCCGGGCTGGGACTCGGTTTCTGAACCTCCTCGTAATCGACGACCACCTGCCTGCCTTCGGCGGTGATGCGCACCGCACAGAGCTGGTAGGAGGGGTAAAACACCGGGGGCAGAAGCCCGATAATGCCGTCCCGACGGTGAAGGCGTTTGAGCCAGGTCCCGGTGTTGACGACCAAGCCGCCGTCGACCGACTGTACGCTCGGCCGGTGTGTGTGGCCGTAGCAGAAGACAACAACGTCTTCCTTTTCTTCGAACACTTCCTGGGCGGCTTCCCTGTATGGCGTCTGGGTGTCGACTGTCAGGTCAGTTTCGAAGACCCCGAAGCGGTTGATTGTCTTCTTGATGTCCCGGCGCAGCAGATACAACGGGATGCCAACGAGCAGCAGAAGGCCGGCGAGCGACGCATTCACGACAAGCAGCACCCAGATGGCGGTGCCGACCGTACCGAACTGGCCCAGAAACGATGTCGTCGTTTCGACCGGCGCGGACCAGACGCCGAGGAGATTCAGCGCTGCCAGAATCGCCAGGAGTGCGCTGATATTGAACAGCAAGAGGAACGGTACCAGCGCATACCGAAGCAAGGGGTTCATCTCGCGATAGAAGTACTTCGAGAGCATCCACACCGGAACCCGCTCCGTCGGCGTCACAGCCTGGACATCCTTGAGCCAGTTGTACCGGCCCCGGTCTGAGAGCTGACCGGCCCGGCTCGTGACAAGTGTGTTGTAGTAGTAGCCAAGCGGCGTCACGTTGGTGTCGCCCCAGTCCTCGATACGGTTGTTTGGGTCCTGCTGATTACCGTGTTCGAGGTGGATGGCCTTGTCACCAACCGGCCGGGTAACCGACTTCGACTGGACGAGAGTGACGTTGTACGCCGCGAACCGCTCCACGTACTCGTCGTAGGCTGCGAGTTCGTGGTCGTGATTCCCCGGAATCAGGGTTATTTCGATGTTCTCGCCGGTCTTTCGCAACTGCTCGAACAGGGTCGGATAGGTCTCTTCGAGGGCGTCGAACTTCTCCAGTCCCGACATACCGGTAAACTCCCATAGCCCGAACGCGTCTCCGTTAATGAGCAACTCGGCGTCCTCGTCGGTGGTTTCTAACCGGGTCAGAAAATCGAGCAGTTCGTCGAGAAATTCCACTTCCTCTAGCTGCTCGTCGCCGCCGATGTGAAGGTCGCTGATGACGTAATAGACGCGGTCGTCGGCGGTGCCGTCCATTGAATACGGGTTCTTGACCCACGGACAAAGGCGTTGCTCTCCGGTAAATCACGACGGGAAGCGGGATCGTAACTATGACCGTACGCCAGAGCCCCGCTCCAGCCGGTACTGGACCTGCCTGATTACAGTTCAAGCACGGCTCGGAACCGCGCTTCGTTGTCGATCATCCGCCCGTACGCTTCACTAACATCCTCGAGCGGGTAGGTCTCTATCTCCGGCGCGATGTCGCGGAGCGAACTGAACTCCAGCGTGTCCTGTGAGTCCCGTGCGTGTCCGGAGGCCCAGCCCTCGACAGCGCCCCGACTCTGGACGAGTTGCTGTGCGCTCACTTCAACTGGCTCGCCGGGAACACCGACGACGACGACAGAGCCATCGACACCGACTCCGCTGACGATTGAACTGATCGCGTCACTCGATGGTGCCGTCGCCAGCACCACGTCGGCCCCGCCCAGCTCTTGCAGTCGCTGGCCGGCATCCGTCTCCGCCGCGTCGATGAAGTGGTCGGCTCCCAGCTCTTTCGCTAGCGATTCCTTCTCCGGCGTCCGGGAGATGGCGGCCGTCTCGAAGCCGGCTGCGTGTGCATACTGGATGCCGAGGTGACCGAGGCCGCCGACACCCTGCACGGCGACGAGGTCACCGACGTTCGCATCACTGTTTCGGAGCGCGTTGAACGTTGTCACGCCCGCACAGAGCAGTGGTGCCGCGGCCGCCGCATCAAGTGATTCCGGAATCTTCGCGAGCGCCTCCGATGGTGCGGTCATGTACTCCGCGTACCCACCGTCGTAGCTTAGCCCGGTAATGTCGCCGTTTTCACACTGGAGGAAGTTCCCCCGGCGACACTGATCACACGTCGAACAGTGGCCGCCGTGCCAGCCGACGCCGACCCTGTCGCCCACGTCCCAGGCGTCGACAGCGTCGCCGACGGCGTCGATGCGACCCGCCACCTCGTGGCCGGGAACCCGCGGATAGGAGACGCCCGGATAGGTCCCTTCTTTCGCGTACACGTCGCTGTGACAGATGCCACAGGCGTCCACTGCGACTCGTACCTCGCCGTCGTCCGGGTCGGGGATGTCCCGCTCGACGACCTCGAAGTCTGCCCCTGGCTCAGGCACAACCGCCGCTTGCATCGTGTCGGACATAGCGTTACTTTCGGCTCGATGCTGATAAACGGCCAGTTAGCAGCTATCTCTCTGTCGACATTCGCTAACACAATCAGACCGCGAGACCTCCGAGACAGTGTCGGTGATTCGAAGAAGACGGTCGACCCGTCAGCGCTCAAGACCGGAGCCGCTGGATGCGCTTCTCCGTCGGCGGGTGGGTCGAGAACAGCCGCTCGAACAGCCCCTTGTCGGCGTTGAAGATACAGAGGGCGTTCATGCTGTCCTCGACTGTCGATTCGCGTCCTTCGGCACCGCGAGAAATCTTTTCGAGCGCCCGGGCCAGCGGCTCGCCGGTGCCGATAGCGCGGCGAGCGTCCGCGTCGGCGACGTACTCGCGGTAGCGGGAGATGGCAAGCACGAACACCATGACCAGCCCGTTCGCCAGCGAGGAGGCGACCATCGCCAGGAGCCAGGAGCCGATGTTGCGCTCGCCGCCGAACAGCACCGCGAAGTAGGCGACGTAGCCGACGAGCATCCCGATGGACTGGCCCACGACCATCGTGATGACGTCCCGGTTCTTGATGTGGGCCAGTTCGTGTGCGATGACACCTTCCAGTTCATCATCGTCGAGGAGCTGCAGCAGCTCGCTCGACACGACGACGACGCCTGCACCCTTCCGCCCAACCGCAAAGGCGTTGGGGACGCCCATGTCCATCACCATCAGCCGTGGCTCCTCGACATTCATGTCTCTGCAGAGCCGGCGAACCATCTGGTGAACGTAGCCGAACCGCTGGTCGTCCGGCATATCCTCCGCACCACGGAGCGCCAGCCACTTCCCGAGCTTGTACTGGATCGCTGGCACGACGAGGATGCCGACGAGAAGCACCGGGACGAGCGGCAGGCCCAACAGCACCGACAGCGCCGTGCCGGCGAACACGTAGAACGCGAACAGAATCGCACCGACCACCAGCATCCGCACCTGTAGTCCGAAGTCTGTCATACAGGGTCAAATCTGCCCGGCCGTATAAACAGTCTGGCTGATGATGCCGGGGCCTCGTTTCCGCTTTCTACGCGGGGTAGCAACACCTATACAGCTGGGTACGGAACCGCTCCGACGTGTCCCTCCAGCGCTACGTCGGACGGTTCCGGCCCTACTCTCTCCCCATCTGTCTGTTCGCTCTGGTTGCGGGTACCGTAACTCTCGTCCCGCCGCTGGTGCTCGGGGAAGCGACCGCCCGCACGTACGCGCTGACCGTAGCAGTACTCATCGTCGCCGTCTCGTCGGTCCTCCCGTACGCCGTCGCCGTTGCCGTCCTGACCGTTCCGTTCCCCTACGCCGGACTGGGGAGCTACGCGGCTCCGGCCGCCGGCGAGCCGTTCTCGCCAACCGCGGCGCTCCGCCACGCCGTCGCCGGCGTCTCGTACGTCGTCGCAGCCACCGCCGTCGGCGCTGTCGCCGTCGGCATCGACTTCGCGGTTTCGAGCGGCTCGAACCCACTACAGGCGGTACAGTTTCCGGGGCTCGGGGTTCCGCCGTTCCTGACGCTCGGCGGCGCGGCCGTCGCCGCCGTCTACGTCGTCGTTCAGCTGTGGCGATACGACAGCCCGCTCGCCGAGATAGGGCTGAACGCGGTCCTCGGGACGGTGGTCCTCGGCGTTCTCCTCGCTGCGTCGCCCGTCGCCGCGCTCTGGCTGTTCGGGACCTATGGGTTCTGAATGCCCGCGCCCCCGTTACACAGGCGGTTTTCCACGCCGTCTTCAAAACGTCTTAAAGTCGCAAGCACCGGATATCGGATATGACGAAACAACAGTCCCCGACAGGCGGCCCGCGAGCGAGCGGCATGCCGATGCTCGGTCTCGGCACCTGGCAGAACGACGACGCAGAACAGTGTGCTGAGAGCGTTCGGACGGCTCTGGAAGCCGGCTACCGACATATCGACACTGCACAGGTCTACGACAACGAAAGCGCCGTTGGTGACGGAATTGCCGCGGCTGACGTCGAGCGTGACGATATTTTTCTGGCGACGAAAGTATGGATCTCGAATCTCACACACGACGACGTGATAGAAACGACCGAGGAGAGCCTCGACAAACTCGGTGTCGATTCTGTTGACCTGCTGTACGTCCACTGGCCGGCACGCGAGTACGAACCTGAGGACACACTCCCGGCGTTCGATGAACTCGTCGACCGCGGCCTCATCGACAACGTCGGCGTCTCGAACTTCGAACCGAACCACGTCGAAACGGCGATGGACGTCCTCGACGCGCCGGTGTTCGCAAATCAGGTCGAGGTCCATCCGTTCCTCCAGCAGTCGGAGCTGCGCGAGCACGCGGCCGAACAGGACTACGAACTGGTCGCGTACTCCCCGCTGGCACGCGGTGAGGTGTTCGGCCACGATGTCATCGAAGCCATCGCCGACGACCACGACGCCAGCGAGGCGCAGGTCAGCCTCGCCTGGCTCCGCGAGAAGGGCGTGACGGCGATTCCGAAGGCCACGAGCGAAGCTCACATCACCGACAACCTGACGAGCCTCGACCTGTCGCTGACGGACGCCGAAATCGACCGTATCGACAGTATCGATACTGTCGACCGACGCGTTGACCCGGACTTCGCGCCTGCCGCGTGGGACTGAGTCGACGCCGGCGTTTCCTGGTCGGGAAGTCCAAATCGGCTGTCGGTCCGTGACACCACGTCTCCCACAGCCCTCTTCACATTTCGACCCATTGAACAGGTAATGAGATATTTTCGTTTTAATGGGTGGTCCAACTGACCTGGCCTATGCTGCGGTCCGCGGTCACTGAGCGCCCCTCAATCCCGGCCCGCTATCGTGACAGTGCGCTGTTTGTCCTGCTTGCGGTACTGTTTGGCGGTTCGTTCGTCGCGATAAAAACCGGACTCCGTGAGCTGCCACCGGTGCTGTTTGCCGGCCTCCGGTTTGACCTGGCAGCGGTGACGCTGCTTGGCTACATCGTCGCTACCCGGCCCCGGTCGACGTGGTTACCGCAGACTCGCGGCGACTTCGTGGGAATCGGGATGGCGGCGCTGTTCCTCATCGCGCTCAACAACGGATTGTTGTTCCTCGGTCAAGGCACGACGACGCCCGCGGCGGCGTCTGTTATGTACGGCCTGAACCCGATACTTGCCCCCGTGTTCGCCTGGTGGCTGCTGGGCGACCGCCTGTCGTGGCTCGGTGCGGTCGGTATCGGAATCGCGCTGAGCGGCGTCATCATCATCGTGCAGCCGTCGCCGTCGACGTTCACTGATGCGAGCGCTATCGGGCAACTTCTGGTCCTCGGTGCGGCCGCGGCCGTTGCTCTGGGCAGCGTCCTCCTCCAGCGTGTCAGCCCGCAGATGGACAGTACACCGCTGACGGCGTGGGCGATGGCCGTCGGTGCGGTACTCCTCCACATTGCGAGCCTGCTGGTCGGGGAGCCGCCCACAGCCGTGATCGGCATCGGGCCTGCAACGATTGCGAGCATCGTCGCTGTGGGCATCCCGTCGACAGCGGTCGCGTACGCCATCTACTTCGGCCTCATCAAACGCATCGGCCCGGTTCGCGCGAATCTGGTCGCGTATGTCGTCCCGATCTTCGCCGCGCTCATGGGATGGGTACTACTTGGCTCGTCGGTGTCGCTGTGGACGTTCGTGGGCTTCCTCGTCGTCGTTGCGGGCTTTGCTCTCATCGAGCGTGTGACGATTCGGATGGAACTGCGCAGGCTCTATCGTCGGTTCGAGGACACCGCCCCAAAGCAGACGCCGCCGTGTGACGACTGAGCAAGTCGACAGGTGACACAGGCCCGGCCAATCATGTACGGGCAGCCCCTAGCTATGACATGGACCCTTCTGATGTGCAGACCGTGTTTGTCGCCGGAGCCAGCGGCGGAACCGGGCGAGCGACGCTCCGATTGCTCAGTTCGCGCGTGCCGACGGTCCGGGCACTGACCAGCACACCGGCAAAAACAGACGACCTGCAGGCGGCCGGCGCTGACGAGGTTGTCGTCGACGATTTGCTGAACCCGACTGCGCTGACCGATGCGCTCTCTGACGTTGATGTCGTCCTGAGCGCGGTCGGCTCGAACATCACGGACGTCTGGTCCCGGGACGAGTACGTCGACGGCGCGGGGACGATCAATCTGCTCGATGCGGCTGTCGACGCCGGCGTCGAGGCGTTCGTCATGGAATCCGCTATCGGCGTCGGTGACGAGCCAGCCAGTCCGCTCGCAGCGGCGTTTGATGTCGTCATTCAGCCGATTCAACGAGCCAAAGCAGAAGCCGAGGCCGCGATCCGCGAGGCCCCGGTTCGGCACACGGTCCTCCGACCGGGCCTGCTCACGAACGGGCCGCGAACTGACACCGTCTCCGTCGCCGAGCCCGGAGCGAAGCTCTGGGGCAGCGTCTCGCGGGCCGACGTGGCCCGACTGATGATTGCTGCGCCCGTTACGTCGGCGGCCGCCGACCGCACGCTGGAAGTCGTTGCGAAGCCGTCGTTCCCGAAGCGCGCGGAAAATATCGACTGGCAGCTCCCACGAAACGAACGGGGCGGAACAGTGACGGTTGATACCCCTGACGACGGGCCGTAGTGGGCAACCCACCCGTGTGCAAATACGGCTCCAGCGTGAAAGGACCCTGATGACTGCTGTGGACCACGCGAACGCCGGCTATCGCCGACTGTACGAGCAGGATGGACTCTCGTTCGGTCTCGGATTCCCGCTCACAGGCGAACAGGAGTCGACGCCGGATATCGACGCGGAACTCCGGCTCGCAAGCCACGCCGAAGCGGTTGGTTTCGACGCGCTCTGGGCACGAGATGTGCCGACGTACTGGCCGCGATTTGGGGACGCAGGCGGGGCCTTCGACCCATGGTCGCTGCTGTCTCACATCGGTGCTCACACTGAGTCGGTGGCGCTCGGTACCGCGAGTATCGTGCTCCCGCTTCGCCATCCCATCCACGTGGCGAAGTCGGCCGCATCTGTCGACCGGCTCTCCGACGGCCGTCTCGTGCTTGGTGTTGCCTCGGGCGACCGCGACCCGGAGTATCCGGCGTTCGGTGTCGACCCCGACAACCGGGGGCA